>JAUTXN010000039.1 GCA_030838045.1 Acidimicrobiaceae bacterium
GACCACTACCCGTGAAAGGATGTCGGCTGTGAGCTCGCCCGCAGTCCTCTTCGGCGGCCCCTCGCCCGAGCACGATGTCAGCATCCTGACGGGACTCCAGGCCGCCCACACGCTGTCGCAGGGGGGAGCCCCGGTCACGGCCATCTACTGGGCCAAGACCGGCGATTTCTTCTCGGTCGACCCCGGCCTGGAGGGCGAGGCCTTTCTCGACGGCGCGCCGAAAGGCGCCCGGGAGCTCAAACTGGCGGCGTGGGCCGGCGGATTCGTCGCCGCCAAGGGTGGCCTCATGGGCAAGGAACGGCCACTCGAAATCTCCGCGGTCGTCAACTGCTGCCACGGTGGTCCGGGTGAGGACGGGACCCTGCAAGGTGCCCTCGATCTGGCGGGCGTGGCCTACACGGGACCGAGCGTGGCCGGGGCCGGCCTCGGCATGGACAAGCTGGCCTTCGCGGGCGCCGTGGCCGCCGCCGCCCTGCCCACCCTGCCCCGGGCGTTGGTCGAACCGGGTCGCGCCGCACCGTGGGCCACTCCCGGACCGTTCATCGTCAAGCCCCGCTTCGGCGGCTCCTCCATCGGCATCGAAGTGGTCGAGGACTGGGCCACGGCATGCGCCCTGGCGAAGGACAGCGTCCACCTCCGGCGGGGCGCGGTCGCCGAGCCCTACCTCCCGGCCTCGTACGACCTGAACGTCGCCGTGCGCACCTGGCCGGAACTGCAGCTCTCGGCCATCGAACGGCCGCTGCGCTCGCCCGGCTCGTCGGAGATCCTGGGCTACAAGGACAAATACCTGGGTGGTGACGGGATGGTGAGCGCCCCACGAGAACTCCCTGCGGACATTCCGGAGGAGTTGGAAAAGGCGATCCGGGATGCGGCGGTGTCGGTTGGTGCCCTCGCCCTGGTGCGCGGGGTGGCCCGAATCGATTTCCTGGTAGACGACGGCAATTGGTACGTGAACGAGGTGAACACGATTCCTGGATCGCTGGCGAAGTATCTGTGGGTCGATCCGGCCCCGGTGCCATTCCCGACCCTTCTGGCCGACCTCCTCGTCGAAGCCGTGCGGCGCCCGACGTTTCGTCCTGACGCCACGGGCGCCGATGGGACGCTGTTGCGGTCGGCGGCCTCGATCGCCCGGAAGCTGGGCTGAGCGGTGGCCTTCCCGACCAAGTTGCTCAACGAGGGTGAAGAAGTGGTCCTCGACCTCCATCCCCATTGGTGGTTCCTCGTGGCCCCCGTCGCGGTGGTCGTGGTGGCACTGGTCGCCACGGTGGCGGTTGCCACGGCGACCAGCCTGACGGTGCTGAGTTACATCCTGGCGGGCCTGCTGCTCCTGGCTGCCCTCTGGCTGGTGGCTCGTTACGCCCGGTGGGCGACGACCAGCCTGGTCCTGACCAACCACCGGCTGATCCACCGATCGGGGATCCTGGCCAAGAGTGGCCGGGAGATCCCCCTCGACCACATCAACGACATCAGCTACCGGCAGCGGGTATTCGAACGGCTGATCGGTGCGGGCGACGTGGTGATCGAATCCGCCGGCGAGGGGGGGAAAGAGACCTTCGAAGACCTGCCCCACCCCGGTCGCATCCAAAACGAGATCTACCGCCAGATCGAGGCGTCGAAGACCCGGATGGCCGATCGCATGGCGGGCCGGCAGGAACTGTCGATTCCCGAGCAGATCGAGAAGCTGGATGAGCTGCGCAGCCGGGGTGTCCTCACCCAGGCGGAGTTCGACGCCAAGAAAGCCCAACTGCTCGACCGGTTGTGAGCCGGGTCCGTCGGGCCGTCGCCGTCGTCCTCGTGGCGACGGGCCTGGCCAGTTGCTCGGTGCACAAGTCGCCCGCGGGCACCATGGTGGCGCCCGACCGGGTGGTCAACCCGGGGGCGGATCGCGACCGAGGCGTCACCGCCACCACGATGACGATCGGGGTCGTCGCCTACCGCCAGGATTCGTTCGCCCAGTTCGGTTTGAGCAGCCTGGGCGGCCGCCCTGTCGCCGAGTTGCTGAAGCCGCTGGTCGACGACCTCAACGCCCGTGGTGGCATCGCGGGGCGGCGGGTCACGTTGGCCGTCTCGGAGTTCAGCCCCCTCGTACCGGCCGAGGCGCAGACGGCGTGCGTCGACCAGGCCGACGACAAGAAGGTCTTCGTCACCTTGGCCGAGGTGAGCTTGACCGACGACGCCCAGGAACGTTGCCTGGCGATGCGCCAGACGCCGGTGGTGACCAGCAACTCGTCGTCGCAGGCCGACCTGGCCGCCGATGCCGGCTGGGTCCACCAGGTCGCCATGTCGAAGGACCGCATGTTCAAGAACTGGGTCGAGGCGTTGATCTCGGCCAAGGCGGTGACGCCCGACACCAAGATCGGCCTGGCACATGCCGACACGGCCGAGGACGACGCCCTGGTCTCGAACGTCTTCATTCCCTACCTGACCAGCAAGGGCCTGAAGGTGGCAGCCCAGGCGGCCTTCTCGGGCCTCACGATCGCTTCGGCGACGGCCGACGCGCAGCGCGCGGCGGCACGATTTCGCGATGCCAAGGTCGACCTGATCCTGCCCGACCTCGACTTCTTGCGGACGTTCCTGTTCCTGCAGGCCTCGGGCGCCAACGGGCCCCAGGCGCACTATTCGGTGAGCGACCTGGGCCAGCTGTCGCTCGGTGTCGCCACCAGCTTCTTTCCGCCGTCGTTTGGGGGCACGCGGGGCGTGACCGCCTACACCAGTGACCTGACCGGCAATGGAATCGGGACCGATCACACCCCCTTGTCGCCGGCCCTGCAGGACTGCGTCACCGTCTACAAGACAGGGGGACGCCCGTTCCCCGACAGCGGCATCGAGCGGCTGGCCGACGAACTCCAACTGGCGCAGTTCTGCGAGGAGCTGGCGCTGGTCTCCCATGTGGCATCTGCCGCCGGCCCGCACCTCAACCGGGCCTCGTTCTCGGCTGCGTTCGACAAGGTGTCCGGATTCTCGGACCACGTGGCGCTGACGGCACCGCTCAGCTTCGGGCCGGGAAAGTTCGACGGCGCCGACAGCTACCGGGTCATCGAGTGGCGAGAAGACTGCGGGGGCGGCAACAGTTGCTACGCCGAGTTGGCCCCATTCGCCAAGGGCCGCTGGTGACCGATCCACCGGCCGCTCTTTCGGTTCGCGGGCTGGGCGTTGCCTTCGGCGCGGTCGAGGTGTGCGGGGGTATCGACTTGGAGTTGCGCCCGGGCGCGCTCGGGGCATTGGTCGGCAGCAACGGCGCCGGGAAGTCGACCATCCTGCGGGCCCTCGCCGGGGTGATCCCGGCGCAGGGCAGCGTCCGGCTCTTCGGCGAGGAGATCTCGGGATTGTCGCCCCGCCAGCGGGTCCGGCGGGGTTTGATGTTGGTGGCCGGCGGGCGAGGCACGTTCGCTTCGTTGACGGTCGAGGAAAGCGTGGCGCTCGGCGTGCGCAACACCCCGTGGGCGACGGGGGCGGCGGCCGCCGTCGATCGAGCGCTCACCCTTTTCCCCAACCTGGCCACTCGGCGCAGGCAGCGAACGGGCACCCTGTCCGCGGGGGAGCAGCATATGGTCGCCCTCGCCCGGGCGGTCGTCGCCCGACCCCGTGTCCTGCTCGTCGACGAGATGAGCCTGGGCCTCTCGGGGGCCGTGGCCGACGATGTGGGCGCCATGTTGGCGGGGCTCGGGAGCGTGCTGCTGGTCGACCAGTCGATCACCCGGGCGCTGCGCCTGGCGTCGTGGACCTGGTTCCTGGAGCGAGGGGCCATCCGCTTCTCGGGGCCGCCCGAGGAGCTGGCCGGGCGATCGGACCTGTTGGCGCCGGTGCTGCTGGGGTGACCCTCGGCCTGGTCACGCTCACGCGGAGCATGGCGGTGACCGGGCTCGTCACGGGCCTCGCGATCGGCGGGTTGGCCGCCGGGCTGGTGCTCGTGTACCGGGCCAGCCGGGTTGTCAACCTGGCCCACACCGAGCTGGGCGCGGCGGCGGCCGCCCTGTGCGCGTGGCTGGTGGGGCCGGGCGGCCTGCCGTTCGCGTTGGCGGCGCTGATCGCCGTGGGTGCGGCGGCGTCCGCCGGGGCCCTGGTCGAGGTGGTCGTCGTCCGCCGGGTCGGCCGCGGGTCGGCGGCCGCGGTGCTGATCGCCACGGTGGGCGTAGGCGAGCTGTCGCTGGCGCTGAGCCTGGTGGCGATCGCCGGCATCGGGCGCCGCGGCGGGTATCCGGTCCCCTTCTCGGTGACGGTGGATCTGGGGCGGGGCGTGGTGCTGCACGGGGCCGACCTGGCGCTGCTCGTCCTTGTGCCGGCGCTGGCCGTCGGGTTCGCCGCGGTCTTGCGGTGGACCGCGCTCGGTGCGGGCGTGCGCGCGGCCAGTGACAACCCCGAGGCGGCCCGGCTGGCCGGGGTGCCGGTGGCCGCCCTGGCCGCCTTGACGTGGGCCGCGGCGTCGGCCTTGTCGGCCGTCGTGGTCATCTGCCTGCTGGCGGGCCGGCCGATCGTCGGCAGCGAGGCGTTGGGACCCGAGGTGCTGTTCGAGTCG
>JAUTXN010000047.1 GCA_030838045.1 Acidimicrobiaceae bacterium
CCCGAATCTGGCGGTCGTCGGCCGGGCGGGGGTCGAAGCCGTTCCCATCAAGGCTATATGGACCCCCGAGAACCGGCGTAGACGTCGGAGCCGAAATGGTGATGGACGATTTGTGCGATTCCAGCCGAGGCTCGTGGGCTATGAGACGGTTCACCACCTCTGGTCTCGCCGTTTCCGGTGTACCCAGGATCAGGGCGCGTTGGGCCCCGCCTGTTCAAAGGCTGACCGAACCGGGAGACGACAAGCCCCGGTTACTCACGATGGGGGCGACGGGTGCGGCCAGGGGAGGAAAACGTTGCTCCCCGGGTGATCCTCGGCGCGGTGCGTGGGGTCGACCAGCAAAGGAACGGCGTCAGCCAGCGCTTCGACCACGGTGTCAGCCAGGGCCAGTTCATGGCGCGAGTGTGTGGTGCAGAGGGCGATCGTCGCCATGCCCGCTGCTCGTGCGGCACGAATACCGTCGGGTGCGTCCTCGACCGCGACGCATTGGGAAGGAGTGACATGCAGTCGGCGGGCGGCGAGGCGATAGCAGTCGGGGTGGGGTTTGCCGCGCACGACGTCTTCGGCGCAGACGATCATCGACGGTATCGGCAGCCCGGACTCAAGGAGCATTCGGTGGGCTTGACCATGAGCGCTCGAGGTGACGATGCCCCAGCGGCCGTCGGTCAGGCGGGCGAGGAGTTCGGCGGCGGCGTCGGCTGCCCTGACCGGTTCGGTGGTCGCTTGGAGCAGTCGGTCGAGCAGTTCGGCCTCGTGTGTGGCGTTGCACCCGGGGACGACGTGGCGAATGATGTCGACCGGCCGGCGTCCGAACGCCACCTGTCGAATGGCGTCCAGGTCGACGCCGCGGAATGTGGCCCACGTCGACCAGGCGTCATAGTAGGCGTGGGCGGAATCCACGAGAACTCCATCGAGGTCAAAGAGAAGAACTGTCATGGGCGTGCTTCGAATGCTCTTCGGTGCGCTAGCTGGCGGTGGGCCGATCCGAGTTGGGCTCGGGAAGGGCGAACAGAGAGTCGGTCATGGTGAGCGTTATCACCGAAAGCGTCGCCGACCTGTCGGCAACGGCCACCTGAACGGTCCGGCCGGGCGGCGATGTTTCGTTCTCGGGCCCGTCATAGGTTCTGTTGTCCAGTACCGTCGCATGGCACCACGCGGCGCTGTCGAGGCGTCCGGGCCGTTGAAAGACGGCATGGCATGAAACGACGAGTGGCTGGTGGCCGGCCGCCTTGGTGACGGCCAGCGCGGCTTGGCGGGCGGCTTCGAGCTGCGCCATCCCCGGGATGTGGTCCAGAGGGTGGTCGAAGAGCGCCGGGTGGTTCGGGTCGATTCGTAGCGGCCAAGTCGCGTGAGCGGCTCCCGGTTCGGGCTGGCCCAAGAGGACGTCGGCCTCCTCCCGCCGTCCGACGAGCGAAGGCGTGAGGGGGCGCAGCGGTTCGGTGCCCGGGAGGGCGGCGTTGGCGCCGTGGGACCGGAGGTGGCCGTCGCTCGGGGGCAGGCAGCGCATGGTCGCCCATGCCAGAGCCACGGTGACTTGCTGGACCACGGCCCGAATTGACACCGTCGCCCCCTTGAAGAGGTCGCCTTTGCGCCGGATCTGTGAGCATGCGGCCCGCAGGATCAGGTTGGTGGGGGCGGGCCCGCATTGGAGGACCCGAGGGTTGGCGATTGCGTAGTGCATGTCACACATGATGAACTGGTAACCCAGGGGAGTACCGTAATGGCAGTGGGCGATCGCCAAGCCGGTTTGGCGCAGCGTCTCCGCGACAAGCATTGGGTCTTGGCGCCCGAGCCTGTCTGGTCGATAGAAGGAGTGGGTTCGTGGCCATTGGGCGCCAAGGAGGAAGCTGTCCGGTTCGCCGGTCGAGTCGAGACTTGTCAGGAAGACCTCGGCCACCGAGGCCCGGTGGACCCGATCCCGGGGGATCGTCTGTGACCACTGGGGCCGATTCGTCGGGTGGTCGTGTCTGATGGACCCAGCGTCGTCGGGAGGTTCGGCCGGTTCCAAAAAGGTATCTGCGGGCACGCACACCACTCCAGATGGTCCGGTCGATCGGGCGGGTCGTACCGAAGGCGGACTTCGCAATTCAACCTACGTTCGCCACGGTACGGAATCAAGGAAATCGAGGGATGTATTGGAGCGTTCACGCAGCAATAGTGAGGCGGAGCCAGGAACGTCGCGGGAGAGTCGCGGGGCGAAAACCCGGGAGCGGATTGTCGTCGCAGCCGCTGAGGCCTTCGCCGACGTCGGATACAATGGTATCAACCTCAACGACGTCGTGGTGGGTCTGGATCTGACGAAAGGGGCGTTGTATTACTTCTTTCCGACGAAGGAAGCTCTCGTCGTGGAAATCGTCCGGCGCCATTTTGAGCTCTTCGCGGCGGTGGGTGAGGCGGCGCTGTCTCAGTCCGACAACCGACTTGATGCCTTCGTGGAGCTCACCTACCAGGTCGGTCGACTGTTCCAGCATAATCCCATCACGCGCGCCGGGGCCCGGTTGACGAACGAGCGCAATGTCATCAATGCGGATCTTCCTCGGCCGTTCGTAGGTTGGATCGACCGTATCACGCAGCTGCTGCGGCAGGCGAAGAGACGGGGCGAACTCCGGGCCGACGTGCGTCCGAAGGAGATCGCGGAGCTGGTGGTCTCATTCTTTTTCGGGGCGCAGACGATATCGAACGAGTTTCATCAGCGGAAAGATCTGCTCGTCCGCCTTGACCGCTTCTGGGCGCTGGTCCTGCCGTCGTTGCGCCCCGAGGCTCCGTGAGGGTCAGCTCTGCAGTTGCCAGAGATGATGGTAGAGGCCCTCCTGGTCCAAGAGACTCTGATGGCTGCCCTGTTCGCGTATAGCGCCGTGATCGAGCACGATTATGTGGTCGGCGTCGCGGACGCTCGAGAGGCGGTGGGCGATCAGGATGATCGTCTTGTGGGCGGCGGCGGTCTTCAGGGAGGCTTTGATGGCCGCCTCGGAGGCGTAATCCAGGTGCGACGTCGCTTCGTCGAGTGCCAGGACGGGCGAGTCTTTGAGCAGGGCCCGGGCGAGCGCCAGGCGTTGGCGCTGACCGCCCGACAGCCGGTGTCCGCGCTCGCCCACTTGGGCGTTGAGGCCGCCCGGGAGGGCGTCGACGACATCGGTGGCGGCCGACGCTGCCAAGGCGGCGTCGATCTGCTCGATGGTAGCGTCGGGCCGGCCGTATCGCAGGTTGGCCGCCAGGCTGTCATCGAAGAGGTACACCTCCTGGGACACCAGCGCGATGGCCGACCGGAGGTCGGTGAGGTCGAGTTGTCGAATGTCGCGACCGTCGAGCAGTATCCGCCCCACGTCCGGTTCGTAGAACCGCAGCAAAAGGCGTAGAAGTGTGCTCTTCCCCGACCCGGTAGGACCGACAATGCCCAAGGTGGCGCCCGCGGGCAACTCGAAGGAAATGCCCCGTAACACCGGTCGCTCAGGGTCGTACCCGAAGGTCAAGTCCTCGACGAGCACTTGACCTCGGATAGTGTCGGGCCGGGCCCGGAGGGGACCGCTTCGAATGTTTGCGGTGGCGTCGAGCACGGTGGCCAAGCGGTTGGCGGCGGCGTCGGCGCCGTAGTACGTGGCCGCCGATTGTGCGGTGGCGCCAATGGCTCCCATGAGTTGGGGGATCCAATAGACCGCCCGGGTGAGCTTGGCCACCGGGACCCTCGCGGCCACGACCTGGCGGGCGGCCTGCCAGAACATGGCGGCCGCGGTGAGGTAGAGAACGTTCTTGACCACCGTGGTTTGCAGCAGAGCAGCTGAGCTGGCCGATTGCAGCGCCGACACCGAATCGGCGCTGAGATGTTCTACCCGCAGCGCCTCGCGAGGTTCGGCGGTGAAGCTCTTCACTTCGACGATGCCGGTCAATATGTTCTCGAGGCCTTGGGTGAATCCGGCGGCCGGTTCGGCGACCTCGGAGAACGCCTGTTCGGCTTTGGCGCCCAGTAGCCGGGCGGGGAGGACCGCGATGGGAATGGCGGCCGCGGCGATGAGCGCCAGGCGGGGCGACGTCCGAACCAACGCCACGGTGGAAATGGCAACCATCATGCACGACTCGATGAGGCCGTCGACCCCGCAGATCAGTGCACCGACGCTGGCCACCTGGTCGGTCATGGTGTTCAGCAGGACGCCGGTGCCGTGGTCGTCGAAGAATGACAGATCCTGGGTTTGGAGGTGACAAAAGACAGCTGTGCGCAGGTCGTGCTCGGCGTTTAACGAGGCTCGCCGCCAGGCCTTCCCGCGCTGATGCTGCATCCAGACCTCTCCGAGCGTCAAGACCACGCTGGCGCCGGTGATGACCCGAAGCTGCGATCGGGTATCGGTGATCCCGAGGCGGCGCAGGAACCGGGACCTGCCTCCGCTGGCCACCGTGACTGTCGAGATGAGGGCGAGATTCTGGGCCATGTTCAATCCGTGCGCGGTCACCGTGAGCGAGGCCGGTCGGGCCAGCACCCTCCTGTCGGGAAGGGCCACCGCTAGGACGCGTCGCAGCGACCGCTGGTCAACCGGGACTTCCCTCGTCGCGGTCGGGTGGCGGTCAATCTGGAATCGGATAGTTGCTTCGATGCGCTCAAGGTCGGCGGCGGGATCGAAGTGCACCAAGATGGTGCCCGACGTCGGATTCGCGGTGACGGTGCGCACCCCGGCCATAGAGGTAAGGGCCTGTTCGATTGCCGAAGCAAGAGCGGGATTCGATCGCAGCCCGGGCGCGTCGAGCCGGATGCGCCCCGGGATCTGTGATCGTATAACGAGGCGACGCGCCAAGGGCTGGGGACTGGTGTTCATATCTCCGTCCCGGTCTGTATCGCTGCGACTGTCGGCGCCTTTAGGCTACGGACTTAGATTGCCGTCGGGGACGCGGTGTTCGCCCGTTGCTGCGGGTTGGCGTTGCGGTCGGCGCCGGCGCCGGCGCCGACCCGGTGGGCCCGGACTCGAACTCCCATCGGGCCTCTTGCGTGACGTCCGCGACGGTCTCGATACCGCGGAGCATCGAGGTCTTCAATCGGGCCTCCCCCCGCATGCCCAACACGAGGCTGCGCTTGAGTAGGCCCCGCCAGTTGGCGGCAATGGCCGCACCGGAGCACACGCCTGCGACGAATAGTTTCTTGCTGATCGCGTCTCCTCGTAGATCTCTCTCGAAAATGTCGGACCGACCGGAGTTGGATGAAACCCTACCCGGGTGCTGACTGCGGGGCAAGGGCCCGAAGACGGCCCGGCGGAAGATACCGTGGCGACGGTATCGTGTCCCTACGCATTCAACCGGTGGGCACGAGGGGGTGTCAGGTGGTGCGTCACCATTTCGATGGACGACAATGAGGAGACGCTGGACGTCGCGGTAGTCGGGGGCGGCGTGAGCGGGTTGTACGCCGCGTGGCGAGTCTTGAGTTGCCCTCGGGGGGCAAGTCCGGTGTTGGACGAGCTGGCCGGGTTTCGGGCCGGGGCGCCGCGTGTCGCGGTCTTCGAGATGAGCCAGCGGATCGGTGGCCGGCTGTTGACGCTGCGGCCCCCGGGGGCGGAGCCCGTGTGCATGGATATGGGTGCGCTGCGCTACCGGGCCAGCCATGACCTCGTTGTCCGACTTGTGGAGCAGGAACTTGGACTCCCCGTGGCCGCTCATATCGTGGGACCCGACAACGTCGTGTACCCCCGGATTGACCGGTACCCCGGTGATGGGACAGCCAGCACCGCTTCGGGGCGGGAACCCCGGGGGCATGAACCGGCGCCGGCATCGCCGGTCGATGAGATGCGCGCCGCGATCGAGACAGTAATTGGACGCGATCCAGTTGGTCTATCGCCCGCGGAGTGGCTCGAGATCCGAAAGCGGGGCGCGTGGGCGGGGCGTCGCCTCAGCGACTGGGGACTGTGGGATCTGCTGAGAGAGGTCATGACCGCAGAGGGGTACGACGCGGTCACCGGAGTGTCGGGGTATGCCGCCGTGATGGGTGATTGGAACGCGGCTGACGCGTTGGCCTGGTTTGGCGGCGACCTCGCGAGCGGTACGGACTACCGGCGGCCCACTGGCGGAATGCAGTCGATCGCCCACGGTTTGTCGGGGCGGATCGCCAGCGCCGGGGGAGGGGTCTTCTGCGGCCGGGAACTCACGGGTTTGAAGGTTACCGAAGCGGGGCTAGTTGAGCTGCGGTTCGCCGATGGACCGACAAGCAGTGGTGACGCATTCGGGGCCTCGACTCGCCGCTACGCCCGGCACGTCGTATTGGCCATGCCTCCCCGATCGTTGGAACGCCTCGTTGACCGGGGACGTGCCGAGATCCTGTCCGATCCCGCGGTAGGTCGTCTGATCGGCTCGGTTCGACCCGTCGCGATGTTCAACGTGTGCTGCTGCTACCGGAAAGCGTGGTGGCGCG
Organism: Acidimicrobiaceae bacterium; assembly: GCA_030838045.1. Classification (GTDB taxonomy): domain Bacteria; phylum Actinomycetota; class Acidimicrobiia; order Acidimicrobiales; family Palsa-688; genus JALYXV01. The sequence continues at coordinate 6,383 of JAUTXN010000047.1, forward strand.
AACAGGCTGCGAGCCCCGCTAGCAGGCGTGGGTCGTCGGACCTGCCGCTGGGTCAGGTGATGTCGTTTGCCCTGAACGATCACGCCGACATGCCGGGTGGTAGCGCCCTTTCGTTGGTGGTGGCGTATAACGACGAACGAACGATCCAACACTGGAGTGAGCTGGTCTCCAGTGCCGATCGATCGGCTGCGGCGAGGAGCCACCATCGCTGGAGCGACTATGAGGCACCGACGGCCATGGCCGCAGAGATCCACCGGTTGCTGCGCTTCGCGTACGGGATCGACCCTTCGGTGGTGGAACCGGAGCCGCCCTTCTCCACGATCTACAGGGACTGGACCGCCGACCCGTTCGGCGGCGGATGTCACGCCTGGAGGGTGCACCGACAGAGCTGGGTCGTGACCGAGAAAATTGTCCAGCCAGTGCCGAATGCCCCGATATATGTGTGCGGTGAGGCCTATTCGATGCAGCAGGGCTGGGTCCAAGGGGCGCTGGAACATGTGGAGCTGCTGCTGCAGCGGGCATTCGATGTGCCACCGTGATCACCATTGCGGTGCTG
>JAUTXN010000054.1 GCA_030838045.1 Acidimicrobiaceae bacterium
CAGTGTCGTTGTCGCAGCCCGGGCCGATGCCACTCTCCTCGTGTGCCGGGCAGGCGTCACGACACATCAGGACGTTTCGCAGACGGTCACGAACCTGCGCCTGGGAGGAGCATCGGTCGCAGGAGTCATCCTCCTCGGCCACGGCGACGCCGACGACAAGAAGGGTTCCCCCCGACCCCGGCGGCGACGACGCGCCCGGCGGACCGCGGAGGTGGCGCGCGTCGCAGGCTCGGCGTCGTTGGCCCTGCTGGCCTTCACTGGCGTGGGCATGGTCACCGGGTCGGCTCGGGCGGCCCCGTTTGCGACCGTCGATGGCCCGTGTGGTGCGCAACCATGCGCCACGGCCCCGCCCACTGGGCCCTGCGACGCCATACCGTGCTCCACGGCCCCGCCGGTCGAGGCCCATCCGGCGCCCAGTCCCGCTCGTCGGTACCGCCCTCCGCCAGTCCGAACCAAAGCGTCCCTGCAGTGATCGGCCGGGATCCTGGTGATGATTCGCCGCCGATCTCAGCGAAGGAGCGACGTCGTTGACTCAGTGAGTCCTGGACGCCCGCTGCCCACGGTGCCTGGTGTCGCCCCGCGACGACGGGAGCCCACCGTAGTACCGCGACGAGTAGCCGTATCGGACCTCATCCTCGGCGCCGTTGATGACCAGACCGAGCACCGGAGCGCCAACTTGTTGGAGCAGTTCGACGGAGCGCGCCAAGGCACGCTTCTTGGTCACACCCGTCCGCGCGACCAGGAGCACCCCGTCCACGCGACCCGCGAGTACCGATGCATCGGTCACCGGTAACACCGGCGGCGAGTCCACCAATACGATGTCGAACTGTTCGGCCAGGTCTCTCAGGACCTCCTCGGTCCGCCCCGATGCCAGGAGCTCAGAGGGCTTTAGCGGGCTGGGTCCGGCGGCCAATAGATGAACATTGTCGGCGTCACCGATCCGCTGGGTCGAGCCGGCGAGAGCCTCCCGCCGTTCCACGACGGTGGTGAGACCGACGTCATTGGGCAACCCGAAGAACTCATGGATTCGCGGCCGGCGAAGATCACCCGAAACGACGCAGACGCGTTGACCGGTGTCCCCGAACGCGATCGCCAGATTCGCCACCGTCGTCGTCTTACCTTCGCCGGCGCTCGGACTGGTAACCAGGATCAGCCGCAACGACGCGTCGAAAGCGAGGAAGTTCAACGCGGTCCGGAGTCCCCGGTACGCCTCGGCGGCCGGTGAGGTCGGGGCGCTCAGGGAGGCCAGCACTGGACTATCCCTGGGTTTCCATCCTGGGACTATCGGGATGAGGCCCAGGATTTCGGCACCGCCCGTCGCCCGCTCGGCGTCCTCTTTCGACTTTACGGAGTTGTCGAGGAACTCTCGCAACACCACCAAACCGACCCCGAGACATAATCCGACCACCAGGGCGTAGGCGCCAGACTTCAGAGGTCGTGGGCTGGATGGTGAGGCCGGTACCGATGCCCGGTCGCCGATCTGAACGCCGGCGTCGGAGAGAACTGCATTGACCTGGCTCTGATCGAGTTGTTGTTGCAGGGCGGTCTGCTGGGAGATCAACGCGTCCCGTTGCGGGGTGACGTTGGCATCCACCGTCAGGCGCCCGGCGGCCGGCGCGGCGCTGATCTGGGCGTTCAGGCTGTCGATCTGCGCTTGCAGGCCGGCAATTCGACCTTGGATCACCTTGCCCGCGGCCTGCAAGGTGTCAGCCAGCTGAGCCCGCTTGTAGGTCAGATAGGTGTCGGCGTACTGATTGGCGATGCGCGCCGCCATTTTCGGATCGGATGACATCGCGGTGATCCGGATCGCATTGGTGGCATTCACGGGACTGATCGAGACCATCGGAAGATCCGAAGCATGCAAAGCGGATTTCACCATCTCGCGAATCGGACTACTGGTCATCACTTCAATCTCAGTCTGAATATCGCGAGCCGGATCAAGACTCCGCTGATTAGCCGCGGGCGACAGCGCACTCGCGGCCGAGTTCACAAACACAATCTCCGAGGTCGCGTCATACCTCGGCGTCTGGAGCAGGGTGAGGGACAGCGCGATCGCCACGACCAGGAAGGTCACCACGACGACAACCCAGCGATGGTCGCTGAGCACCCGCAGCGAATCGCGGAGCTCGGACCCGGAGGACTCGTCTGACCCAGACAACGTTGCCCCAGCGTAGCGGTTCAGACCAACCCGACAGGGGCGACCGACGGGTGTTCACTCGGCCCCAGCCTCGCGTTTCACGGCCCTGGAGGCCGCGATCGGGATGTCACCAGTAGGACCCCAATTGGTAGTCCTGGCCGCCGCTTCTCAGATTGAAGTACCAGACCGTGGCTGGTTGGGAACGTCGGTGTTCCCGCTGAAGCCCACGCACGCGAAGGCGGCTGCGATGGCCATGACAAACGGGATGACGACCACGACGAGCGCGACCCTGCATCGTGCGCCGACCGTGCATCGTGCGCCGACCGTGCCCCGGACCGCGCCCCGACCGGGACTCGTGCCCCGCGGCCGGCGGGCCGCGACCGCCAGCCGTGATGCCTCAGATCCCCCATCGCGACGATGTCCTTGCCTGCTTGTCCTCGCCCGTAGAAGCAGCGCAAAGCTGAGAGTGCTGCAGTCGGGACAACCCTCCATCAACAGACACGGCACCGTCGGGTCGCCTTCGGAATATTCGCGCCCTCTTACTCCCGGCAACCTGACAGAGTGAGTGCCTGGGGCGGCACCCCGTCCCCCGGTCGGGGTCAACCATCCATGAGTGAGCTGGTCGCGGACACTTCGGGCACCGGCCCGGCGGTCGTGCTGTTGCATGGCCAGCCGGGCGGTCGGGGCGACTGGAAACCGGTGGCCCGGCTGCTGGAACGGGAGTTTCTGGTCGTCGCCCCTGATCGCCCCGGGTACGGCGATACCGGCGGCCGGGCCCGGGGTTTTCGAGGCAACGCCGCCGCGGTGGTGAGCCTGCTCGACAATCTGGGCGTGGACCGAGCCACGATCGTGGGCTACAGCTGGGCGGGAGGCGTGGCCTTGGCCATGGCGGAGGTGGTACCGGACCGCCTGACGGGCCTCGTCCTGGTCTCGTCGGTCGGTCCCGGCGAGCCCCTGAGCCGGCTGGACCGGATACTGGCCGTGCCTCCGATCGGCATGTCCGTGACCGCGACCGGGCTCTTCCTCGCCAGCACAGCCATGTCGATCCCGCTCGTGCGCCGGGCCATCCGGCGACGGCATCGCCAAGCGATCTCGCGGGCCGTCGACGCGGATGACCAAGCCTCGTGCCCGCCTGCCCCGGAAGCGGTCGTCACCTCATGGCGCAGCAACCGGGTGTGGCAGAGCTTCGTCACCGAGCAGCGTTGCCTGGTCGACGAGTTACCACTGCTGGCGCCCGGATTAGCCGCGATCACGGTCCCGACCGTGGTGATGGTGGGCGACGCCGACCGCACTGTTCCCCCGGCGACCGGCCGCCGCCTGGCAGCGGCTATCGCCGACGCCCGCCTAGTCGAGCTGGCCGGAGCCGGCCACCTACTCCCCCACTTGCGCCCCGACGCCGTGGCAGCCGCCGTACGCGACCTGACGCCCCGCTGACCGTCCCAGCGCCGTCATTCCCAGCACAAACACCCCCTGGTGGTGCACTACTGCTAACAAAGCCCCCACCGACCGCACCGGCCGCGTCAGCTGACGCGTCATTCCCAGCACAAACACCCCCCTGGCGGTGACTACTGCTAACAAAGCCCCCTCCACCGCACCGGCCGCGTCGACTGAGCCGTCATTCCCAGCACAAACACCCCCCTGGCGGTGCACTACTGCTAACAAAGCCTTCTCGGCCCAGGCCCGCGCCGGGTTGGGTCGGAGTTCCGGCACGACGGTCGCAGAGCAGCCCGGATGCGCTCGTTTCAGTGGCAAAACGCAAGCCGGGCGCGGGCCGGCGGGCCGCGTCGAGCGCGGGCAGCCACCGAATGGAGGGCGCCGCACCCGGGGAGGATTTTCCCCAGGGCGGTTTTAGACCGCCAGGAAGCGGCGCACGGAGAAGGCGGAGCCGACGATCCCGATGAGGCCGCCGACGACCATGATCGCAATTCCCGTGAAGATCGCCTCGTGTGAGGTGACGTACAGCGGTGGCCCACCGACCAGGGTTCCGCTCGACGCCAGGGACGCGATAGTGCCCCGGAACACAAAGCTGATGGTGAAGGCCAGCAGCGCCCCGAGGATGCCTTGGATGGCGCCTTCCAACATGAAGGGGATCTGGATGAACCAGTTGGTCGCCCCGACCAGTTTCATGACCGCGATCTCACGGCGGCGGGCGAAGATCGCCAGCTGGATGGTGTTGACGATCAGGGCGAAAGCGCCCGCGAAGGCGCCCGCGGCGAGGACGATCGCCACCTTTCGGCGGGTGTCGAACTGCTTCAGGATGTTGCTGATGACTTCCTTGGCGTAGACGACTTCCTTGACGCCGGGCTGGGTCTGGAAGCGCTGGCCGATGGCGTTGACGTCCTCGGCTTTGGTCGGCACGACCCGGTACGACGGCGGCATGTCGTTGACGCTCAGGCTGTTGACCAGGTCCGGGGTGTTGGCGAACATCTGGCGGAACTCGTCGTAGGCCGCGGGCTTGTCGACGAAGCGGACCTTCTTCACCTCGGTCATGCCGCTGAGCTCGTGGCTGAGGGCCTCCTGCTGATTGGGTGTGACCCCAGGCTGGAGGAAGATCGAGAGCTCGACGCCGCCGCGCCATTGCACCGACGCCTTCTTGATGGCCTGCTTCATCATGAGCGCCGAGGCGACGAGCGTCAGTGAGACCGCCATCGTGATCACGGCCGCGATGGTCATGAGCAGGTTTCGCCGGAGGTTGACCCACACCTCGCGGAAGAAGTAGCCCCCGAAGAAGGCCACCTAGCCCGTTCCCATGCCGTAGACGCCGCGGGCCTGGTCGCGGATGACGCTGCCCCGGTCGAGTTCGATGACCCGACGGCGCATCGAGTCGACGATGCTCTGGTCGTGGGTGGCCATGATGACCGTCGTCCCGGTGCGATTGATCCGGTCCAGCAGCCGCATGATCCCGGCGCTGGTGCTCGGGTCGAGGTTGCCGGTCGGTTCGTCGGCCAGCAGGATCAGGGGCCGGTTGACGAACGCCCGGGCGATGGCGACTCGCTGCTGTTCACCGCCGGAGAGTTCGTGGGGGAGGTTGTCGATCTTCTTGCCCAGACCGACCAGGTCGAGGATCTGGGGCACCTGGGACTTGATCACGTGCCGGGGCCGGCCGATCACCTCAAGGGCGAAGGCCACGTTCTCGTGCACCGTCTTGGTCGGCAGGAGGCGGAAGTCCTGGAATACGCAGCCGATGTTGCGCCGCAGGTAGGGGACCTTCCACTGGGTGAGGTTGGCGATGTCCTTGCCGGCCACCCAGATCTGGCCCTCGTCGGGCTCCTCTTCCTTGGTGACGAGGCGGACGAACGTCGACTTCCCCGAGCCGGACGGCCCGACGAGGAAGACGAACTCCCCCTTCTGGATGTCCACCGAGACCTGGCGCAGTGCGACAGTCGTGCCCTTGTAGGCCTTGGTGACGTTGTCGAGACGAATCATGGTGGGAGGTTGGTTTGGGGTCCCGGGCTAGCGCACGCCCCGGTCCGGGGCTGGCGCACGCCCGCCCAGCGCAACAGGGGAGGAGTGTAGCTAGGGGCCCGAGCTATTTGGTGGCAAGCGCTTCGTGACGCAGCTGCGTGACACCATGGCGGTCAGGCAGCGGTCAGGCGGCGGTCACCGAGGCGGTCAGGCGACGGTCGGAGGACGCGTATGCGTCGATCAGGCCGGGGCACCCTGGGTCGTCCGGCGCCAGCGCAGCCACGCTTCCATGAACGGGTCCAGGTCGCCGTCGAGCACCGCCTCGACGTTGCCCGTCTCGTGGGCGGTGCGCTCGTCCTTCACCTTCTGGTAGGGCGCCAGGACATAGGCCCGGATGAACGTGCCGCCACGGCTCACCTGGCCCTGCGGCCCGCTCAGCGCCTGCAGTTCGGCCCGGCGCTCCTCCCGCTGCCGCTCGGCCAGCTTGGCCGCCAGGATCTGCATGGCCTTGACCTTGTTCTGGTACTGGCTGCGCTCGTTCTGGACCGACACGACGATCCCACTCGGCAGGTGGGTGATCCGCACTGCCGAGTCGGTCACGTTGACGTGCTGGCCCCCAGCACCCGACGACCGGTAGGTGTCGATTCGCAGATCCTTCTCGTCCACGTCGACCTCGGCCGAGGCGTCCTCCAGGAACGGCGTCACTTCGAGCGCCGCGTACGAGGTCTGGCGCCGGGCCTGCGAATCGAACGGGGAGATCCGGTACAGCCGGTGCACCCCGCGCTCGGCCGACAGCAGGCCGTAGGCGTAGCGGCCCTTGATGATGAACGTGGCCGAGAGGATCCCTGCCTCCTGGCCCAGGGTGACTTCCTCCATCTCCAGGTCGAAGCCCCGGCGCTCGGCCCATCGCTGGTACATGCGCAGCAGCATCTCGGCCCAGTCCTGGGCGTCGGTGCCGCCCTCGCCCGCGTGGATCTCGCACACTGCGTCGCGGGCATCGTGCTCGCCGCTGAACAGCGAGCGCAGCTCGAGGCGGTCGAGTTCACGCCCGAGCGCGTCGACCGCCGATGACAGCTCCGCCTCAGGTGAGGCGTCGTCCTCTTCGACCGCCAACTCGTACAGCGTTTCGGCGTCACTGAGGCGGCCGTCGAGCCCCGCCATCTCGTCGACGTCGGCCTTCACGTGGCCGTACTCCCGCGTGACCCGCTGGCCGGCGTCGGTGTCTTCCCACAGGTCGGGCTTGGCCACGTCGACCTCCAACTGGGCCAGCCGCTGCCGGCTGCCGTCGAGGTCCAAGTACCCGGCCGCCTCGGTCAAACGGCGTCGCAGGGCGCGCAGGTCGTCGCTGAAGTCACGGACTCCCATCGCGATCCCCTACCCCTGTCCTAGCGACCGTGGCAGAACTTGAACTTCTTCCCGCTGCCGCAGGGGCAGGCGTCGTTGCGACCCACCTTGTCGAACACCGAGTCCTTCACGATGGGCACCATCGGGGCATCGGCACCGATGTCAGCCGCGGCCGCCGCCTGGGACCCGCCCCCACCGCCCCCACCGCCGCCGGCACCGTTGGCACCGCCACGGCCGCCGGCTGCGACTGGAGCGCTGGCTGGGTCGGCTGCGAACACCACTTCTTCGCCCGGTGCCGGACCGGCGGCCAGCGCCCGCTGGACTCCGGAGTTGCCCTGGACCGGGTCGTCGGCGGCCAGGTACTGGGCCCGGGCCAGGTCGGCCGAATCGTCGACCGGCGTCTGTTCGAGCACCTGCACCTGGGCGTGCATGACGATCTTCACGTAGTCGTCGTCGATGCCCGACATGAGCTGGCCGAACATCTCGTAGCCCTCACGCTGCCATTCGACCAGGGGGTCCTGCTGGCCCATGGCCCGCAGGTTGATGCCCTCGCGGAGGTAGTCCATCTCCGAGAGGTGCTCGCGCCATTTCTGGTCGATGATCTGCAGCATCACCTCGCGCTCAAGGGCCCGCATGGTGTCCTCGCCGCCGGGCATGGACTCCTCGCGCTTCTCGTAGTAGCCGAGCGCCTCGGCGACCAGGCTCTCGTACAACTCGTCCGACCGCTTGGCCTCGCTCAGATCCTCGACCGTGAATGCGGTCGGGTAGTAAACCCGCGTCTCGCGGAGCAGCCCTTCGAGATCCCAGTCCTCGCTGTAGTCCGACGGGCAGTTGGCCCGGACGATCGACTCCAGGGCGCTCGACAGCACCTCGAGGGTGCGGGCCCGCAGGTCCTCGCCGTCGAGGATCTGGCGGCGGCGCTTGTAGATCACCTTGCGCTGGGAGTTCATGACCTCGTCGTACTTGAGGACGTCCTTGCGCACCTCGCCGTTGCGGGCTTCGACGGTGTTCTGGGCCCGCTCGATGGCTTTGGTGACCATCTTGGCCTCGATGGGCACGTCGTCGGGCAGGGCCTTGCCCATCACCCAGTTCATGGCCCCGGTGGCGAACAGCCGCATCAGTTCGTCCTCGAGCGACAGGAAGAAGCGGCTCTCACCACCGTCGCCCTGGCGACCCGCCCGGCCCCGGAGCTGGTTGTCGATCCGGCGGGACTCGTGGCGTTCGGACCCGAGGACGTACAGGCCGCCCAGTTCGCGCACCTTCTCGCCTTCGGCGGCGCAGGACTCCTCGTACTTGGCCAGCAGCTCCTGGTAGCGGCCCTGACCCTCCTCGGTGTCGAGCGCCAGACCGCTCGCCGTCACCTCCGACGCCGCCAAGGCTTCGGGATTGCCGCCGAGCAGGATGTCGACGCCGCGGCCGGCCATGTTGGTGGCCACGGTGATGGCATGCAGCCGCCCGGCCTGGGCGACGACGCCCGCTTCCCGGGCGTGCTGCTTGGCGTTGAGGACGTTGTGCGGGATACCCCGCTTGTCGAGCATCCGGGACAGGACCTCGGACTTCTCCACTGAGGCGGTGCCGACCAGAACCGGCTGGCCCTCGTCGTAGCGCTCGACCAGGTCGTCGATGACAGCTTCGAACTTGGCCAGTTCGGTCTTGTAGATCAGGTCGGGCTGGTCCTGGCGGACCATGGGACGGTTGGTCGGTATCGGGACGACCGGCAGGTTGTAGGTGTTGGCGAACTCCGACGCCTCGGTCTCGGCAGTACCGGTCATGCCCGCCAGCTTCTTGTACAGCCGGAAGTAGTTCTGGAGGGTCACCGTGGCCCAGGTGTGATTCTCCTCCTTGATCTTCACCCGCTCCTTGGCCTCGACCGCCTGGTGGAGGCCGTCGGACCAGCGCCGGCCTTCGAGGACCCGGCCGGTGAACTCGTCGACGATCTTGACCTCGCTGTCGGCGACGATGTAGTCCTTGTCCCGGCGGTACAGCTCCTTGGCCCGCAGCGCCTGGGTCAGCTGGTGGACCAGGTTGGAGGAGACGAGGTCGTACAGGTTGTCGAGGCCCAGTTGGCGCTCGACCTTGTCGATGCCTTCTTCGGTCGGCGAGACCTGGCGCTTCTCCTCGTCCACCTCGTAGTCGACGTCGCGGACCAGGGTCCGGGCGATACCGGCGAACTGGTAGTACAACCGCACCGAGTCGGTGGCGGGACCGGAGATGATCAGCGGCGTCCGGGCTTCGTCGATGAGGATGGAGTCGACCTCGTCCACAATGGCGTAGATGTGGCCCCGCTGCACCATATGGTCGACGGAGCGGGCCATGTTGTCCCGCAGGTAGTCGAATCCGAGCTCAGTGTTGGTGCCGTAGGTGACGTCGCAGCCGTAGGCCTCCTTCTTCTGGCCCCAGTCGTCGATGTCGGGGCTCACCCGACCGACGGTCAGGCCCAGGAACCGGTGGATCTGGCCCATCCACTCGGCGTCGCGCCGGGCGAGGTAGTCGTTCGTCGTCACCACGTGCAGGCCCTTGCCCGTCAGCCCGTTGAGATAGACCGGAAGGGTCGACACCAAGGTCTTGCCCTCGCCCGTCTTCATCTCGGCGATCCAGCCGAAATGCAGCGCCGCGCCGCCCATCAGCTGGACGTCGAAGTGACGCTGGCCGATGGTGCGCCGGGCGGCCTCCCGCACGGTGGCGAACGCCTCCACGAGAAGGTCGTTGATCTCCTCGCCGTTGGCCAGCCGCTCGCGGAAGGCGACGGTGCGACGGGCTAGCTCCTCGTCGCTCAGCCCCTCGATTTCCGGTTCGAGAGCATTGATATCGGGGACGAGGCTTTGCAGCGCCCGGACCTTCTTGCCCTCGCCCGCCCGGAGAACTTTTGTGAAGATGCTCATGGCGCTACCGAGTGTACCGGGGGCCTTGAGTTCGCCAACCGGCAGGCTTCAGGCGGCGGGCCCGCGAGTCGCGGGTCGGGACTCGTCGGTCGCCCGGATATCGAACAGCCGTTCCCGCATGGCGTACATGACCGCCTCCATCCGTGAGTGCAGGTGGAGCTTCTCCAAGATGTTGCGGACATGGTTCTTCACCGTGTTCTCGGAGATGAAGAGGGTGTCGGCGATCTCGCGATTGCTCATGCCCCGGGCGACTTGGCGCAGCACGTCGAGTTCGCGGCTGGTGAGTCGCGGCGCCAGGTACTGATCGCGTTCCTCGGCCCGCCGGGCCAGGGAGTTGAACTCGTTGAGCAGCTTGGAAGCCATCGAGGGCGATATGAGGCTCTGGCCCTGGGCCACGGCCCGGATGGCGTCAGCCACCTCCTCGACCGAGATCTCCTTCAAGAGGTAGCCGTTCGCCCCGGCCTTGATCGCCTGGTAGAGGTCGTCCTCCTCGTCGCTCACCGTAAGCATCAAGATCTTGGTGCTGGGGCTGATCTCGCGGATCTGCCGGGCCGCCTCGATGCCGTTGACGCGGGGCATCCGGACGTCCATGAGCACGACGTCGGGGGCGAGTTCCTCGGTCTTGGCGATCGCCTCCTCGCCGTTCTCCGCCTCGGCGACGACCTCGATGTTGTCCTCGGTCGAGAGCACCACGAAGAGGCCCCGGCGGAAGACCGCCTGGTCGTCGGCGATCAGGACCCGAACGGTATCGGCACCGGAAAGGTGGGCCGTCGACGTGCGCTCGGTCGAGCCGCGAGCCGTCGTGCCGGGCGTGGGCGGGGTCGAGCCGCGAGCGGTCGAGCCGGGCCCGGGCCCGGGCGCGGGCGCGGTCGAGCCGCGAGCACTCGTGCCGGGCGCGGCCGGAGTCGTGCCGGGCGCGGTCGGGACCGGCGAGTTCGACCGGGGCGACGCGACTGAATCCGAAGGTCGGGGTCCGTCGGTCAAATCGTTGGCCTCAACGCCGCGCTGGCGGCGTCGAACAGGGCGATGTCGCCGTTGCGGTGGTAGACGGCCGCGGGCCGGCCCGTCTCGGCATTCAAGAAGAAGTAGATCTCGTTGCCCTGCTCGCCCATCTCCAAGGCGGCCTCCTCCGGCGTCATTGGCTCGGCCATTGAGTCATTGATGCCCATATACGCCGCCTCTCCGGCGTCACCCACGACGTAATCAACGGCAACAGCTTCGCCTCGCGCCGCAGACCAATTTGTCGGGAAGTGTACTGACCCGTCGCCGACCCCTGTCGCGTTGATCGTTCGCACGCAGTCAGGGGGGTGGCGCCGGCCCCTCAGCCGGCGGCCACGGAACCGGTCGGCCCGCTGCTCGAGCTTGCCCACCACCCGGTCGACCGCCACGGAGACCTCGGTCGCCGCCGCGTGGGCCCGCACGATTCGGCCCGGGGCGAAGAGCGTGATCTCGCACACCTCGCGCTCAGCGATGCGGGGGTTGCGTTCCTCCGTGAAACACACCTCCACCCGATCGATCCCACACTGTCCCGCCAACCTCCTGACCTTTTCGAGGGTGACACGCCGGAGGTTGTCGGGAACCTCGACGTTGCGAACCCGGAACGCGATCTCCATGCCGGTCCTCCCGCGAGTGGGTCGAGTCGGGTAGGGATTGCATGGGCCCGTGCGGCTGACCTGGTCTTTGACCCCACACTCGCCTGCAGCGGCAGTTGCGGGAAGGCGACGGCGGCGGTTGCAACCGGGCAGGCCCGGTCTCACCGCCCAACGTCGCCCAAGAAACCCGCTTGGCGCCGTCTCCGCCCCAGGCCGACAGCCGGCCTGTGAACGGGCAGGGCTTACTCCTAAATCGCACCATGCTCAGCAACCACGGGTTGCCTTACGTGGGTCGTTTCGCCTGCGACTGGCATCGACTTGCAACCACAGACCCGCACGAGGCCCATACAGCAGTGTAGGGACACCGGGCCCGCTCCGGCGGGGATGGGCCGTGGTGTGCCCGCCGACGGTCCCGGCCCGCCGACGGTCCCGGCCCGCCCCGCCCGCAGCCCCGGCCAGCCCCGGCAGCCGCCCCGGCCAGCCCCGACAATGAAGCTCAACCGGCGCGGAGTTGATCCTTCAGTTCGCCCAGGATGGGAACCGGACCGGGGTCGATCCCCTCCTCGGCGGCCAGCCAGAACGACACCAGGTCGCCCATCAGGATCAGGTCGAACAGTTGGGTCAGTTCGCCCTCACCGTGCGCCCGCACCTCGACGACCGACGCCACCACCTCTCGCATCATCTCCGCCACCAGGTCGAAACGGCGGCTCACCTGCGGATGCTCGGCGTCGTGGCGCAGTTGCACCAGGGTGACCAACTGGCGGCTGACATCGCCATGCTGCCCCCAGCCGCACACCTCGTTGTGGCACAACTCCGGCTGGCTGCTCCAGAACGCGGGCGCCTTGGCGTTCTCGTTGATCTGGGTCTTCCACCGCTGGGCCGCGGCAACGCCCACCAACCCGCCGCCGTGCATCAACGGCCAGGTCCGCCCGATGCGCCGCGCCAGAGCTGCCGCCTCGCCGCCCTCCCCCGCGCCCACCAGCTGGTCCCGCCGGGGCTTGAGAAACTCCACCGCCTGGCCGATCCACGACCGGGCCCCCCGGAACAATCCGAGGTCCTCCAGCACCACCAACGGCGGGATGGCCATGGCCGCCACCGCGGTCCGGGGCTGTGGGAAATGCTCCGGCACCGGGATCACCGGGGCACCCCACCCCGACGCCAAGCGGGACAGCTCCCCGCCTCCGGTCACGGCCACCACTCGGGCACCGTTGAGGGCGGCCGCCGTGGTCGCCTCGATCGTCTCCTCGGTGTCACCCGACGCCGAGATGGCAAACACCAGCGTGCCCTCGCCGACGAAGGCCGGGCACTCGTAGGACTTCACGACGATCGCGGGCACGGGCAACACCGCGCCCGCAGTCGCCAGCAGGATGTCCCCCGCGATGCCGCTTCCGCCCATGCCGAACACCACGACGTGCTCGACCCATTCACCGTCGGCCAGCGCCCGGACGGCGGCGCCCACCGACTCGTCCGACGCCGCCGCCACCGCGGCCTCGATCTGCTCGGGCAGGCCCGCCGTGGCGTCGAAGATACCCTCGGTATCGACCACCGCCGACGTCACCACGTGACTCGCACCCGCACCCGCATCCGCACCCGCTCCAGCACCCGCACCAGCACCCGCACCCGCACCCGCTCAAGCACCCGCACCCTCACCCGCTCCAGCACTCGTACCGGTTCAAGCTCCTTCACCGGGATCGAGGCCCGGCTCACCCGGCCGCAGATTCGGCGGGGTCGAACGTGGGCTTGATGCCCTCGGCCTCGGCTTTGGCCAGCAGCCGGGCGTGCTCGGCGCCGTCCACGGTCACCGCTTCGTCGATCAGCATGATCGGGATGTCGTCGGCGATGGCGTAGCGCCGCTTCAGCCGCGGGTTGTACAGGGCGTCCTCGTCGGCGAAGTACAACAGCGGCCCCTTGTCCTCGGGGCAGGCCAAAATCTCCAGCAGCTTGGGATCGAGCGCCATGGCTTCTACGACTCCTTGATCAGGGCGAGCACCTCGGCGGTGTGCGCCTCGCACTCCGCCGGTGTCGCCGCTTCCAGGTTGAGCCGCAACAAGGGCTCGGTATTCGACGGCCGCAGGTTGAACCACCAGTCGCCCACGTCCACGGTCAAGCCGTCGACCCATTCCTGGGTCATGCCGGGATGGGTCTCGGGATCGAAGGCGGCCGACATCCGGCCGATCACGGCCTTGGGGTCGTCCACCTCGGTGTTGATCTCGCCCGAGTCGGCGTAGCGCTCGAACGGCTTGCGCAACTCCGACAGTGGCTGGTCGGACTTCGACAGGACCTCGAGGACGACCAGGGCCGCGATGGATCCGGAGTCGGCCCGGTAGTTGTCCCGGAAGTAGTAGTGCCCGGAGTGCTCGCCCCCGAAGATCGCACCCGTCTGCGCCATCACCGACTTGATGAACGAGTGCCCGACCCGGGTCCGAATCGGCGTGCCCCCCCGCTCGGTGATGATCTCGGGCACCGACTTGGAGCAGATCAGGTTGTACAGCACCGACGAGGCCGGGTACTTCTCGAGCATGGCCGCCGCCACCAGGGCGGTGGTCGTGGACCCGGACAACGGCTGGGCCTGGTCGTCCACGAGGAAGCACCGGTCGGCGTCGCCGTCGAACGCCAGCCCCACATCCGCCCCGACCGCCAGCACCCGGGCCTGCAGGTCCCGCAGGTTGTCCAGCTGGATGGGGTCGGCCGGGTGGTTGGGGAAGTTGCCGTCGAGCTCTCCGTACATCACCTCGAGGTCGAAGGGGAGCTCTGAGAACAGCCGGGGCACGACCAGGCCGCCCATCCCGTTGGCGGTGTCGGCGACGACACGCAGCGGCCGCAGCACGTCCCGGTCGACGAACGAGCGCACATGGGTGGCGAAGGCGTCGAGCATGTCGTCGGTGGTGACGGTCCCCCGCTCGGCAGCCGGCTCGGGGGCGGCATCAGCCGCCACGGCCGCCTTGATCTCGGCCAGCCCGGTGTCCTCGCCCACCGGCCGGGCGCCCGGCAGGCACAGCTTGATCCCGTTGTACCGGGCCGGGTTGTGCGACGCCGTGAACATCGCCCCCGGCGCGTCCAGCCGCCCCGAGGCGAAATAGAGCTCGTCGGTCGACATCAAGCCGAGGTCGACCACGTCGGTGCCCGTCGCGGTGACCCCGTCGACGAACGCCTGCGTCAGCTCGACGCCGGACTCCCGCATGTCGCGCCCCACCAGGATGCGGGGAGCGCCGGCGAACGCGGCGAAGGCCGTGCCGATCCGCCGCACCAGCTCCGAGTTGAGCTGGTCGGGCACCACGCCCCGGATGTCGTACGCCTTGAAGAGGGTGTCGAGCATGGCGCGCCCGACCTTAGTTGGGGCTGGGAAAGGGGTCGATCAGGGCGCGGGGTCGCCGGTCTCCCCGGTCACGCCCCGACCGCCGCGACGATGCCCCGGCGCGCCGGAGCCGTCAACATCGCTCTCGTCTGAGTGCATGTCCGTATGCCCGGCACTCCCACCGACCTCGCCGCCACGCGCCCCGCCCAGCCAAGCCGTCTCGTCATCGGCATCGGCGTCGGTCGGCGAAGTCCTGGCTCCCATGCCTCCAGGGCCATCCAGGGCGTCACGACCCCGCTCGGCCGCACCGGCGCCGGGCAGACCCCCGGCGTCGAGTCCGACGACGGGGCCGTCGCTCGCCCCCTCTGGCGGTTCGGCCACGACGCCGTCGGACGCCGGTCCCCCCGACGAGCCGTTTGGACGCTGTCCCAGATTGCCGGGTGCCCGGTCCCAACCGGTCCGGTCGCCGAGTCCGGCCGGGAACCCCAACCAGGCGTCGATCTCATCGGTGCCCGCGTCCGAGCCATGGCCCGGCACCCCGGCAACCATCCCGGCCGACAACTCCCGCTGCATCCTCACGTACGCCTCGTCGAGACCGGAGACCTCGGCGAAGTCCGGGGGGCTGGCGAGCGCCCGACCGGTGCTGGCAAAGGCCACCGGCTTGGCCCGCACGAGCCACACCAGCGCCGCCAGCCCCATGATCCCGAGGAGGTACCCGAACCAGTCCACGGGTGTGTACCCGTAGTGCACCGTCACGTGGTGCGACGTCGGGATGACCACCATCAAGTTGGGCGCGACCCGATACGGGCCCTTGGCGCCGGAAGCCTGCCAGTTGGGGAAGTACGACACCTTCACCAGGACGGGCACGCCGATCGTGTCCACGTTGAACGAAACCGAATTGTCACTGGACGCGATGTGGTCGATCTGGACCGGCTGGAGCGCCGTCCGGGGCGGGTCGGGGCTCATGGGCGCCACCCGGTCCCAGGACTTTGGTCCGGACGCGGCGTACAGCACGTCCGAGCGGTTCTGGTCGAGGTACCAGGCCTGCGAGGCATCGAGCCACTGCTTGCCGCCCTTGGCGATGCCTTTCATGACGACCGGCTGATTGATGAGCGGCGCCACGATCTGTGAGTCCGCGACCTCGTAGATCTTCCAGGTCCGCTCCTTCACCCCGTTCTGGGTGCCACCGGAGTAGCTGACCGGCCACGGCCCCGAGGTGGAAACCAGCTGCAGGTCAGGATCGGCGTCGGCCTGCGACTGCGTTTCCGGCGTGAGTGCCATGTAGTAGCGCACCCCCAGCAACTGCATGTGGCGGACACCGTCGGGGATGTTGGGCGCCGACGGATAGGTGAGGCCCCGCACCGGATCCGACGGTTGCAGCGACAGCTCGGCCGCGTTGATGAAGTGGTACGGCGTGGTCGCGGACGACTCGTAGTAGAGGCCCTCCATCGAACCGATGCAGCTGTTGGTCCAATAGGGCAGCAGCATCAAGGCGTCGGGGGTTCCCATCTGGTCGAGCCCCGGCTCGTATTCCCACATGGCGCGCCCGCAGCCGGTCTTCTTCCCGACCTGCTTCATGGTGTCGATGAGGCCGAAATACTCCGCCCGGCGGGACTTGGTACTCGATTCGTAGCCGCTGTAATTCCAGTTGGCCCAGCCCGGGATGAACGACGTATCCGAGTTGCTGATCCCGAGCCACGTGTACTTGCCCGTGCGGCTGTCCACCGAGCCACCGGGCAGGCCGTGCAGGGGAAAGCCGACCCAGATCCATACCGCCATCGCGGCCACGACGGGAAGCGCCAGCGTGGTCAGCTTCGACCAGTACGGGGCCGGTCCGCCCTTCAAGGGCTCGATGAGGGCCGCGCCCCCCTCGGCCACCGCCACCCCGGCCAGCAGGTACAGGCATAGGAACCAGAACGGGAGGACCCGGGCGTTCCACAGCCGGGCCTGGGGTGCGAAACGGAAGATCAGCACCGACAGCACCGCCATGATGCTGATGAAGATCCCGAATTTCTGGCGGCGCAGGATCGAGACGGCGAAGCCGACCAGTGCCAGCACGTAGAGCCACAGCAGATGGTTCGGAAAGAGGTTTTGGTAGTACTGCCGGACCTTTTCGTAGCCCATGTCGGTGGCATAGGGCAGGCGCAACAGGAATGGCAGCCACCAGAACGCCGCGAGCCCGGCAGCCACCGCGAACACCGGCGTGATCCAGCGCCAGCTGCGGCGGTCCCAGCGCATGATTGTTAGGACGATTGCGCCGATGATGGCGAATATCGCAGGCAGCAGGTGGGACAAACCCGTCACGACCAGCACGATCGCAGCGAGCGCCCGGTATTTTCCCGTCTCCAAGCCTCTCGCGACCAGACCCAGGAAGATGAGCGAGGCGGACAGGCTGATCGAGAATCCGAACTCCCCGGCCAGGGTGGAGGCGATGTTGCCTCCGTAGATCGTGTAGTTCCGGGCGAAGAGGAACGGCAGGGTGGCGGCGGCCAGGCAAATCGGGCCGGGGAACCGGAAGCGGGCCAGCCGGCCGAACAGGTAGGCGGACAGCGGCAGGGTCACGAGCCCCAGCACCGTGATCAGCTTGAACGCCACGTTGTAGGGCATGACGATGCTGGCGATGACGATGAGCAGGCTCGGCAGCGGGAAGTAGAAGACCAGGGACGGGAATCCGGCGTACCAGTCCGGGGCCCAGCCGGTCAGGCGGAAGTGGGGCAGCAGGTGATCGCGCAGGAAGGCGGGCTGCCAGACGTGCGCCCCCATGTCGCCGCCCGACGCGGTGGAGTCCAGGAAGAGCTTGGACGGCTGCAGGAATTTGAAGACGAAGCCGCACAGGAACGCCACGACGACGAAGGTGATGATGGTCTCGGGCCAGTTGATCGCCTCGGGCAAATGCCATCGGCGGCGCGGCTCGTCGGGGCCGCGCTCGTCAAGCCCGAACGGGAACTCCTCCCCCGCCCCGTCCTCACCGGCAGGGGGACTGGGCGGTTTCTCGGTGACATCGACGGCGGTCATGACGCCACCATGTTGCCCTGATTCCGACCCGTTGGGCGATCATGCCCCCCAGGGTCGGCGACGGCCGCCGGGTCAGCGCTCGCCGGCCGCCAGATCCAGCAGCCGGGCCAGGGGCAGCTTGCCTTCGTAGCCCTCCCACCACCGGAGGTCGCACGACGAGCAACTCTTCAGCGTGACGCGCTCACCCGCGACCGACAATGTGATCTCGACCATCTGGTGCGCTTCGCACTGGGGACATTGCACAGGTGGGGCCTCCTCGTCGGCATGGGCTTGCCCCACTACATCGGCACGACCCCCGGACGCCTTTACGGAACGCTCACGTCGCTTTGTCGTCCCCTTGTTTTCGCTTGTCGTCGGGTCGTCAGGGCCCGTGTTCGGCGGTGTTTCGCGTGATCGGCGTTCGCGGCGTTCGGCGTTCGGCGTGATCGGCGTGTCCGGCGTTCGGCGGCCCTATCGGCGCATCGTCAGGGTGAGCACGGTGACGGCGTTGAAGGCGGCGTGGGCCACGATCCCCGGGCCCAACCGGCCCGTCTTGTGGGCGAGGACGCCGAGAATGAGCCCGAACAGCACCAGGGCGGCCAGTTGCAGCGGCTCGAAGTGGGCCAGGCCGAACACGAGCGCCGATCCGATCACACCCGGGATCGGGCCCAGCCAGCGGGCGAGGGAGCGCAGCAGCAACCCCCGGAAGAACAGCTCCTCGACGATCGGGGCGCCCACCGCCAGGAACAGCACCAGCAAGGAGATCTGCAGTGCGCCGTGTATCGCGGCCGTGTCGGTCTTGGCCGGCGCCTCGAGGCGGTGCCGGAGGGTCGGGTCCGCCTGCTCGAAGGGCCAGTAGAGCAGCGGGATGAGCGCCAGTTGGGTGCCGACGCCGACGACGATGCCGACGACGGCGTCGAACGGCCAACGGAAGTAGAGGCCAAGGTCGGCCCGCAGGTCGCCCGATCCCCGGAAGCGGCTGTAGAGCACCACGCCCCCGATGAGTCCGATCCAGAGCCCGGTAAGGCCCAGCATCGTGACCGCGAGCGGGACTGGTTCGTTCTTGCCTTGGTGATAGCCGACTGCGGCCGCGGCGATCTGGAGGCCGATGCCGGAGAGCAGCGTCCCGACCAGGAACGCGCCGACGGCCTCGCTCAGCCCCGAATGCTTCGGGGTGGGGAGGCGGGGCACGGCCTCAGACAGCGATCGCGGGTGGCGCTTGCTGTGCCGAGCGTTCCGAACTCGAAGGCGAGCTCGGAGGGGGTGTGGCGGTCGACCGGGCGGTGCGCCGGTCGTGGAAGGACCAGCCCTTCGGAGGGCGCAGCCGGCCCGCGTGGGCGGCGCACAGGGCGCTGTGGTGCCCACCGGTGTCGGCATCGGAATCATCCAGCCAGACCCGTTGGCCGGCATAGTCGTAGCTGAGCCACGCCGTCGCGAGGCCACCACAGCCGGGACGAGCGCACCGCTGGGTTCCCGCCATGTATTCACCGTATCCCCGACCGGCCTGCCAAAACGTGGATGGCAGCGGACGGGAGTAACTGATCGGTGAGCCTGCTACCCACCCGTCCCCGCGTACCATGTGTGCCATGAGTCGTCAGCCGGGCGATTTGCGCCCTGGTCGTACCGATCGCCCTGATCGCCAGCCGAACCCACTAACCCCCGACCGCAACTGGCGGTTGGTGGCCATCGTGCTGGGCGCCCTGATCGTGATCGCCTTCCTCGTGTCCAATCCCTTCTCGGCGAGCAGTGCCAAGCCGCAGACCTTCAGCGACTTCTCCACCGCCCTCGATCAGCACCGTGTCGCCTCGGCGACGGTCAACAACGACACCGGCAAGATCAGCTACACGGACAGCCAGGGGACCAAGTTCACCGTTTCGGGACCCCATCCGCTGCCTGACAGCATCGCCCAGGAGCTCCGGGCCAACGTCAAGAACAACCTCAACTTCGCCAACAACACCAGTAGCTGGGTGGCGTCGCTCCTACCGTTCTTGCTGTACGGGGCCATCATCATCGGCTTCTTCGTATGGATGAGCCGCCGGGCCCAGGGCCAGATGACCGGCATCATGTCGATCGGGCGCTCGAAAGCCAAGGTGTACACGACCGAACGACCCCGGACGACCTTCGCCGATGTGGCGGGGTACAACGGCGTGAAGCTCGAGATCCGTGAGGTGGTGGACTTCCTCCGCTCGGCCAACCGGTTCAAGGAGATCGGCGCCCGGATTCCCAAGGGCGTCCTGCTGGTCGGCCCTCCTGGTACCGGAAAGACCCTGCTGGCCCGGGCGGTGGCAGGCGAGGCGGGTGTCCCGTTCCTGTCGGTGACCGGCTCGGACTTCATGGAGATGTTCGTCGGCGTCGGGGCATCCCGGGTCCGGGACCTGTTCCAGACGGCCCGCAAGCAGGCTCCGGCCATCATTTTCGTCGACGAGATCGACTCCATCGGACGAAAGCGCGGCGCCGGCCTCGGCGGCGGCCATGACGAGCGGGAGCAGACGCTCAACCAGATGCTGGCCGAGATGGACGGTTTCGAGACCACCGAGGGCATCGTCATGATGGCCGCCACCAACCGGCCCGACATCCTCGACCCGGCGTTGCTGCGGCCCGGTCGTTTCGACCGTCAGATCGTGGTGCCGCTCCCCGACCTCGAGGAGCGCCTGCCGATCCTGCAGGTTCACTCCAAGGACAAGCGGATGGCGGGCGACGTCGACCTGCAGCTCGTGGCCCGGGGAACCCCCGGCATGAGCGGCGCCGACCTGTCCAACCTGGTCAACGAGGCCGCCCTGCACGCGGTGCGCCGCAACGCCGACTCAGTCGAGATGATCGACTTCGAGGCGGCCCGCGACCGCGTCCTCATGGGCCAGCGCCGCGAGTCCACGGTCCTGTCGGACAAGGAGAAGAACGCCACCGCCTATCACGAAGGTGGCCACGCGGTGCTGGCCTATGTGCTGCCCGACGCCGACCCGGTGCACAAGGTGACCATTCTGCCGACGGGCATGGCGCTGGGCGTGACCCAGCAGCTGCCCATCGAGGAGCGCCACGCCCTGTCTCGGGAGTACGTCGAGGACACCCTCTGCGTGATGATGGGCGGCCGCTGCGCCGAGCAGGAGATGCTCGGCAGTTTGTCGACCGGAGCCAGCAACGACCTGCAGCGGGCGACCGAACTGGCCCGCAAGATGGTCCGCGAGTGGGGCATGAGCGAGCGAGTCGGGCCCATGGCGTGGGGTTCCGAGGGGGCCGTGTTCCTCGGTGAGGACCTGATGCACACCCGGGATTACAGCGACGTCACGTCGCGGGTCATCGACGAGGAGGTCGAGCGGATCCTGCGAGAGCAGGAGAGCCGGGCCATCCGCTTGCTCAGGGAGCATCGCGACGGGTTGGGCGCGGTTGCCAACGCGCTGCTCGAGAAGGAGACGGTCGACGGCGCCGAGGTCGGGCGCCTGGTCGACGGCGCGTACGGCCGCCCGGTGCACGAGGAGTACACCGAGGTCCCGCATTTTGCCGACATGGTCATCGAGAACGGCCACGACTCCGAGGCCACCCCCTCCCAGGCGCCCACGCCCGCCCCATCGTTGCCATCCACGTCCTGGCAACCCCGCTAGTCCGACTTGCCGGCGCCGGCTTCTGCTCACAAAGCCCCGCCGCCGGCTCGCACCCCGGCCCCCGCTGGGATCGGCCCGCCTTTCATAGCACTAACCCCCCGCTCACGGTGGGTTTCTGCTAACAAAGCCCCCGCCGCCGAGCCCCTCGCCCCGGCCCCCGCCGGATCGGCCCGCCTTTCTTAGCACTAACCCCCCGCTCACGGTGGGTTTCTGCTAACAAAGCCCCGCCGAACCACTCCTTAGGTCCTTAGGTGTCGAGGTGGTGGTCGCACTCAGGCGTGCTGCCGGGATAACGGGCCTCGGCCACCGCGGCCCACAGGTCGGTGGCCGTCGGCGTGCTGACGAAGCTGGCCCGCACCACGCCCTCGGGATCGGCGATCACGATCGTGGGCGCCGCTTCTATGGCGTAGCGCTCGTGCAGGTCGGGGCGGTTCTGGAACGCGACGTCCTGCACCGCCACCTCCGGGCTGGCCAGGACCGACGCCTTGGCGATCGCCTGCTGGCATGACGTGCATGTGGTCGACGAGAACACGACCACGAGCCACGGCGTCTCGGGCTGGTCGAAGTCGGTCCGGTCGAGCTGGGCGGGCACTGCCCAGGCGGATTGGGTCGGCGCCTCGGGCCGGCGTCGCCGAAGTGCGCCGGCGATGATTCCCGCCACGACGACGAGGGCAATGGCGACGATGAAACGAGACATGCAGCGCCATCATCGCCCAAGGCGGGGTGTTCCTGGCTGGGGCCCGACGGATTTTCGGTTTGGACACGCCGGAATTCCATCGGACCCGTCCGACCGGGAGGCCTACGGGAGCGGGACCCCGATGGCGGCGTCCATCCCGATCCCCTTGGCGGGCGAGCTGTCGCCCTCGACGACCACCTGACCCCGGCCCTGCGCCACGATCATGAGGGGCCCGGCGGCCGGAAGGCCGGCGCCCGGCGCAGTGGGCGCCAGGACGTAGCGGTGATGTCCGGGCACAACCACCGCTGACTGCCCGTCGAGGGGGGTGAGGGACCCGCTCAGGGACGAGACCGAGACAGTCACCGTCGCCGAGCCGGGGTTGTAGACGACCACCGCGGGGCTCACCGAATCGGTGGCGCCGTCCCCCGGCACGAGCCAGCGCCCCGCCTGCAGGCGGCTCCCGAGCACTTCCGCCACACCGGTCTGGCCCGCGGGCGCGACCGAAAGGACGAGCCGGGTGGCCACTACCCCCACGCCGTTGGTGCTGCGCAACTCCGCCCCATGCCCGACGCCTTTGGGGATCCGCGATTCGGAGTTGGTCGCCACCACCGCCACGGCATGGGGATCGACGGTGACCTGGAAGGGATCGGCGCTCCCCTGGTCGAGGTCGACCGCTAGCGAGAGCTGGGCTTCGGTGTCGCCCGGGTTGAACACCACGTACTGCTCGGTAGTGCCGTCCGAGGCGCCCCCGCTGGGCCACCACCACGATGTGCCCGCGGATGGTGTTCCTCGCGCCACGCTGACCCCCGGAGGCCACGGCACGGTCCCCGCCGGAATCGTGGCGGCCGCGGCCTGGCTCATGGCCTGCACCGTTTGCGTCTCGAACGCTGCCACCCGGCCCACCCTGAGGCTGACGGTGGTCGCCACCGAGGCCCGGCGGCGCAGGTGGGTGCCCAGGTCGAAGCCGACCATGGTGCCCGCGGGGATCACGATCCCTTGAAAGTCCTGAGGGTTCTCCTGCCCCTGTTCGGTCGAGAAGGAGAGGTCGACGATGGCGTCGTCGGGGAAAGGGTTGAGCAGGGAGATCGACAGGGTCGAGCTCTCCTGGGTGGTCCCGGCCGCAAAGTACCAATGGGTTGAGCCGCTTGTGGCACACGCGGTGCTGCTGGTGCCGGCGCTCCCGGTCACCACCTGCTCGACCGCCGCCTGTCCCCCGTCGAGTTCGACGACGGCACCGAGGTAGGGCGCCGCGGCGGCGGTTTTCTCCGCGATGACAACCCGATCGGCCGGCTCGACCTGCACGTCCTGGGTGACCGGGGTGCCGCTACTGGAAATGAGCGTCACCTTGCCTCGTAAGGGTCGGTTGGCGGCGTTGGCGATCACCAACCGACCGTCGGCAAGGTGGGCCGGGCTGGCCACCGGGCCGGCGCAGAACCACGACGAGGACAGCGCGGCGCCCGGCGCGGCCACCGGCTGGGCGGTGACGGCCACGGCCGTCGGCCCTCCCTTCGAGGCCCGGTCGGCGAATGCCGACAGGGCCAGCACCGCCACGACCACCGCGATGACCGCCAGACGCGTCACCCGGGGTCCCGGGGCCGCACCGGGCGGGCGGGGAGGGCGCGGGGCCGCCGAAACCGGCGCAGAACCCGGCCCCGAAACCGGCGCAGAACCCGGCCCCGATTCGGGAATCTGGTCCCGCGAATCCCCGGCTGTCGGGAAGTCGTCCTGGCTCATGTCCACAACTCGTCGTCATCGCCGGTGTCGGGCACCGTGACTCGTCGCGGCCGGCGGTGGGACCCGACACCCACGAACATGGGCAGCGCGGGATCGGCCAGCGCATCGACCGCCGTCGCCACCTCAGCCGGCGGCGCGGGCGTGCCCCGCCGTCCCCGACGATCGGCTACCAAGGCTGCGACGGCCGCCAACCACAGCGCCACCTCCAGCACCAGCAACCCCCGGGCTGCGATCGGCGTCACGAAATGGAGCGAGGCCTTCCCGCCCTGCGGCGGCGCGGTGAACAGCATCGCCCAGCCGAACGCTCGCTCACGCGTGGCTCCGTGCCCGGCCACCGAGAGGTGCCATCCCGACTGATAGGTCTCGGAAACGAACGCCCGGGCGCCGGCCGGAAGCTGACCTTTGAAGGCGTCGGGACCGCCCGAGTTCAACACCGGGGTCGCTCCGGCCAACTCCACCGACTGGCTGGCCGCGGGCTTGTTGGCTTGGAGGGCCGCAGACGCAGCTTCGGAGGGAAGCACGGCTCGGGCGGGGGCCCACGCGGCGTTCTCGTAGACGCGAACCGCGGTGTCGGCCGGCCGGGCCTTCAAATCGGTCTGCTGGTCGAGGCCGGCCAACACGTCGGCGGGGACCGGGACCAGGGCGCCACCCGCGTCGGCGGGCGCCGTCCTGGCTGGGATCACGATGTAGCGCACGGCCATGGGGGCCAGGAGATGGCCCAACCGGGTGGTCAGCCGGCCGGCCGCCAAATGCAGGTCGGTGGCCAGGAGGGGCGTGGCGCCGGCGCTGGTGGGTGGCCACAGACCGGTGGCGTCGGGGGACCCATCGGTCGAGGTGGCGTAGCCGACACCCTCGTCGTACTGCCATGAGCCGGCCGGCAGGGCGCGCGGGTCACCGATCCAGAGCACCCGGAAGCCCTGGCCGGGAGCGACGGACAGGGTGCTCCCAAACCCCTGGTGGGGCAGGTGCCAACGGCCCCCGCCAGCCGCGGCCAGCATCGGCAACGACCCGACGGCCAGCCCCACGGCGGCGGCCATCGAGGCCAGCTGACGCCAGCCCAGCCGGTACCCCGGCAGGTCGAGCCGGAAGGCGAGGGCGCCCAGACCGACCGACAGCGCCAGGGCCGCGGCCGCGGGCGCGAGGAACACCTCGGGCGCGGGCATGGGAATCGGCAGGAAGCCCCGCCCGGCGGCCCACGCCATCACCCAGCAGCACAGTGCCACTCCCCACATCCGGCTGGCCCAGGCCAGGCGCCACGAGCGTCCGAAGAGCAGCGGCAGGGCGGCCGCGACCAGCAGGCCCCAGCTGAGAACGCCACCCCCGACCGGACCGGTGTGGAAGCGCAGGATGTCGGCGAGCGGGGGCGCACCCCTCGTCGCCAGGGACACACCGAACAGCGACGTGCGCGAGCGCAGCACGCCGAGGGACCACGGGAACAGCAAGACGGCGGCGACAACAGTGGCGCCGACCGATGCCGCCAGCGCCCGCAATCCCGCGACCGGTCGGCCGGCCAGGACCGATCCCGCGGCCAATCCGAGGCCGATCAGAGGGACGACCACCAAGAGGGCGGGAACGAACGCTGCCGCCAGCGCCACCAGGAGTCCGAGACCGATGACCCGGGCCGGACGGCGGGGCCGGGCGACGAAGGGCCCGTCGCCACCGAGGCGACAGAGTGACGCCAACAGCCAGGGCGCGGCGGCGTAGGCCACCAGACCCGACCAGCGACCGCCGGCCAGGGCGTTGAACGGGAGGGGCACGGCGGCGTAGGCCACCAGGACCGCGGCGCGGGCGAGCGGAGACCCCAACGGTTTGGCAGAGCGGTACGCACCGATCGGTCCGATGACGAGGGGGCCGAGCACCAGTACCTGCTGCAAGAGGCCGGCGCCACCGAGGAGGATGGTGCCCGCCACGCTCAACAACGCCAGGGCGGGCGGCGCTGTCGCGGCGCTTCCAAGCCCGTCGGGTCGCCAGCCGGACCACCAGAGATGCCACCAATCCGACGGTCCGGTATTGAAGACCGGAAGGCTCCCGACCCCCGGCAACCCGTGATTGAGCAGGGATCGGCTGCCGATCAGCAAGACGATGGCCGTGGTCGTCCAGGCGGCGACGGGCACGCGCCACGTCCGCGACGCCAGCCGGGAGCTGATCGCCTGGTTGGAGGCGAGGGCGTCGAGGGGACTCTGGCCCGCCAGAGCGGAACGGACGAAGGCCCGGAGGTTGGCGCTGCCGGAGGTCTGCAGCCGCCGGACCTCGGCG
>JAUTXN010000116.1 GCA_030838045.1 Acidimicrobiaceae bacterium
GCACTGCCCGCTCCCCGCCCCGCCGAGGGCCACGTGGATGTCGTTGTGCGGCGTGGACTCGATCGCGCCCGTGTCGGCGAAGTCGCCGAAGTGCTGGGGGCCGACCTTGCCGCCGCCGAAGCCGGTCGACGGGGTCGTGAAGCGCGTCTCGGCGAGCGCGGCGTCGGGCGACGTGATCGTCGGGTCGAGCTGACCGCCGTTGGCGATCGCCGCGGCGCGTCGTGGCGGGCGCAGCGCGAGCGGGTTCGGGGAGCCGTCGGGGAGCGTCGCCGTGCGGAACCCGCGCGGCAGCGTGTTGCCCGGGAACGGCCGGTCGTAGTTCCAGTACGGGATCGCGAAGTCCGCCGGGCCGGCGGCGTCGATGACCGCCTTGCGGACGATCTTCTCGAAGAAGTACAGGTACATCCGGTGCCACGGGAGGAAGAACCAGCCCTGGTGCTGGCACTGGTTCCAGTCGGCGCCCGCCGGCGGGGCCGAGTAGGAGCCGTGGACCGCCGCCTGGTAGCGCCAGCTCGTCGGATCTGACGCCGGCCGGGCCTGCATGACCTGGACGGCCTTCGCGTAGGCGAGGGTGATCGGGTCGAACTCCCCGTTCTCCTCGAGCCCCCAGATCTCGCGACGGACGAAGACCTCGGGCTCGGGCTCGGGTTCGGGCTCGGGCTCGGGTTCGGCTTCGGGCTGTGGTTCGAGCTCGGGCTGTGGCTCGGGCTCGGGGTCGGGCTCGGGCTCCGGCTCAGGCTCCGCTTCGCCGGCATCGGTCGCGGGGGCGACGCGACCGGGCGTCGTCTCGGCGTCGTACGCCACGAGGTCGACGTCCGTCTCTTCGCGCTTGTGCGGAGCCGGCTCCCGCCGGGGTGGCTCGTCCTCGCTCATCCGTGCCTTCACCGTGGCGGGGCCGCCGCATCGCCCGGCGCCCGACAGCTGCGGCGCCAAAGCCACCAAAACCCGGCCGTCGGGGCCCATCTGGCGGTGCATGATGCGCTCCACCACTGTGATCGCCTGCGGGCCCTCGGGCACCAGACCCGACCACCGCAAATACCCCGCGACCACCCCCATCAGCCGGTCGCTGAGTTCTTCCTGGTGGAGGAGCAGCCGCTCCCCCGACGCCATCCAGTCGCGCAGCTGGGCGTACAGATCGGGGAGCACCACCGATGGATCGTCCTGGGGGCCGAACGGCACCTGCGCCCAGGCCATGTTCAGCTCGTCGTAGGCGTGGAGGTTGTGGGGCGACGTGAGCAGCGACACCACCCGGGTGAACCCCTCGCCCCGGAGCCACAGGATCTCCTCCTGGCGCCGGACCCGGCGGTGGTTGCGGGCGTACCCGCCCGGGCGCTCGCTGACGGCCAACTGGTCCTTGATGATCCAGGCGAAGAACCGCGGGGCGATGCCCTTGGCCCACTTGCCCTTCACGCCGCCGCCATCCCGGGGTCGACGGTCATGAGACGCACGGCCTGCACCGTGTCGGCGACATCGTGCACTCGGACCATGGCGGCACCGTGGGCGACGGCCCACACGGCGGTGGCGAGCGAGCCCGCCAACCGCTCGCCGACCGGCGCGGGCGGCTCACCGGGACCCGCCGCCAGGCGGCCGAGGAAGTTCTTGCGGCTCGTGGCGACGAGCACCGGGCGCCCCAACTCGACCAAGCGATCGAGGCGGCGCAACAACAACAGGTTGTGGTTCATCGTTTTGCCGAAGCCGATACCCGGATCCACCCAGATCTCCTCGACGCCGCCGGACTCGGCGGCCCGGACGCGCTCGGCCAGGAAGTCGCAGACCTCGGTGACGACGTCGTCGTACCGAGGAGCGTCCTGCATGGTGCTCGGCTCACCCAACATGTGCATGGCGATCCATCCGACTCCGGCCGCGGCGGCGACCGGCCAGAGCATCGACGAGACGTCGTTGACGAGGGTGGCTCCGGCCTCCACGGCCGCCTCGGCCACCGCCGCCTTGCGGGTGTCGACCGAGACCCGCACCGTCGGGGCCAGCGCCGCCACGACGGGTAGGATCCGGCGCCGCTCCTCCGCCTCACTCACCGGCCCGGCCCCGGGACGGGTGGATTCGCCTCCGACGTCGACCACATCGGCTCCCTGGGCGATCATCTCGAGGCCGCGCGCTATCGCTGCGTCGTGGTCGAACCACCGGCCGCCATCTGAGAACGAATCGGGTGTGACGTTGAGCACGCCCATCACCATGGTCACAGCGCGTCAGGTTACTTGGGGCGGGGACGGCACTGCCGAGCCTGGAGGTGGGAAAACCGCAGCCTGCGGCGGGAATCGCGCCCGCGGACGGTCGGGACCGGGCTATCTGGAGCGGCGGGCGAAGATGAGGCTCATGGCCTCGAGCCGGGTGGGTTCGTTGTCGCGGAACAAACCCCGCACGGCGGAGGTGACGGTCGTGCTCCCGGGCTTGCGCACCCCGCGCATCGACATGCACAGGTGCTCCGCCTCCACGACGACGAGCACCCCACGGGGCTCCAGCACCCGCTCGATCGTGTCGGCGATCTGCGTCGTCAGCCGCTCCTGGACCTGCGGGCGGTGGGAGTACCCGTCGACCAGTCGGGCCAGCTTCGAAAGTCCGGTGATCCGGCCGTCGATGTTCGGGATGTAAGCCACGTGGGCGGCGCCGATCCAGGGGATCAGGTGATGCTCGCAGATGCTGTAGAGCGTGATGTCCTTCACCATCACCATCTCGTCGTGCCCGGCCTCGAAGGTGACGTTCAGATGGCGGCCCGGGTCCTCACGCAACCCCGAGAAGATCTCGGCGTACATGTTGGCGATCCGCTCGGGGGTTCCCTTCAGGCCGTCGCGATCGGGGTCCTCGCCGATGGCTTCGAGGATCTCGCGTACCGCCCGCTCGATGCGCGGGTGGTCGATGGCGGGCGCTTCGACGTGACCGTTGTCGGCCACTGATTGCGGGGACCGGCCGGTGTCGCTCACTCGTCCCCGTGGGCGGGCTTCGACTCGCGCAGGTGGGCCCCCCCGCTGACCGCCGAGGACCCGTTGGTCGTTGCCCCGGCTTTCACCGCACGGCCGTCGGGGGGCCACGTCGGCAACGGTCCGATGATCGCGTTGAGGTCCTCGCCGTCCAGGGTCTCCTTTTCCACCAATGCCGCGGCCAACGCGTCGAGGGTCGCACGGTGCAGGGTGAGGATGCTGCGGGCCCGGTCGTGGGAGTCGTCGATGAGGCGGCGGACCTCGGCGTCGATGCTGGCCGCCACCTGTTCGGAGTAGTTGGGCTGGTGCCCGAAGTCCCGACCGAGGAAGACCTCGCCGCTCTTCTGCCCCAGCTGCTGGGGGCCGAGCAGGTCGCTCATCCCGTACTCGGTCACCATCGCCCGGGCGATCGTGGTGGCCTTCTCGATGTCGTTCTCGGCGCCCGTGGTCGGCTCCTCGAAGATGAGCTCCTCGGCGCTGCGCCCTCCGAGGCACATGGCCATGGCATCGCGCAGCTCGCTGCGGGAGTGGTTGTACTTGTCCTCGGGCAGGGTGAACGTCAGGCCGAGGGAGCGGCTGCGGGCCACGATCGACACCTTGTGGATGGGGTCGGCATGGGTCAGCACGTGACCCACGATGACGTGGCCGCTCTCGTGGTAGGCGGTGACCAGCTTGTCCTTCTCGCTCATGATCAGGCTCTTGCGCTCCGGGCCCGCGATGACACGGTCGATGGCGTTTTCGAGTTCGGTCATCCCGATCTGAGTGAGGTTGTGGCGGGCCGCGAGGAGGGCTGCTTCGTTGAGCAGGTTGGCCAGGTCGGCGCCGGTGAACCCGGGCGTGCGCTTGGCCAGGGTGTCCAGGCTGACCTCGGGCACGAGCGGCTTGCCCTTGGCGTGCACCTCGAGGATGGCCCTGCGGCCGACCCGGTCGGGGCGGTCGACGACGATCTGACGGTCGAAGCGGCCCGGGCGCAGCAGGGCCGGGTCCAAGATGTCAGGGCGGTTGGTGGCCGCGATCAGGATGATCCCGCCCTTCACGTCGAAGCCGTCCATCTCGACGAGGAGCTGGTTGAGCGTCTGCTCCCGCTCGTCGTGGCCGCCGCCGAGACCCGCGCCGCGGTGACGGCCGACGGCGTCGATCTCGTCCATGAAGATGATGGCCGGGGCGCTGGCCTTCGCCTGCTCGAACAGGTCCCGGACCCGGCTGGCGCCGACGCCGACGAACATCTCGACGAAGTCCGAACCCGAGATCGAGAAGAACGGAACGCCGGCCTCGCCTGCCACCGCCCGGGCGAGGAGCGTCTTGCCGGTGCCCGGCGGACCGAAGAGCAGCACCCCCTTGGGGACCTTGGCGCCCATGGCCAGGAACTTGGCCGGTGACTGCAGAAAGTCTTTGATCTCCTCCAGTTCGGCCACGGCCTCGTCGGCGCCCGCCACGTCGGCGAAGGTGACCTTCGGTTGGTCTTTGGAGACCGTCCGGGCTTTGGCCTTGCCGAACTGCATCACCTTGCCGCCGCCGCCCTGCATCGAGTTGAGGATGAAGATGAACCCGCCGAACAGCAGCAGGATGGGCGCGAAACTGAACAGCAGGCTCATCCAGACGGAGCTCTTGGTGTGCTTGGCCGACACCTCGGGGACGTTCTTGTCGAGCAGCAACTGGGTCAGCTGACCGGTGTAGCGGTCGGGATAGCTCGCGTCGTACTGGTCACCCACCAGGCCGCCGCCGGTGGGCTTCAGCCGCCCCGAGACCTTGTTGGACCCGTCGTGCAGGGTCGCGGAGCTGACGTCACCGCTGATGACCTTCTGCTCGAACTCATTGAGGTTGAGGTGCTGGACCTTGGGGTGGGGGCGGAACACCAGCACGCCGACCAGGACGAGCACTCCGACCAGCAGTACGTAGAGAAGTGGGTTCCGGAGCGCCTTCTTCATGATCACGCCAGGCTACAGGCGTCTACCGAGTTGTCCGGAGGCGCCGTCGGGGCGTTGGGGCGAGGCCCGTCGGCTGCCGGCCCCGCTTGTCAGCCGCTGCCGGGACCTTCGTAGACGCAGATGTAGGGCAGGTTCCGGTAGCGCTCGGCGGCGTCGAGTCCGTAGCCGACGACGAAGTCGGGCGGTATGCGGAAACCGGTGTACGCCAGGTCCGATTCGACCCGTTGCGTTCCCTCCTTGACGAGGAGGGCGCACACTTCGAGGCTGACCGGGTTGCGGGCCAGCAGGTTCTTCCGGAGGTACGACAACGTCAGGCCGGAGTCGACGATGTCTTCCACGACGAGGACGGACCGGTCCGTCAGATCGAGGTCCAGGTCCTTCACGATGCGGACCACACCGCTCGTTCGCGTGGCCCGTCCGTAGGACGCCACCGCCATGAAGTCGAACTCGACGGGCAGTTCGATGGCCCGGGCCAGATCGCTCATGAACACGAAGGCCCCTTTGAGGACCCCGACCAGGAGCGGCACCCGCCCCTCGTAGTCCTTGGTGATCTGCCGGCCCAGTTCCCTGATGCGGGACTGAAGGGTCGCCTCGTCGATGATGACCCGGCCCAAGGCCGGATCGTGTCGCGCCGGTTCTCGGTGTTCCGGCTGGGACGCAACCATGCTGCGTCAAGGTAGCCGCCTCGGCGGTGGGTCCGGCACGCTTGCGTCTCCTGCCGCTGTCGCCTGGCACCGCCGTATCTTGTGCTTGGAACGCGTTGGACGCGGGAAGAGGAGATGCAGCGATGAGTGATTTGGGGGGGTCGACGGCGGTTGCCGGAGCGGATGCGGTTGGCGGCGAAGTCCCTGACCTTGTCGCCGAGCCGGTGTGGGTGCGGCCGGCGCCGCCAGGCGACATGTTCGTCTCGCTGACCGAGCAACTCGACAACGTCCGTAGATGGAATGAGGAGCGTGGGTGGGGTTTTGGCGCCGGCGACTTCGACGCTGTTGACGTCACGCCCGTCAGCCATGCCGACCCGTTCGTGGTTGACGTCGTCGCGGTGTACCTGCCGGCTGATGACGAGTTGGACGACGTGCGACGCACGGCCGACGAGCTGTGGGCGGTGATCTCCGATCAGCACCCCAACGCCTGGTGCTGGGACGAGAAGTGCTGGGATCTGTCACTGGTCGGACGCAAGCAGGTCCGGCTGCTCCACGGAATCGTGCATGAGCCCGGCATCCGTCGGGTCACCCTCGATCTTGGGGCTCACTGGCAGCCACTCAATCCGGTCCGCTCGATCGACATCCGGTCGCGGGAATCGGCCGCGGCCGAGGTGCTGGCGGCCGCCGCCCACTTCCCCCGCTGGGTCCGGGCGATGGACGGAATCACGGTCCCGTTCGCGCTCCTGTCCGGTTACCAGGTCACCCTCGTGGAGCCGGAGTCCTGGCGTCGCCTGCCCTGTCTCAGCTGGAACGAGTCCCGAGAAACGGTCAGTCTCACGGCCCACTGGGCGGACATCTATGCCCCGCGCTGGTCATCGCCCGTCTGCCGGTCCGGAGCTAGCGTGCTCACTCTGGACAGGTCCGGATCCTTGACGTGGGCTGACCCCATGTCGGCGGAGGCGCCGGCCAGCAGCTCTGGCGAACGCGATGTGAGGAGTCCTACATGAGCAGATACACGGTGATTTATCGAGACGATGGCACCTTCGTGGATCGCGACGCTCGCTGGTTCAAGGTGACCGTGCTCAAGGACCACGATTCGCTCGGCATTGCACTCGGCATCGTCGACGGGCCGGGATGGGACAGAGAACTGCCGGGAGGTGGCGACGGACCGCCCATACTCGCCAATGCGGCGGTCAGGCTCCTTGCGATCAAGATCCAGGAGGCCATCGAATCCGGCACCTTCCGCGAGAAGTGGGAAGAACGTGCGGCCGAGTTCGCCCTGGACGCACGCGACGCGCGTCACCTCGTCAACACCGGCGTCGCCGAGCCCCGCACCTACGCACCCGACAGCGCGGTCGCCTTCCTCACGCACTGATCGGCTGCTTGGCCTTACTCCGGATACTCGGCCACTTCTGGCTCTGGTGCCGTGAACCGCCATACCTGTGAGCGGAGCCTGGTGTCTGCCTTGGACAAGTCATCGGCGACGAAGCGCCCCATGATGGCGTCCATCGTCGCCCGGTCCACGCGGGGCTTCATGTTGAAGAACCGCTCTTCGAAGATGAAGGTTCGATCGACGCCGAGGCTGCAGAGCGCCAACTCCATCTCCTCGATCATGGCTCCGTTGCCGCTGAGGTAGTAACGCTTCCCGCCCAGTCGCTCCAGGAGCGGCGGGACCGACTCCGTGAGCCGGCCCCTCAGGTGGGGCCAATCGGGAGGCGCCTGGGACAGCGATATCTGGTAGGAGAAGTTGTCCAGGCCATCCGCCAGTTCATTGAGCTCGTCGAGCAGGCAGATGTCGTCGGTCAGGCGCAATCCCCAGTAGAGACGGATCCGCCTCTGGTCGCCGTCCGAAAGGAGGTGACGGCACAACGAGTACAACGGCGCGACGCCGACGCCGGTCCCCATCAGGATCAGCTCGGTATCGGTCGGCTTCGGCAGCATCGACTTTCCGCGCGGACCGCGAAACCTCATCGTGTAGCCAGGTGGGAGGGCGGCCATATGTTTCGACAGCGGCCCGTTCTCGAGGACCCGGATCAACAGCTCGAAGGTGCCGTCTCCGCGAGGGGGCGAGAACATGCAGTACGAACTCCGCCGTAACCCCGCCCCCGGCACCTCTTCTTCCAATCCGATCCACTGCCCAGGCGAGAACTCAAACGGCTGCTCATCGGCGACCCGGAACGTGATCCGCACCGTGCCGGTGTTGGTCAGCCATTCCGTAGCCAGGATGTCGGCTCGGCGGTCGTAGCGAGAGACCTTGCCCCAGGTGAGCTCCGAGTCCATCTCACCCGGCCGACCCCGCAAGTAGAACCGAGAATATTTGGGTTCGTATTCGCGTTCCTCAGCCATCATCGCCGTCCTTCCTGGCTGGCCACGCTACCCGTGCCTGCGCCGTTTGTCGGGGTCGAGGTTCCTCGCTACGCCGGCGGGCGAAGGCTCGAGCCGGTCACCGTCATGCGCCCCTTTGACCTCTGGACCCGGCGACTGCCGCTGAGTTCGCAAGCCACCACCCGACCACGGGCGACCTCGAGGACCCGCTCGACTTCCGCCGCTGAGGGCGGGTGGCGTTCGGCGTCGGCGGTTCGCAGCCAGGTGCGGATCGCTCGCCTGGACAGGGCCTCGGGGGCAGCGGCCAGGGCCCGGGCGTCGGTCGGATCGAGCGCAGCGGCCCACTGGTCCAGCAGGTTCACGTCGGTGGCGATGAGCTGCGACTGACGGACCAGGATCGGAACCGGGTCCCGGGCCGCGATCTCCTGCAGGAGGGGAAGAAGGTCGTGGCGGACGCGATTGCGAGTGAACCTCCGGTCGAGGTTGCTCGGGTCCTCCACGGGCGTGAAGCCCGTCTCGCTGCACAGCGCCCGCGTTTCAGTACGGCGCAAGCCGAGGAGGGGCCGGCCCACCCGCGGCGTGGGACGCATCGGGGCCAGACCGTCGAGCCCCGCTCCCCGCAGGAGGTTGACGAGCATCGTCTCGGCCAGGTCATCGGCGGTGTGGCCGGTCAGAACTCCTTCGGGCAGGGCCTCGTAGCGCGCCGTCCGTGCGCGGGCCTCCAAGTTGGGGCCGGGGTCGACAATGACCGTGCGCGCCTCGAACCCCGCGCCCAGTCGGGAGGCTGCGTCCTTGACCACCGACGCTTCCCCGGCTGAGCCCGCCCGGAGGCCATGGTCGACATGGATCGCCGTCGCCTGCAATCCGGCCGCCACGGCCAGGACCAGCAACGCCAGCGAGTCAGCCCCCCCAGACACCGCGCACGCCACCGCGGTTCCCGGCGAGGGGAACTCGCAGCGCCGGAGCAGCTCCTGTGCGAACGGGTCGGGCATCCGCCCCTTTCTACTGCCCGCCTCGCCGCCCTACGGGCGGTGCTCCATCTATTCAGCCCCAAGGAGCAAAGGTGGCGGCCGGGCGCCCCCGGGGAGGCCGGCGGCACTGTCCGCCGAGGCCCGACAATCGTTTCTTAGCAAAAACCCACCGCCACGGGGGTATTACTGCTAAAAAAGGGCCCTGCGGCGGGTCAACCGGCCTCGTACCGGGGGCCGACAATCGCTTCTTCGCAAAACCCACCGCCACGGTGGTGTTACTGCTATGAATCGAGACCGGACCGGGCCCGCGACTGCCGAGAGGACAGTTAGCGGGCGGCGGCGGGGGCGGGGCGGCTCGGGTCGCCGGACTGGACCCGGTCGATCCAGCGGCTGGGCTCACGGATCTCCGCCAGGTCGGGTAGCCACTCGGGGCCCCGCCACACGTTGGCCAGAAACTCCTTGCCCTTGTCCGCTTCGATGGTCTCGATGAACTGCTCACCCTGCTCGTACTGCCGCATCTTGGCGTCGAGGCCGACCAGGGTACTGATGAGCTTCATCGGGCCCTTCTGCTCCCGCCGCTGGCGAAGCACCCGGCTGAAGCGCTCAGCGCTTGGAATCCGGTCGGCCCCGGCCCGGTCCATGGTGACGTCGCCATGGCCCTCGAGCAGGCTCATCAACCCGCCGATCTGCTGGATGGCCTCGTATTGCTCCGGACCGGCGAGCAGCGTGATGAGACCGCCGTCGTCGAGGGGATTCTTGCCGGAACGTACCGCCTCGGTCGCCCGGCGCAGCGCTTCGAGGAAACGCCGCGGGTCAGGTTCGACGCCGGCGAGGGTGGACTCGATCAGCGACAGGAAGTACGGCCGCATCCACTCGATCCCGGTGAACTGCATCCGGTGGGTGACCTCGTGCAGCGCCAGCCACAGGCGGAACTCGCGAGGCGGGAACGCGAAGCGCTTCTCCAACGCCAGGACATTGGGGCCGACGTAGTAGACGATGTCCTGCTCTTCGGGATTTTCGTCCTCGATCAACAGCTGGTCGTACTGGCCCAGCACGCGAGTGCTCATCCAGCCGAGCAGCAGACCGACCTGAGTCCCGGCGACGCTGCGCCCCACCTTGGCGACGGGGATCTGCACCGGGCCGATCGTGGTCGGCTGGTCCATGGCGGCGGCCAGCTTGTCGGTGACGGGCCGCAACAGCCGTTGGAACGAGGCGATGTTGGCGTGCACCCACCCGGCGCGATCGGTCACCCGGGCTCGCGCAGGGCCCGCGGACGAGGTGAGACCGGTCTCCTTCTCAACCAGCTCCTCGGCTTCGGCCGTCAACTCGCAGAAGTCCGGTTCGAGGGTGCGATAGAGGTAGGAGTCTTCGAGGGGCTCATGGCCGGCAACCCGGACCGCGACCCGCTCAGCCAGATCCCATGCAACCGGCTCCGTCACCGGGCTACTGCTTCGGGTACTTCAGGCTGACGACCTTCACCAGGTACGCCACGCCCAGGCCGAGGCACAGAAGCACAGTGAGAGCGATGATGAAGAAGGAAATCCAATAGGTCCACACCTCTGCAGCCAAGATCTGCATGTCGACGATGGTACTCATTCACATACCCCTACCCGGCTCCACGCATGCGACACGCAGGAGCGGTCCGGGGTGGTCGTACGGACCGCACTCAGGCGATCTTACGACCGCGCGTCCTCGGTACTGCCATCGGTTCGTGCTGGTAGCAGTACTTGCCATTGTTGTAGATGGATAGGCGGGTGGTGCAGTTCGGCTCACGACACACACGGTTCTTCGCGAAGGCCCGCGACGGCCGTTCGTTGCCGACGAGGGCGTGTCCCCCGAGAGATCGGTCGCTCATGTAGATCCTTAACGCTCCTTATGCCGGGCTCATTCCCACCTGTGTTCGCTTCCAGGTGGCATCCCGGATGCATCCATCAGGGCCCGGTACACCCGCTCCCGGAGTGCGTCTGGGACCTGGTCCCGGCACTTGCGGGCGATCACCAATTTCAGCTCGGCCTCGAAGTCGAACGCGTCCAGGCACGGGCTGCATTCGTGCAGATGGTGGGCGATCTCCTCGCGCCGCTGGAGTGTCAGCTCACCATCGAGGAAGTGGTACAGCGTGTGGATCGCTTCCTGACACCCCGACTTCTCGAACAACGACTTCCCGAACTCCGCCGTCCCGAACTCCGACTTCCCGAACAACGGGCTGCCCCCGTCGCAACCGGTCTGATGATCGTCCTGCTCATCCATGAGGTCTCAACCTTGGCTCTCCGGCACCGGGGCTACAAGGCCCCGCTGCATACCAAAGTCGAACAACGCCTTCTGGAGCGCCTTTCTTCCACGGTGGAGGCGGCTCATCACGGTTCCGATCGGAATGTCCAGAATGTCGGCGATTTCCTTGTACGAGAAACCTTCGACATCGGCCAGCAGGACGGCCATGCGGAACTGCTCGGGAAGCGACTCCACCGCGTCCTTGACGTCGGACTCCGTGAAGTGCTCCAAGACCTCCTCCTCGGCGCTGCGGCCGGCCGCCACAGCCTCCAAACCACCCATGCGGCGGTACAGGTAAAGATCCTCGACGTCATCGAGTTCGGTCTGCTCGGGCCGGCGCTTGCGTGACCGGTAGGAGTTGATGAACGTATTGGTCAGGATCTTGTACAGCCACGCCTTCAGATTGGTGCCCTCCTGAAAGGTGCCGAATGCCCGGTAGGCCTTCAGATAGGTCTCCTGGACCAGGTCCTCAGCGTCGGAGGGGTTGCGCGTCATGCGCAGTGCCGCGGTGTACAGCGACCCCATGTGTTGCATGGCAAGGTCAGCGAACGTCGCTTGATCAGCCATGCAGAGACCTTACTGTCGAGTAGGCATCCCCGGATTCAGGATTTCCCGGGCACGACCTCGTCGTAGACGGCCAAATGTTGCCGGGCCGACTCCGGCCATGTGAAGCGGTCCACCACCTGCTGGCCTCCCTGCCGGAGCCGGGCCCGCAGTTCGTGGTCGACCATGAGTTCCTGCATGGCGCTGGCCAAGCTGGCCGCGTCCTCCATCGGTACGAGCAGTGCGTCCTTGCCATGGGTGAGGTATTCCCGAAACACCGGGATGTCAGTGGCGACGACCGGGAGATCAGCGCTCATCGCCTCGAGGACGACGAGGCCCCAGCCCTCCTTCAGAGACGGGAAGGCCAACGCGTCGGCCGCCCGGTACCAGCCAGCCAGGTCGGCGTCGCAGACCGTCCCCAGCATCACCAGGTCGGTACCGAGGTCGAGCCCCCACTCGGGCAGGCGAGCCAGGGCGGCATCGCGGTAGGCGGCATAGTCCTGGAACGAGTGGCCCCCGACCACCGCCAGAACCGGGTTCTGCTCGACCCGGCCCTTCAGCAACCCCATGGCCTCCAAGAGATAGGCACTGCCCTTGCGGGGCTCGATGCCGCCCACGGCCAAAAACAGGAAGCGGCCGGTGGCGCCGGCCCGCTCCCGGAAAATCGCCCGCTGCCCAGCCGAGATCGGGCCGAAGCGCGATTGGTCGACGCCGTTGTAGACGACGGACGATTCGACGCCGTACTCGCAACGGAGCAACCGTCGCCAGTGCTCGCTCACCACGAGCAGGCGGTCCGGTTCGAGGATCGCCTGACGCTGGCAATCGATCAGGGCGGGCGTCGTGAAGTCATCGACGTGATGGACGGTCCGGACGACCGTGAAGGCGGCCCCGGCCTGACGGACCCGCACGGCCGCCCGAGCCGAAATGCAGTCCTGCGTGTGCAGGATGTCGAAATCCCCGGCCACTCCGGCCAGGCCGTCGGCCAGCGCGTCCACCGACGAGAACACCCGCTCCTCGAGGGTGGACCTCGGGGCGGGCGCGGGGAAGAGCGTGTGCGGGGCGGCGACGGGCCGGTAGAAACCATTGCCGTTGGTCCGGTCGCCAAGGGCGATCACGGTGACGTCGTGGCCCAATCCAACCAGCGCTTCGGCCAGCGCCAGGGTATGCACCACCCCACCGCGAGGCTTGGTCGAGTAGGTGACCAGCGCCACCCGGGGCGTCACGGCAGCTTCACGGAAGCGCGCCCACGAGGTCGGGCTTGCGGATCGCCAAGGCCGCCGCCGCCAGCGCGGCCCTCGCCGCGGTCGCGGGGACGATGCAACCGGCGTCGCGCAACTTGCGGCGCTGGTCTTCCAACCCCTGGGGGTCGCCCTCGGTTCCAAGGACGTAGGCCACGACCTGGGGTCCGTCGCCGCCAGCCATGACCTCCCGGGCGACGGGCGCCAGGAGTCCGGCCGGATCGGGGTGAGACCCGTAGCCCAGGACCACGTCGATCAAGATCACCGCGACGCAGGGCTCTGCTCCCGCCTGGCGCATCAACTCGATGCGGGCCTCCGGGTCGATCATCGGGTGGGGCCGTCCCTTGGTGTACTCCTCTTCCCCGAGGTCGAGGCACATGTGGGAACCAGCGGGCGCAGGCAGCCCCCACCGCTTGTCGATCGGGGTATTGGAGTACACCTCGCCGACGAGCGGGGAGAGCAGTGAGAGGGCTTCGTAGCAGAGGGTGCCGCCCGAGAACAGTCCCCGGATGAGCCTCCGCTCCGCCGAGGTCGACAGTTGGCGACAGGCCGCGGCGACCGGTTCCGTCAGG
Organism: Acidimicrobiaceae bacterium; assembly: GCA_030838045.1. Lineage (GTDB taxonomy): Bacteria > Actinomycetota > Acidimicrobiia > Acidimicrobiales > Palsa-688 > JALYXV01. The sequence goes on from JAUTXN010000116.1 coordinate 13,423, forward strand.
CCCGCGGCCGGGTCGGGTCCGACCTTTCCCACGGAGTGCAGCGCGGCGGCCACGCCCTGCTCGAGGGTCGGCGCCGTGGTGACGGTCCGTTCCCGGGAAGCCGCGTCCGCCTCATCCAAAGGTCCCGCGAGTCCGATGAGCGCCGCCACCAGCGGCTTGACACCCGCCACGGAGGTCACCGTCCGGGCCACATCGGGCGCGGGCGGCTTCGAGACGAGAAGGATGGCGTCGGTGTGAGGATCTGCCTCCAGGGCTTCGATGGCCGCGATGGCCATGCGGCCGCCCACCGCCTCGGACAGGTCGCGGCCGCCGAGGCCGATGACGTGGGAGACACCCACCCCCCATTGGTCCAACAGGCTCATGGCCTCCTGGGCCCCCGTGCCCGCGGCCGCCACCACGCCCACCCGCCCAGCACCTCGCCCAGCCGGCCCAGCACCCCGCCCACCCGGCCCACCGCGCCCACCCCGCTCACCGGGCTCACCGTGCTCACCGCGCCCACTGAGGGGCTTGACGACGTTGGCGAACCCGAGACCCGTCCCACCGAGCATCGCCGTGCCGGCGCCGGGACCCATGACCAGCAGCCCCAGGTCACGCGCCCGGTCCTTGAGCTCGACCTCCTCGTCGAGGGGGACGTTGTCGCTGAACAACAGCACGTGCAGCCCTGCCGTCAGGGCCTTGTGCGCCTCGATGGCGGCGTACGGGCCCGGAACCGAAACGATCGCAACATTGCCCCCACCATCCAACCGGTCCTGTGCCTCGGCCAGGCTCCGAGCGGGCCGAGCAGCATCGCCCGCCGAGACCGAATCGCCACGCGCCGGGGCGCCGAACAACGCCGCCTCGCCCGCCTCGATCGCCGCCGCCGCGGCCTCGTCGGTGCCCGCAAGCACAGCGAGGAACAGGTCGTTTGCCCGTGCTCCCTGCAGCTCCGGTCCCTCGACCCCCATCTCGCGCAACGTCTCGAGGTTGGCCGCGGTGGCCATAGCCGCCGACGCCCATTTCACACCCTCTGACTGCGTCATGGCCCGCGTTCCGGAGAGCTGCACCACTGAATCCAGGTAGGTGTCCTTGTGCAGCCTGACGGCCGTCGCGGTCGAGCTCACCACCGACCCCCGACCGCCCCGACCGTCGGCCGGACCCGGACGATCCGGGTGCCGACGGTGCCCTCCAGCTGCGACACCGTCCCCTCGAGCGACGCATACACCAGCTCGGGGCTGGTGATGACGGCCACCTCACCGCCGTAGCGCAGGAAGCGCACGGCGGCTCGCACCTTCGGTCCCATGCTGCCCTCGGGGAACTGGCCGTCGGCCAGATACCGTTCCGCCTCGGCGCACGCCATCTCCTCGATGGGCCGCTGTTGCGGGGTGCCGTAGTCGAGGAGGACCGACTCGACGCCGGTGACCAACACCAACGCCTCAGCCGCCAGGGAAGTCGCCAGTTGCTGCGCGGCGTAGTCCTTGTCGATGACCGCGTCCACGCCCGCGTAGCCGGTCGCGGTGCGCACGATCGGCACGCCGCCCCCACCCGCGGCCACGACCACCTGGCCGGCCTCGAGCAGGGTGCGGATGGCCGCCGTCTCGACGATCCCGACCGGTTCGGGTGACGCCACGACCCTGCGATAGCCCCGACCCGAGTCCTCCTTGACGACCCAGCCGCGGGCGGCGCTCAGTGACGCCGCCTGTTCGGCGGTGAAGAACGGGCCGATGGGCTTGCTGGGGTTGTCGAAGGCCGGATCGTCGGCCGACACCGCCACGTGGGTCACCACCGACACCGCACCGATGATCCACGGGTCACCGACCCGGTGCAGCGCCAGGCAGATCAGGCTGCCGAGCTGGCCTTGGGTCATGGAGCCGAGCGCGAAGAGCGGCTGGGCGGGCACAAGGGCCGCGCCTTCCTCCTGCTGGATGGCCAGGTTGCCCACTTGGGGCCCGTTGCCGTGGACCAGCACGACCCGCCATCCGGTGCGCAGGAGCGAGCACACCGACCTCGCCATGGCCGTGGCGTTGGCCTCCTGCTCCTGGTAGGTGCCGGATTGCCCCTCACGGATCAGTGCATTGCCGCCCAAGGCGACGACAGCGGTCTTGGCCATCGGTCGACGGCTCCCAGGAGAAGACGGGTAGAGAGTGACGGGTAAACGATAGGAGACAGCGTTTACGATAGTATATGAAAGGGGCTGCGGCAAGGGAGGCGAAAGATTTGAGTGGGGATCCCGAAACGCCCGGATCGCCGGACTCGGAGGCCGCGTCGGCCATTGTCCCGCCGGCGTTGCTCGCTGAATGGCGCAGCGCCGAAGACCGGCTGTACCCCATGATCATGGTCCGACCCGAGAGTTACGAACGGGTCGTGCGCCTGGTCGGCGAGACGACCGTCGAGCTGCAGTTGGCCTGTCAGGACCTGGCTTCGCTGGTTGAAGAATCGCCTCGGGTGGCGGATCGCGTGCGCCGCCTGGCCGACGAGAGCGGGCTGGGAGGGCACCTCGATTTCGCCTTGATCGGTGCCGCCGCCTGCCTCATGCGCTACCGCCAGTTGGAGGCGGAAATGCACCGCGAGCAGCGGATACGTCAGATCGCGGCCGCGGTTGCCTCCGGTGCGACGTGGGTCGTGCTCGAGCGAGGAGCGCCGCCCACGAGTTGGCCGCCCATGCCGACGACCACGCTCGAGATGCATCTGGCGAGTGGTTGGGCGCTCGAGCAGACGATCAATATCGACGGCGCGACCGGCGCACCCCAGTTCGTCCTGACCGAGGTGGAACTCGACCCCGCCACCGGCGAGCGCCAGCGCGGTGACCTGTCGGAGGAGGAGTTCGACGACCTGAGCGAGTGGCGGGTGGCGATCGACGAACGGCGCCACAAGATCGAGTCCGGCCATTGACTTCCGTTCCCCGACGCGATTTCCTATAGTAAACGCACTATCGTGAACGTTCGTCTCCGAAAGTAGGATCCGGGTGTCTGGAACGTCCTCCTCGGGCAACGTAGAACCGTCGGATCTCGACCGGCGTCCCGGGCCGGATTCCGACCGGCGTCCCGGGCCGACTGCCGGATCAGATCTCGACCGGCGTCCCGGGCCGGATCTCGACTTGGCGAGTCTGATCACCGACCTCCAAAGCCGCGGGATCCGGGTCGAAGCCGCAGTCGAGAGCCGCAAAGGCGGGGCGGGCCCGTCCGACTCGGGCATGTTGTGGATCGAGGGGGTTCCCGTCACCCTGCCCACCACCGCCGGGTACGCCACCCCGTACGTGTTGCGCCGCGAGGACGACGGCCTGGCGGTGTACGCCGACGGCGAACGCGTCGCCGCGGCGTCGAGCGCCGGGCGACCCCGTTACTACGACCTGACCACCGACGACGGCATCCCGTACTGGAAGATCGCCCTGCTCCACCTCGATTCCCTGGCCAGCACGGTGCTGCAGACCTGCGCCTATTGGGGCAACCACGACCAGTGCCAGTTCTGCGGCATCGGGCTGTCGCTCTCGGCCGGCCGAACCATCGCCAAGAAGCGGCCCGAGCAGCTAGCCGAGGTGGCGGTGGCGGCCAAAGAACTCGACGGGGCGGTGGACGCCACGCTCACCACGGGGAGCACGTATGGCCGCGATCGCGGCGCCCTGTACGTGGCGACCTGCGGCCAGGCGATCAAGGAAGCAGCCGGGTTGCCGGTCGAGGTCCAGTTCGAACCACCCGACGACCTCGACGTCATCAACCGAGTCCACGGCCACGGCATCGACTCCGTCGGCATACACGTGGAGTCCTTCGACCCCGAGGTCCTGGCCCGCGTGGCTCCCGCCAAGGCCCGCACCGGTATCGAGGGGTACTTCGCAGCCTGGGAACGCGCCGTCAGCCTGTTCGGCGCCGGCCAGGTCTCGACCTACGTCATCCTGGGCATGGGCGAGGACCCCGAGTTGACCGTGGCCGGTTGCAAGCGGGCCATCGACATTGGCGTCTACCCCTTCGTCGTGCCGTTGCGCCCCATCGCCGGCAGCCTCATGGAGGACTGCCTCCCGCCCGACTCGGTGTATACCGAAGGGATCTACCACCAGGTCGTTCCCTACCTGCTGTCCCGGGGCATGGACAGTTCGGGAGTGGCCGCGGGCTGCGCCCGTTGCCAGGCCTGCTCGGCCATGGCGTCAGTGGAGCGCTCCATCAAGCTGACGGCCAGCCGGACCGGGTAAGGGCTCCCCGTGGCGCCGGTCGTGCCCGTCGTGCGGCGATCCGTCGAGTGCCTGCCCGCTCTCAGCCCCGCCCACCTGGATTTCCATCACCGCATCCGGCACCAGATCTTCGTCGAGGAGCAGGGCCTGTTCCACCCCTCCGACCTCGATCACCACGATGGCGAGCCCGGTGTCATCCGGGTGCTCGGCCTGTGCGACGCCGTGCCCGCGGGGACGGTGCGCCTGTTTCCCCTCGACACCGACGGGCGGCTGTGGCAAGGCGACCGCCTGGCGGTGCTGCCCGAGTTCCGGGCCCTCGGCCTCGGCAAGCCCCTCGTCCGCTTCGCCGTGGCCACCGCGGGATCGCTTGGGGGTGGGGAAATGGTGGCCCATATCCAGTTGGCCAATGTCGCGTTCTTCGAGCGTCTCGGCTGGACGAAGAAGGGCGACGTGGAGGTGTACGTCGGAATTCCCCATCAGCCGATGGCCATAGGGCTCAGCCAGGCCTGAGACCGGTCACGCTCTCGGCTCGGAGGTCGAACACGGTGGCCGTCTCGTGCTCGTGCTCCTGCTCGTACTCCTGCTCGTGCTCGCTGCGGTGCTCGCTGCGGAGCCGGACGAGGCCCGAGTCGTCGATCGAGCCCACGACCGCCGCCGCCAGCCCCCGTTCATGGAAGGGTTGCATGCAGGCGTCTTCCCGACCCGCCGGGCTGCACAGGAGAAAGCCGAAACACGGGAACGTCGTCAGCCATGCGCCCATTGCCACGTCGCTCGGGCGAGGCAGGGCGGCCAGGTCGACCGTCGCGCCCAACTGACGGAACTCCAGCAGCATGGCCAGCGACCCGACCAGCCCCGCCATGCTGATGTCCTTGGCCGCGACACACGAACCGTCGGCGGCCACGGTAGGCAGGACGCGGATGTCGTCGCCCAGTCGAGTGCCCCGCTCGTCGAAGGACCGGAAGAAGTTGAAGTCGTCCCGCATGCGACCCTCGATGCAGCATGCGACGATCAGTGATTGGCCGGGCGCGGCGTTGCGCACCGACAGGACCCGATCGGCGCCGGGGCCCGCGGCCCGTCCGAGTCCGAAGGCCGAAATCGCGGGCGCCCCGTCGCGGATGGTGAGATGACCGCCCACGATCGGCACCTGATAGAGGCCGGCGGCGTACCGCATGCCCTCAAGGGCCTTGCGAGCGAGCGCTTCGGGGCCGACGACGGTGTCGACGATCGCCAGCGGGCGGGCCCCCATGGCGGCCAGGTCGTTGACGTTGGCCAGCACCGCCGCCACCCCGGCCCCGAACGGATCGCCCTGGACGAACGGCGGCCACAGTGCCTCGCCGCCGACCACCATGGTCACGTCACCGTCTTGCACGACCGCCCCGTCGTCACCTGGGCCGGCGAAGGAGTCGGACGGCCCCAAGATGTCCGACACCAGGGCGATGGGCGCCTTGTTGCGCACGCCGGGATGCGACCGGACGAGATCAACCAGTTCGTTCAGTTCACTCAGTGGGTTCAGTTCTTTCTCCAACTAAAGTAACCCGCCATTTACTATAATGAACGTAGTGCAGCCGCCCTTCCTCGACCTGCCGGCTCGGCCCCCCAAGCCTCGCACCTCGGGGCTGACGCACGTACTCGACAAGGGCCTGCCCGCGGCGGATCTGCCGGGGCGGCTGGCCACGTCCGGCCGTTTCATCGACGTGTGGAAGTTCGGATGGGGCACGGCCTACCTCGATCCCGGCATCGAGGCCAAACTTGCGGTGCTCGCGGACCACGACATTCGGGCGTGCGTGGGTGGCACCCTGCTCGAGGTGGCGTGGTCGCAGGACAAGGTGCCGGAGTTCCTGGCGTGGGCCGAGGCGCTCGGCTTCGCGTGTGTCGAGGTGTCACGAGGCGCGGTGGCGATGCCGCTCGACGAGAAGCGTGACCTGATCCGCCTGGCCCGCAAGGCCGGCCGGACCGGCTTCACGGTCCTGTCGGAGGTCGGTGCCAAGGACCCGGCCGCGTCGGCGCGGCCTTCGCAATGGGCCGACGAGGTCAGCGGGGACCTGGCCGCGGGCGCTTCGCTCGTCCTGACCGAGGGTCGGGAAAGCGGGACGGTCGGCGTGTTTCGCAGCGACGGCTCGGTGCGCTCTGATCTGGTGGAGACGCTCGTCCAGGCAGTGGGATTGTCCCGGCTGGTGTTCGAGGCGCCGCGCAAGGACCAGCAGGCGTGGTTCATCAACCGCTTCGGCCCTGAGGTCAACCTGGCCAATGTCGCCATCGATGAGACGCTCGGGCTGGAGGCGTTGCGGTTGGGGCTCCGCGCCGACACCCTGGGCCCCGTCGCCCGACTCCCGCGTCTCCCCGGTCTCCCCGATGTCGGGCGATTAACGGCCAGCGAACAGCCGTGACCAACCTGGTGCCCAACCAATACCGCGAGGTGGCGGTGGCGTCAGTGGACTTCTCGCTCGACGCCGAGCGGCTGTCGGCATTCCTGCTGGGTCGTGAGGTCTACAAGCGAACCCGATATGTAGTGGTCCGTCACGGGGCCGACACGGCGATCGTCGAGGTAGACAAGGCGCCCGGCAACCACATCATGGCGGCCGTCACGTCGCTCTCGGTGTTGGCGTTGCCGCACGAGTGCGCCTTCGTGACCGCGCCGGACATAGACACGGGGATCC
>JAUTXN010000131.1 GCA_030838045.1 Acidimicrobiaceae bacterium
ATGTCCTTACGTCCTCGGCGTTTGCTGCGGTCCTGCTGGCTTTGCTGGCCGCACCGCTCGCCGCCCAACCGGCGGCGGCCAACGCCAAGACCCCCCCGCCCGGCACCGAGCAGCTGTGCGCCACTCCGAAGGTCGGCTTCCGAGCCTGTCTGGCGCTGCGCCGGGTGACTCCTGCCGGCCAGCTGAACCCCCTCGCCGTCTCGGGCTACGGCCCCGCCGACATCCAGGGTGCCTACAAGCTGTCCACGGCGAGTGGCGCCGGGCGCACCGTCGCCATCGTCGACGCCTACGACCTGCCGACCGCTGAGTCGGACCTGGCCACCTACCGGTCCAACTTCGGCCTGCCGGCGTGCACGACCGCCAACGGGTGCTTCCGGAAGATCAACCAGACCGGCGGAACGACACCGCCCTCGGCCGACGCCGGGTGGGGTGGCGAGATCGCCCTTGACCTCGACATGGTTTCCGCAGCCTGCCCGCAGTGCAAGATCCTGCTGGTCGAGGCGAACAGCGCCAGTAACGCCAACCTCGGCATCGCGGTCAACCGGGCCGCCTCGACCGCCGGCGTCGTCGCCATCTCCAACAGCTATGGCGGGCCCGAATCCTCCAGCGACACCACCTACGACAACTCGTACTACAAGCACCCCGGCATCGCGGTCACCGCGTCCAGCGGGGACAGCGGCTACGGCACCAGCTACCCGGCCGACTCACCGTTCGTGACGTCTGTGGGCGGCACCTCGCTCAACCGGGCGACCAACACCCGAGGCTGGAGCGAGACGGTCTGGAGTGGCGCCGGCAGCGGATGTTCCACCTACGAGGCGAAGCCGTCGTTCCAACATGACACCGGCTGCGCCCGGCGGACCATGGCCGACGTGAGCGCCGTCGCCGATCCCAACACCGGCGTGGCGGTGTACGACAGCTACCAGACCAGCGGTTGGCAGGTCTACGGCGGGACCAGCGCCTCGTCGCCCATCATCGCGTCGGTGTTCGCCATGGCGACGCCCCCGGCCGCGGGCGTCTACCCGGTGCAATATCCCTACGCCAATCCCGCAGCGCTGTTCGATGTCACCAGCGGGAGCAACGGCTCGTGCTCGCCGACCTACCTCTGCAAAGGCGTTGCCGGCTACGACGGCCCGACCGGCCTCGGCTCCCCGAACGGCTCCTCGGCGTTCGGCCCGGGCGTCGCCGGTCCGGACTTTTCGATGTCCGTGAGCCCCGCCTCGGCCGCGGTGGCCGCGGGCGGCTCGGCCAGCGCCACCGTCTCGACCAGCACCACCTCGGGCGCCGCCCAGTCGGTGTCGTTGTCCGCCAGCGGCCTGCCGGCCGGCGCCAGTTCCTCGCTGTCGCCCTCGACGGTGACCTCGGGCGGCTCGTCGACCCTTTCGATCACGACGTCGGCGTCCACACCGTCAGGCACGTACAACATCACGATCACCGGCACGGGCACAACGGCGACCCACAGCACCACCTTCGCGCTGACCGTGAACGGCTCGACCTCGTGTGCCTCGGGACAGAAGCTGGCCAACCCGGGCTTTGAGTCGGGCGCCGCGTCATGGACCTCCAGCTCCGGTGTGATCGGCCAGTACACCGGGACGCACGCGCCGCACGCCGGGACCTGGGATGCGTGGCTGAACGGCTACGGCACGACGCACACCGACACGGTGTCGCAGAGCGTCGCCATCCCGAGCGGGTGCACGACCTACACCCTCTCGTTCTGGTTGCACGTCGACAGCGCCGAGACCACCACGACCGTCCAATACGACAAGCTCACCGTGAAGCTCGGTACCACCACGCTGGCCACCTACTCGAACCTCAACAAGGCCACCGGGTACTCGCTCAAGAGCTTCAACGTGGCCGGCTTCGCTGGCCAGACGGTCACCTTGGCGTTCACCGGGACCGAGGATGTCTCGCTCCAGACGTCGTTCGTGATCGACGACAACGCCCTGAGCGCCAGCTAGACCTGATCGCTCCGGCGGCGGACACTCCGCCGCCGGAGGAATCCCCACAGGCGTCTGTTTCGGCCTCCCCGCGGCGGGCATAAACCAGCCATGCGGGGGATACTCCGGCCGTGCCGCCACACCATGGACCGCGGCCTGCGTGAGCAGTGGCGGAGCCACCTGTGCGGGCTCTGCCTGACGCTTCGCGACGTCGCCGGTCAAGGGTCCCGGGTCCTGACCGGCTACGACGTACTCCTCCCGTCGGTACTCGTCGAGGCGCAGGCGGGGCGCTCCGCCACGACGACCGCCGCCCCCTGCCCGTTGCGGGGATTTCGCACGGCCGAGGTGCTGCTCAGTACCTCGCCCGCGATGCAGGTCGCAGCCGCTACCGCCCTCCTGACCGGCGCCGCCGGATTGGAGGACAAGGTGGCCGACGGCGACATCCCCGCGGCCGCCCGTCCCTTGGCGTCGAGGATCGGCAACCGCTTCTCGGAGCGCGGTGAGGCGGTGTCGACGGCCACCGCCCTCGACAGCCGCGCCGTGGTGACGGCGACACGGCGAGCCCTTCTGAAAGAGCGCGATCCCGACGCCTCCCTCGAGGAGATCCTGGAGCCGGCAGGCAGCGCGGTGGCGGCCGTCTTTGCCCACAGCGCGACCGCCGCCGGCGTGCCGCAAAACCGGGCATTGCTGGCCGCCGCGGGCGACGCGTTCGGACGGCTCGTGCACCTCCTCGACGCGGTCGCCGACCGCAGCGCCGACCGCCGCCACCATCGCTACAACCCACTGGAGGCCACCGGGACCGACGACCGGGCGGCCAGGGCGCTGGCCGATTCGCTGGTGGGCACCATCCGAGGCGCCCTGGCAGCGTCGCATTTCGTCGATCGGTCACTCGTGGACGTCCTGTTCGGTCCGACCTTGACGGCCGCGGTCACCCGGGCGTTCCCCCCAGCCGTCCCAGTGGCACGGCGGAGTCTGCCGGGAGCGACGGAGTGGTCAGGCTCACCGGTTCGCCGAAGGGGGACCGGCTCGGTCGTCGGTGTTGCGGTCGCGGCCGCGACCGCCCGGGCGGCGATGTGGGGTGGTGGCCGTCGACGGCGCCGCTACCGAGACGACTACGACCCGTATTACGGAGATCCGTATGTTCGGCCGCGCCGGCGCTTCGGGTCCAGCTGTGGGCAGTTGCTCGCCTGCGAATGCTGTGCCAACTGCTGCTGCAACGAATGTTGCGGAGGCGACAACTGCTGCTGTTGCGTCGTCTAGGAGCGACGACCGCGCCAGCTTGGCCGGGGTAAGGCAAACCCAAGGAGGTCGTGCACATGGACTATCGGATGCTCGGTGGAAGCGGCTGCGTCGTGTCGTCGTTGGCGCTCGGCACGATGACGTTCGGGACCGAGACCGACGAAGCTGCGGCGCACGCCCAACTCGATCGTTTTCTCGACCGCGGGGGGACGTTCGTCGATACCGCCGACGTGTACGGCGCCGGGGCGTCGGAGGAGATCGTCGGGCGGTGGCTGCACAAGGTCCCCTCTGGCGTTCGTGACCGCGTGGTGCTGGCCACCAAAGGCCGATTTCCGATGTCATCGGAGCCCAACGGGGTGGGCCTGTCGCGCCGGCATCTCTCCACGGCGCTCGATGCGTCACTCGCCCGGTTGCAGAGCGACGTCATCGATCTGTACCAGGCCCATGCCTGGGATCCCCTGACGCCGCTCGAGGAGACGCTGCGCTTCTACGACGACGCCGTGCGGGCGGGCAAGGTGCGCTACATCGGCTTGTCGAACTTCACCGGCTGGCAGATCCAAAAGGCCGTGGATGACTGTCGGCGGCTGGGCCTGACCGCGCCGGTGACATTGCAGCCCCAGTACAACCTGTTGGTCCGCGAGGTCGAATGGGAGATCATTCCCGCCTGCGAGTCCACCGGACTGGGCGTGCTGCCGTGGAGTCCGCTGGGTGGGGGATGGCTCACGGGCAAGTACCGGCGCGACGAACGGCCGACGGGGGCCACGCGCCTGGGCCAGAACCCCGAACGCGGCGTCGAGGCGTACGACCGGCGGCGTGCGGTGGAGCGCACGTGGGAGGTCATCGACTGCGTGAGTCGGATCGCGTCGAACCGGGGGGTCTCCATGGCGCAGGTGGCCATCGCCTGGTTGGCGGCCCGACCCGTCGTCACCGCGGTCATCCTGGGAGCGCGGACGGTGGCCCAACTGGAGGACAACCTCGGAGGGATCGAAGTGCCGCTCGACGCCGAGGAGGTGGCGGAACTGGACCGGGTCAGCGACCCGGCTCCCGCCGACTACCCCTACGGCGGCCCTGGTGTCGAGCAGCGCAGCCGAACGCGTTCCCCGAACCACTAGGCAGAGGCCCGAAAATTGTAATCAACCAATTGGTTGACAAGAGGCGCTGAGCGTCCTACGGTGTGTTCAACCGAACAGTTGAACACGAGGAGGAAGGCAGTGGCCGCTGATCCGCTCTCACGGGTGTTCTCGGCGCTCGCCGACCCCACCCGGCGGGACATGGTGGCCAGGCTGGCCGCCAGCGACGCCACCGTCAACGAGCTCGCCGAGCCCTACGACGTGACTGTCCAAGCGGTCTCCAAGCACCTCAAGGTGCTGGAGGACGCGGGCCTCGTGAGCCGTACCCGGGAGGCCCAACGGCGCCCGGTGCACCTTGAGGCGAACGTCTTCGATCTCATGACCAAGTGGATCGAGCGTTACCGGCGTCAGGCCGAGGAGCGTTATCGCCGCCTCGATGACCTGCTGCGGACCATGCCCGACGAACTCCTACCCACCCGCCCGACCGCGACCGCGCCCGAGACAGAACCCGAGACAGAACCCGAGATAGGAGAACCCCGATGACCACGACCAAGACCCACGAAACCCAGATCATCGCCGACCCCGAGGTGCCGCTCGTACGGATCATCCGGGAGTTCGACGCCCCGCCCGAGAAGGTCTTCCGGGCCCACACCGACCCCGAGCTGGTGGCCCAATGGCTGGGGCCCCGCCGCCACGTGATGCACGTCGACCACTATGACTGCCGCACCGGCGGCTCCTACCGCTACGTGTTGGTCAGTGACGGCAACGAGTTCGGCTTCCATGGCTGCTTCCACGAGGTGCGTCCGTCGGAGCTGATTGTCCAGACGTTCTCCTTCGAGGGTTTCCCCGACGGCGTGGCGCTCGAGCGGCTCGAGCTGGAAGACCTCGGCGACGGCCGCACCCGCCTCACGGCGACGTCGCTGGTCGACTCGTTCGAGGGCCGTGACGCCTTCATCGCCAGCGGTATGGAGGAAGGCGTCGTCGAGGGCTACGAGCGCCTCGACGAGCTGCTGGCCCCCTGACCTGGGCAGGCGCGGGCCCATACGGAGACCCCCGTGTGGCCGCCCCACCACCGGGCTTGGCACCATGGACGGATGGTGACCCGGGTGTTCCTCCTCGACGACCACGAACTGGTGCGCCGGGGCGTACGCGAACTCATGTCGGCCGAGGAGGACATCGTCATCGTCGGTGAGGCGGGAACGGGCGAGGAAGCCCTCCAGCGGATCCCCGCCGTCAAGCCCGATGTCGCCGTGCTCGACGTTCGCCTCGGGGGCGATGCGACCGGGATCACCGGGGTCGAGGTGTGCCGGGAGGTGCGCTCCTCGCATCCCGAGGTCGCCTGTGTGATGTTGACGAGCTACGCCGACGACGACGCCTTGTTCTCTTCGATCATGGCGGGGGCGGCGGGGTACGTCCTCAAGCAGATCCGAGGTTCGGAGCTGGTCAGCGCCATCCGCCGGGTGGCGGCGGGCGAGAGCCTCCTCGACCCGGCGGTCACGGCCCGGGTGCTCGAGCGCCTCCGCACCCCGGTGGCGGACCCACTCTCGGCGCTGAGCCCGCAGGAGCGCAGGATCCTCGACCTGATCACCGAGGGCATGACCAACCGCCAGATCGGTGAGGACATGTTCCTGGCCGAGAAGACGGTGAAAAACTACGTGAGCCATTTGCTGGCCAAACTGGGCATGGAACGCCGGACCGAGGCGGCTGCCTACGCCGCGACGCTCGCCGAGCGCCGCCGGAGCGGCCCGTGAGCCCCCTGCGGGGAGTCGACGATCCTGCCCGGCTCCGGGCGCTCGTCGCGGCCGTCCTGGCCATCAGCTCCGACCTGTCGCTGCCGGTGCTCCTGCGCCACATCGTCGAGTCCGCCGTCACCTTGATCGACGCCCGCTACGGCGCCCTCGGCGTCCTTGACGCGGCCGGCGTCGGACTGGCGGAGTTCGTCAATATCGGGATGACCCCCGATCAGATCGCCGCCATCGGGCACCTCCCCGAAGGTCACGGCATCCTGGGGTTGCTCATCTTGGAGCCCGAGCCGCTGCGCCTCGCCGACCTCGGTGCCCACCCGGACAGCTTCGGGTTCCCGGAGAACCACCCCCCGATGGCCTCGTTCCTGGGAGTGCCGATCCGGGTGCGTGACCAGGTGTTCGGCAACCTGTACCTGACCGACAAGCGAGGCTCCGCCGAGTTCTCCAAAGAAGACGAGATCTTGGCGGTGGCCCTGGCGGGAGCGGCGGGAGTGGCGATCGAGAACACCCGCCTGCTCGCCCGGGTGCAGGATCTGACCCTGGTCGAGGACCGGGAGCGCATCGCGGCGGACCTCCACGACACCGTCATCCAGCGTCTCTTCGCCACCGGGCTCGGACTCCAGGCCACCGTCCGCAAGATCGACAATCCGGCCGCGGCGGCGCGCGTCCAGGAGGCGGTCGACGAACTCGACGAAACGATCCGCCAGATCCGCTCGACCATCTTCGCCCTTCAGGGCCCGCGAACGGTCGGCCGGACCTTGCGCGACGAGATCCTGGCCCTGGCGACCGAGGCGGCACCGAACCTCGGATTCGAGCCCAGAGTGCGATTCGACGGCCTGGTCGACCACGGCGTGGGCGACGACGTCGGTGTACACCTGCTGGCGGTCCTGCGCGAAGCCCTGTCGAACGTGGTTCGCCACGCCGGAGCGTCGCACGTGATCGTCGAGGTCGCCGTCACAAGTGACGACCTCGTGGCCAAGGTCACCGACGACGGAGTCGGGGCGGGCCCCGGCCGTCGACCGGGCGGGAAGGGCCTCGCCAGCCTGCGCCATCGAGCCGAGACCCTCGGCGGAACGCTGGAGCTCCTTGGGGGCGCCGACGGGACGGGCACGACGGTGTGCTGGCGGGTACCGCTCGGATAGGCGGCCGCTCATACGCCCTCAGCTCAGCCGCTGACAGACCCTGCGCCGATGGCGTGCCAACCGGTGATGATCTCCGAGGAGAGCCGAAAACGGTGGCCGTCCTCGCCGCCCGTGAGCGTCCTCGCCACGCCCGTCACATGCACGCCCCAGTCGCCCCGCCCGTCGTCGCCAAGGTGATCTGCTTCGAAGGCGACCACCGAGTTCTCGATCGCCCGAGACAGATCGTCGCCGGGGCCGGGGCCGAAGACCACGTCTTCGCCGAAGACGTTGAACGCCACCGGGATGATGACCGGCACCGCCCGCATCGTGGCCGCCACCCGGCCGTGGCCGCCGGGCGCCAGCAGCGCCAGACACCCGGCACGGGTGAGCGTTTGTCGCGTCGGCGTGGGCGTTCCTGTGGTTACCAGCCCGACGCGCGGCGCGGTGGCGCCGGGAGTCGGGCCGGCGGCCGAGGCATTGCAACATCGCTGAGACGGCACGACGGTCCCCTTTCCCCAGATCTAGAGATACGCCTCGGACGGGAGCGCCCATTCGGGCTCCGCGGCGTGAAGCCTCCGGCCACTCATGGTCTGGGGTTTGATGGCCAGCCATGAGGTTCGTTCGTGTTGCACCCACGGTTTTGGGTCGAACCGGTGGCTGAACAATTCGATTTCGTTGTGGTCGAGACGGCGCAGGACGCCGCCGACCAGCACCGACCAGCCCTGTTGATGGGCCTGATCGATGCCGTCGATCTCGAATGCCACGTGCTCGGGCGCACCGTCGATGGCGTTGCCCGGCCGGGTGCGCAGGAGTATCCATAGCCCGGACTCGCCGGTCAGCAAGCGGTAGTTGACCGGGAACACGATGGGCCGGCCGTCGATCACGAATGCGATTCGCCCCACCGCCGTCCCACCGAGCAGCCGCCGACATTCGTCCTCGGAAAGATGCTCGAGTTCGGTCTGAATGGCGGCCTCGGCGGAAGTCGTCATGGCGACACGACCACTTTGAGGGCACCGGTGTCGGCGGCCCGGGCGAAGGTGTCGTAGGCCGCCAGGAAGTCATTCATGGCGAAATGGTGGGTGACGAAACGTCCGACGTCGAGTTGGCGGCCGATGAGGCGCAGCAATGTCGGTGTCGAATACGTGTCCACCAGTCCCGTCGTGATCGTGACGTCCCTGCTCCAGAGTTGCTCGAGGTGCAGCGTCGCCGGTTGGCCGTGAACACCGATGTTGGCGACGTGGCCGCCGGGGCGGATCAACGTGGCCGCCAGCTCGAAGGTGGCCGGGACGCCAACGGCTTCGATCGCGACGTCGGCTCCGAGGCCACCGGTCAATTCCTTTATGATGGCGCGGGCGTCCTCGCGGCCATTGTTGACCGTTACGTCGGCTCCGAATTGCTTGGCCGCTTCCAGGCGACTATCCGCCAGGTCGATGGCGACGATATGGCTGGGGCTGAAGAGTTGGGCGCCCATGATGGCCGAAAGGCCGATGGGGCCGGCGCCGACGATCGCCACGACATCGCCCGGTTGCACGCGACCGTTGAGCACGCCGACCTCATAGCCGGTGGGCAAGATATCGGACATCATGAGAATGTCCTCGTCGGCGACACCTGCCGGAATCGGATACGTGGAGGTGTCGGCGAATGGCACCCGAACGTATTCCGCCTGGGTGCCGTCAATGAGGTGGCCGAGTATCCAGCCGCCCCCGCCGAGGCACTGACCATAGCGACCCTGGCGGCAGTACCGGCAGGCGCCGCAGGCCGTAATGCACGACACCAGCACCCGGTCGCCCACTTGAACGGACTTCACTGACGATCCGATTTCGACGACGGTGCCCACTGCCTCGTGGCCGAGGATGCGACCGTCGGTCACCTCGGGAACATCGCCTTTCAAGATGTGCAGGTCCGAACCGCAGATGGTGGTCGCTTCGACCCGTACGATGGCGTCGCTGTCGCAGAGCAGACGGGGGGTGGGGACTTCTTCCCAGGCCTTTTGCCCGGGACCGTGGTACACGAGTGCGTGCATGATGGCTCCTGTTTCGTGACTGAATGACGTGGCTATGACTGGCGGCCTATGACTGGCGGGCTATGACTGGCGGATGTGCCGGGCGGCGATCCGGGGGTCGGCGATGAAGTCGCCGACGGTGACCAGCGCCATGATGAAGAACCCGATCAGGGCGCCGATGGCGGCATACAGGGCGATCGTGCTGACGACCGACCAGCCCCAGGCGTAGGTCAACAGGCCGCGCAGTGTTTCGCCCTTGAATGCCGAGGCCACCTGAGCGGTCAACTTGGCGTTGGTCGGGTCAGCCTGCGATGCGGTGCTCAACTGCGAGTACGTCATCCCGCCCGACGATGTCAACAGGTGGCGGTGGATGAACCCGTCGGCGTAGGCCTTGGCCTTCGGCCCGGTGTCGACCTTCTGGCCGGCGTATTGCTGCAGGTCAGGAAATTCGGCCGGATTGAGCGCGGCACTGCCTTTGGCGGGAAAAGAGATGTTCTGCGCCGAGAGTTGGGTGTGGACCATATTCAGGCCGAAATGGCTCCCGTAGAAGAGCAGGCCGCTGCCCACGCCCAAAATGACTGCCAGCATTATTTCGACGACCCGACGGGTCGCGACAAAACCGATCAGGGTGCGGCGACCGGTGACGTCCGCGGGCGGCGCCGCAGTAGCTCCGCCGTTCGCCGGCGTGGTGGCGCCGGGAGTGACTGGCGCCGCGACCGGGACAATAAGGGTGGGCATTGGTTTCTCCTTGTTTGAGATGGTTAGTGGTTTTCGAATGACCTACGCACAGCCTGCATTTCGGTGATCCCTCGCCCTAGGGTCATTCGACCCTGATCGGGGCGACCACCGGCACCTGTTTGGCACCCGATGGTGCGGCCAGGTGGGGGCGTACTCCGAAAGAAGTGGTGCGGAGATCAGAGCTCGAGGGGCAGGACGCGAAGGCGGCGGCCGCTGATGTCGCGGGGGCGTATGACGAACCAGCACTGGCGTTGCCCGGGTGCCCAGGTGATCAGGGCGAGGCGGCGGAGCCGCTCCGACGTCGGGTCGATGGCGTCCGCGATGTCGTTGGCGTGGCCGTGGACCACGACACTCCAGCCCGTTCGTGTCGAGGGGTCGATGCAGTCGACCTCGAATGCGACATTGGCCAGTGAAACCTGGTTGAGCACGCTGTCCTCCGACGTACGGAAGAGAACGGCATCGCCGTCGAGTGCATAATTGACCGGGAGTATTTCGGGCCGGCCATTGACGACGAATGCGACCCGACCGACCTGGGTCAGCGCCAGCAGGTTGAGGCACTCCGTCCGTCCGAGGTGCTCCATTGTGGCAATGCCTTCAGCGTCAGCGTCAGCGTCGGTGTCGGCGTTTGCGTCGGTGTCGGCTAGTGCGATGGGCGAGGCGTGGCTCTGCTGCGCGTTTTGGATCACATTTCAAGTGTGATGGTCGGCGGCCGCCGTCGCTAGGGCCGCTCGCCAGGGCCTGAGGATGACGAAGGCCTGTTCGTTGTGTGACGTTTGACCCTAGTGGCGCCCGGCCGGCGGGGAGGACAATCGGACTATGACACAGACCCAACTGATCGGCGGCAACGCCTGGGAGCAGGCACTGCACCGCCACCTCGTCTCGCATGTCGACGACGAGCGTGAACTGCTCATGGCCTACCAAGAGGCGGCGGTCGAGTCGGAGTCGTCTGCTTTCCGCTATCTGGTATCGCTCATAGTCGCCGACGAGCGGCGCCACCACATGGTGTTCGCCGACATGGCGAAGACGTTGCAGACAGAGGTCGACGGCCTACCCGAGGCGTTCGCCGTGCCGCGACTCGGACACTGGGGTTTCGAGCGGGCGCAGATACTCGAGCTGACCGAGGCCTTCCTCGTCCAGGAGCGCAAGGACGCGGTGCAGCTGCAGGATCTCGAAGCCGAGCTTGACCCCGTCAAGGACACGACGATGTGGCCCCTCCTGGTCCGGCTCATGCAAGCCGACACCAGCAAGCACATCGCCATCTTGGAGTTCGTGAAGGAGCAGGTCGCCCGCAAATGGGATTCGAGTGAGGCCGACTGGTCGGGAATCGAGCATCCCACGGCTTCGGCTCGATAGCAGCGGCCAATCGGGGCGGCTGGTCAGCGGGGGGCGGCTGGTCAGCGGGGGGCGGCGGTGAAGCTCACGTCGCTGTAATGCATCCAGCTGTTGGCGATGTAGCTGTAGACGCGGGCCCACAGCGTCTTGCCCGCCGGCAGGGCGGCGGCGACCGCGAAGCTGGTCTGGCTTGGCTGCAGGAGGCCGCTGTTGGCCAAGTCGTGACCGCCCGTCGTCGTGCCGACCGTGACTGCGTAATACCCGGCGCTGGCTACCGGTGACCACGTCAACGGCTTGGTGGTGTCGACATTGGTGGCGCCCGACGTCGGCCGGGTGAAGTTGGCGGTGCTGGCTCCGGTGGCGGAGAACTTGGCGTCGGTGAAAGTCCACGTGCCCTGCACGTAGCTGTAGATCCGGGCCCAGAGCGGTTGGCTGCCCGGGAGCGCGGGCACACCGAAGCTGAGTTGGCTGTTGGCCAGGAGGCCGCTGTTGACCAGATCGGTGGCGCCCTGGCTCGAGCCGACGGTCAGGCAGTAGTACGTCGCCCCTGGGACCTGCAACCAACTGAAGGGCTGGGGCGACGGGAAGATGACCGAACCACCGGTCGGGAAGACGAAGGTGGCAGACGGAGGGGGCGGGTAGGCGCCGAAGATCTCGGCCACCCAGACGTGGTTGTGGGTGTCGGCCGCGACGGCGATGGCGGTGCGATTGAAGGTCGGGTTCACCATGCTGTCGCGGGCGGCGCTGGTGTAGACGAGCGCGTTGTAGACCCCCGCGAGGCTGTAGCCGTCGCCGACGTTCTCGCCGATCTTCGTCCAACCCGATGGCGCTTGGGTGGCCAGGTTGGGATTGTGGGCCAGTACGCCTGTATCGGCCATGTGGTTGGCCCACTGCTGGGCGACCGCCGTGAGGCCGGCATCGGTGGCGAGCGGGGCGACATTGACGCCACTACGCAGCGTGTTGACCCACGTGACCATGTCCCCGGGGCCCGGGCCCGGGCTGTCGGCCCGGGCCGGGGCGGCTGAGGCGAGAATCGGGAAACCAAGGGTGGCAACCGCCACGACGATCTTGAGCAACTTCGGGCCCATTGGGGGTCCTGACCGGAATGTCGAGGGTCGTCGCGTGACTACCCGAGGGGGCCGTGCGGCAGGGTGACCGTGACCTTCCCACTGGGATCCGCGCAGGCCGTGACAGCCGCGGCCTGGACGGCGTCGCCGCTGTAGGCGGCGGTGAATCGGTAGGTGCCCGCGGCGGTGACCGTGAACGCATCAGAGGTGTAGCTGCCGCTGCCAGCCACGGTCTTGATCGAGGTGAAGATGGGCGTCCCGGCGCACGTGGCGTTCTTCGGCCCGAAGAGTCTGAAGGTAATCGTGCCGGTCGGGAGGGGCAGCGGCAGTATCGGCGGCGCCACGGTGGCGGTGTCGGCAATCGAGCCACCCACCTGGGCGGTCGGTGTGGCCAGGGCCAGCAGGGGGAGTTGGGCTGAGGTCACGGTCGTGAGCGAGGATCCGAAGCTCGTACTCGTGGCGCCATTCACGGCCGATGTGGCCTTGGCGGAACCGAGTTGCGCAGTTTGTATCGCGGTCGGTGTGGCGCGGCCGAAGGGCTTGGACGGAAGCTTCAGAACGTTGAACGTGAAATCGATCCGGCAAACAGCGGTGGCGCTCCCGGGGGGACCGAGCACCAAGGGGCCACCGATGGGAGTGAAGGCGACCTGACCCGTGAGCAGATTGCTGATCGTGATGGTCAAGCTTCGTCCGGCACAGGCCGTCCCCGACTCACCGGCGCCGGTCGGGCTGATCAGGAACACGGCGGGATCGGCCGAAGCCGCAGGGCAGTCGCCGACCGCGGTGAACGTGGTTTTGCCGCACGCGGGGACCAACTTGATCGAATTCAACGTGATGTTGCCACCGTTCTCCGGTGGCGTCGAAATGTTGACTATCTGCAGCGTGGCGGGTAGGCCGAGCTGGCCGACCGTCACGTTGGACGGGAAATTCGGTACCACGCCGAAGCCCGTGCCGGCGACGGCCGACGGTATTTGGACGACGAAGGGGACGGCCGCCACAACGACGGCGAGCACCGCTCGCATCGCTCGCCCTCGATTGAGCAGCCCGCGTCGTCGCCCAACCAGCCGGCCCTCGTGCCGCCTGACGGCCCGGCCGAGCAGTCGGGCTGCCGAGTTCGACTCAGTGCTTTTTCGATCTCCCATTTCGTATCCTCGCCCCGGCTCAATTGCCCTGAAATGTGACCCTTCAGCGCGCGGCACTGCTGCGCGACAATCCGGCGGAGTCGCGTTCAACCGAAACCCCCCCGGAGGTCAGCGACGACCTAGCATCGCTCCGCATCCCGAAGAATGCGACGGAGCAACGACTAGTGCCGCGCGCTCGACTCGGGTACAGAATAAACGTTTGCATCAATAAGCGAAATGGCTCGAAATGACTATTTCCATACCACCCGCGCACGCATTGCCGGGCGCCGGGCGCCGGGCGGATGAGCGGATGAGCGGATGAGTGATCGTGCCGAACGGCTCGCGGCGGTCCGGACCCGGCGGGAACCACCGAAGTTCCGACACGTCGCCGTCCGCCGGGTCGAGCGCCTGGGGCCCCGCATGGCGCGCCTTGCCCTCGGTGGTCAGGACCTTGCCGGCCTCGCGGTCGAGTTGCCGGGGGCGAGCGTCCGGTTGCTGATCCCGTCCGGCGGGGGCGACGAGCTCGTGGTGCCGGCTTGGAACGGCAATGAGTTCCTCCTTCCCGACGGGCGACGTCCGACGATCCGGACATTCACCCCACGCCACGTCGACGCCGCCAACCTCGAGCTGGTCCTCGACGTCGTCATTCACGGGTCCGGCCCGGCGTCGGACTGGGCGGTGAACGCCCGACCAGGTGCTCCCGCCGCCATCTCCGGCCCCGGGCGCGGTTACGTCATCGACACCGACGGGCCCGCCTTTCTCCTGGCCGGCGACGAGACCGCCATCCCCGCCATCAGCCAGCTACTCGAGGTGCTGGCCGGGTCGCGGGTGCCCGTGCCGGTCCAGGTGCACATCGAGGTCGCCCACCCTGACGGCCGGCTCCCCCTGCCCGACCATCCCCACGCGAAGGTCGAGTGGTGGGACCTGCCGCCGAACGCGCCAACGGGCGAGGCGCTATTCGAGGCCGTTCGAGGCAGCAACTTCGCCCCCGGCACCAATGTGTGGGCGGCCGGCGAAGCGGCGGCCATGCAGCGAATTCGCCGCCACCTTTTCGAAGAGCGAGGACTGCCCCGAGCCCATGCCACCGTGCGCGGCTACTGGAAGCATGGCCGCACCGGCGATGCCGAGGCCACCGCCGACGCCTGAGCCGACCGATGCGACGGCCGACGTCCGAGCCATACCGGCGCCTCGGCCGACGCCCGCCACGGCCGACGCCCGATGCGGCCCGCCCGATGCGGCCCGCCCCCCGCTGGAAGCTATTGCCGGTCCTCGGCCCAGACGTCCGGCTTCGCCGCGATGAACCTGGCCATGAGTTCGATGCACTCGTCCCACTGCTGAAACTCGACGTCGACTCCCATCGCGATCAGATGGTCCTGCGCGCCTCGCGCGGTGATGATGTCGCCGACCACCACGCGGGGAATCTCGCATCGCAACACCGCCCCGGCGCACATGTGACACGGCGCCAGCGTCGTGTAGAGAGTCGCCCGCCGGTACACATCCTTCGGCAACCGCCCCGCCCGCTCGAGGCAATCCATTTCGGCGTGGAGGATGGCGCTGTTGTATTGCACGCGTCGGTTGTGCCCGCGGCCGACGATCGCCCCGTCGACCACCAACACCGAGCCGATCGGTAGCCCCCCTCGTCGAATCCCCTGCTGGCCTCGCCGATCGCGGCGGCCGCAAACGGATCGGGTTGCGTCGCGCTCATCTGCCTGCCAGTGGCATCGGGCCCGTGGTCGCGATGCCGGTACGCGCCAGGATCTTCGTGGCGCGTGCGTCTGCGTCGAGATGCAAGTCGTTCGCCTCCTCGGGGGTCAGGAACGTCGGCTGGCCCAACGCCAGGCCGTCGGTTTCCGCTTGGCGCAGGCCGGTGTCGAATGGTGTCGACGAAGTCGTCGAGGCGCCGGTGCCACACCGACCAGTGGGTCGGGTTGAGGACCAGGTCGACGGAGCGGATCCCCGACGTCTGTTCGCGCCCGGCGAAGTCTTCGGCCAGCATCGCCTGTTGATCAGCTTCGGTGACGAGCGAGCAGTCTCAGTCCAGGAGTTCCAGGAAGTCGGCCCAGTCCCTGGAACTCGAACAGCCGCTCGCCGGGCCGGGGCAGGACCTGGTCCGCCGGCTTGGCCAGCTGTTCCAGTTGATCGGCCTCCAACGACTGCTGATACCACACGGTCATGGCGCGGGCACCGGCATGACGTCGAGCGTGGCCCAACCGAATGTCAGACAAGTCAGCAGCGCGTCACCAAGCGGTAAAGAGTGCCTGAGCAATTCCTGAACAGTCGGGCTGCCTCCCTCTCTTCTAGGTGGCCCGGCCATGGCCATGTCGGGCGACCGAGTCGTCCGCCACACCAGTGGCCCAACACCCGTTCGGCGGGATCGGGTCGGCGGACCTGCCCGGCCCGACATCCTGAGGACGGTATCGTGCGGAGATGGGGAGTGCCGTTGCCGATCGGGATGAGTTTCGCCGTCGGATCGATGACGCGATCCGGCTCCTCTTCGGCTTGGTGATCGAAGCTCTCGCCCGATCGACGGCGGCTCTGCTCGAGCAGGACGTGGAGCGCGCCAAGCAGGTGATCGCCGACGATCGAGCGATCGACGAGCGCTGTGGGTCCCTCATGGGGCTGGTGAAGGAGCGGCTGTCCGAAGGGGGACTGGATCCGGAGGACCTGGAGAATCTCGTTGCCATTCTTCAGATCGCCCCGGAACTCGAGCGCAGCGCGGATCTGGCCGAGCACATCGCGCAGCGCACCCTGCGGGGCCTGGGCGGGGTCATCACACCGCGCAGCCGAGGTCTCATCCAGTCGATGAGCGACATCGCGGTGCGAATGTGGCAAGCGGCGGACACGGCCTACGCCCAGCGCTCACGCGATGCCAGTTTCGAACTGAGCGAAGCCGACGACGAACTCGACGATCTCGCGGCCAGCTTGGTGAGCGAGGGCATCGCCCAGGGAGCCGACCCGCAGGTGGCGGTCGATCTCGCCCTTATCGCCCGATTTTACGAGCGCCTCGGGGATCATGCCGTCAATCTGGCCCGGCGGGTGGATGCGATGGCCGCGCCCAGACGCTTGACTCCGGCCAGGATCTGGTCGAGGCGGCGTTCGGCGGGTAGGCGAGATCCTGGCGATCAGAGCAAGTCCGGTTTAGCTCGCGTCGTGTCGGGACTGAAGCATCTACGTCTCATACCGACCGACGAGGGGTTCTTGGAGCTGTTCCAAGCTGCGGCGACCAACGCCCGAGATTGCGCCGAGGAACTGAGCAAACTGATAGCGGCGTTCAGTGACCTGGACGAGCACTACCAGGCGATCAAGGCGTTCGAACATCAGGGCGACCAGATCACCATCGAACTCCTCCGGCGCCTTGACTCCAGCTTCGTGACGCCTTACGACCGCGAGGACATCCACGCACTTGCCGAAGAACTCGACGACGTGGTCGACGACATGTTCTCCGCTGCCTCGCTGATGCAGTTGGTCCACGTCGAACAACCACTGCCTGAGCTGGCCGAACTGGCCGAGGTCCTGGTCGCCATGGCCGACGAGATGGTCGCTCTCATGGGCTGCCTGGGAAGCGGGCAGGGAGCGCGCTACCGCCTGGAACGGATCGAGCACCTGGAGCGCCAGGGCGATGCCATCTTCCGACACAGCATGGCCCGACTCTTCAGTGGCGAGTACGAGGCCCTCGAGGTCATCAAGTGGAAGGACATCATCCAGGCGCTCGAGGACTCGCTCAACGCCATTGAGGACGTGTCCGACGTCGTCGAGTCCATTCTCGTCAAGAATTCCTGACCCGCGAGGTCATCCCCGCACCACGGCATTGGCGATGTGGTACACCACCCACGCTGTTGCGGCTGCCCCCGGAATCGTCAACACCCAGGCGAGTACGACCTGTTGGGCGACTCCCCACCGGACAGCGGAGAGTCGGCGGGTCGCACCCACCCCCATGATCGATGATGTCATGACGTGGGTGGAAGACACCGGCATGGCATACACGTACGCCGAGATCAGAAGCACAGCCGACGCCGAAGTCTGGGCGGCGAAACCCCGAGGTGGATCCAGGGTGGTGATCCGATTGCCGAGGGTGCGGATGATTTTCCAGCCACCCGCGAGCGTGCCGAGCCCCATGGCGGCCGCCGCCGCGAAAATCACCCAGTAGGGAACGCGGAAGGTGCGGAGGTGGCCCGTTGCCACGAGCGCCAGCGTGATTACGCCCATGGTCTTCTGGGCGTCCTGTGTCCCGTGGCTGAACGCCATCGCCGCGGTCGACACACTCTGGGCGCCGCGGAAGCGACGGTTGACCACCGTCGGCCTCGCCCGCCGGAACGTCCACAAGATGGCGACCATCAGCAGGTAACCGACAACGAACCCGATGACCGGCGACGCCGCCATTGGCAGGACAACCTTGGTGAGAATCCCATCCCATTTCACCGTGCTGGCCGCCCCCAGCGCCGCGCCGACCAGGCCACCGATGAGCGCGTGAGTCGACGACGATGGCAGGCCCAGCCGCCAGGTGAGCACGTTCCAGGCGATGCCACCGACGAGCGCAGAGAACACGATCACCAAGCCGTGTGTTCCAGCTGGTGTCGTGATGATGCCCTTCCCGACAGTGGCGGCCACCTTCGTTGAGACCAGCGCGCCGACGACATTGAGTCCCGCCGCCATACCCAGCGCCGTCAAGGGCCGCAAGGCTCTAGTCGAAATAGACACGGCCACAGCGTTGGCGGCGTCATGAAAACCGTTGGTGAAATCGAATCCCAACGCGACCGCTATGAGGAAAATCAGGCCGACCATGCGCATCGCCGAGGGCGTCGGACTGGCAGAGGCCGACTCCGCCTTACCCTAGTCGCAGCAGCGTCGACCGGTGTCCGCCGCCCCCGGTTGATCACGTGTCGGTTCCCCGGTGGCGCAGGATCAGCCCTTCGGTCTCGAGCCGGGCCAGGGCTTCTCGCAGCGCCGGCCGGCTCACCCCGTGGCGGGCGCAACCGGCCAAGTCGGCCACGGCCACGCCGGGCCTTGGCGTCAGGCGTCGATGGCGGCTCGCAGGGCGGCGAGGCGTTGGCGGTCGATCGAGTACCACACCCATTTACCTCGCCGGTCGCCGTGCACCAGACCGGCCTCGCTGAGGATCTTGAGGTGGTGTGAGACGGTGGGTTGGCTCTTGCCCAGCGGAACCACGAAGTCGCATACGCATACTTCGCCGGCGGGCGCCGCGGCCAGGATGCTCAGCACCCGCAGGCGGACCGGGTCGGCCAGGGCGGTGAACCCAGCCGCCAACTGAGCCGCCTCGGCGTTGTCGAGGGGGGCGGCGAGCACTGACGAGCAGCACGACTCGACCTCTGCAACGACGGTCACCGAACTTTTCGTGGCCATGCCTGGCGTCTCCTATTGACAACTATGAATGTATCGACAATCATCAACGTATCGACGCTTGTTGATGTTACCGGAGGTTGAATGTGTCTCGTGTCCAACTGGCTCTCAACGTGGCGGACATCGATGCCGCGGTGGATTTCTACTCCAAGTTGTTCGGCGCCGAACCGGCAAAGCGCCGTCCCGGATACGCCAACTTCGCCATTGCCGATCCGCCTCTCAAGTTGGTCCTGATCGAGAACCCGTCGGCCCGGGGCGAGGGCGTGTCGGGGGCGTTGAATCATCTCGGTGTCGAGGTCTCCTCCGCGGCAGACGTCCAGGCGGCGACCCGCCGTCTGGCCGGCCAGGGACTCGAGCCCGAGGTACAAGAGTCGACGACGTGTTGTTACGCGGTGCAGGACAAGGCATGGGTCAACGATCCCGACGGGGCGCCGTGGGAGGTCTACACCGTCCTGGCCGACGCCCCGGCCGAAACGGGGCTCGGTTGCGGCACCGAGAGCTGCGCGGTGGAGCCGGTGACGGTGGGCGCGACGACCGCTGGCCCCGGTTCCTGCTGCTGACTGCGCTCCCATGGGAACTGGGTTGACAGTGAACGAAGTGGTGTTGTGGCGGCGCCTCGTCGCCGAGTTGCTGGGGAGCGCCTTCCTCGCCGCGGTGGTGGTCGGGTCGGGCATCGCGGCCCAGCAACTCTCGCCCGGCAACGCCGGCTTGGAGTTGCTGGAAAACGCGGCCGCGACTGCGACCGGGTTGTACGCCATCATCTTGATGGTCGGTCCCGTGTCGGGGGCCCATTTCAACCCGGTGGTGTCCTTCGTCGACGCCGCTTTCGGCGGGGTCTCCTGGAAGACCGCGATCGCCTATGCGCCGGCCCAGGCCGCTGGCTGCGTCGGCGGGGCGGTGGTGGCCAACGTGATGTTCTCCACCCCGGTGGTGACCGTCTCCACCCACCACCGGGCCACGGGCGCCCACTTCGTGTCCGAGGTGGTTGCCACCGTCGGCCTGGTGCTGGTCATATTCGCATTGGCCCGCTCCGGTCGAGCGGCACGTGCCCCCGCTGCGGTCGGGGCCTATATCGGCGCGGCCTACTTCTTCACCAGCTCGACCAGCTTCGCCAACCCCGCGATCACGATCGGGCGGATGTTCTCCAACACCTTCGCAGGCATCGCTCCGTCGTCCGCCCCGGCCTTCATTGCCGCCCAGATCGCCGGCGGCCTGGGCGCGTTCGCGTTGATAAAGATCCTCTACCCCGGCGTCACTCCGGCCGAAGCGGCCGATGTCGTCGTGCCGCACCTGCGCGGTGACGACAGGACCAACGAGAAGAAGGACTCATCGTGAACGACCGGCCGATCGTGTTGTTCTTGTGCATCCACAACTCGGGCCGCAGCGCCGCCGCCCGGGTATTGCTCGACCACTACGCCGGGCGCCGGGTCGAGGTTCTTTCGGCCGGGTCCGACCCGGGCGGTCAGATCAACCCCGCGGTCGCCCAGATCCTCACCGAGGGAGCCCTCGACGCGTCGAAGGAGTTCCCCAAGCCGCTCAGCGACGAAGTGGGCCGGGCCGCCGACGTCATCGTGACCATGGGCTGCGGCGACGCCTGCCCGGTATATCCCGGCAAGCATTACCTCGACTGGCGGCTCACCGACCCCGCCGGCCTTCCCGTCGAGGCGGTCCGACCGATCGTCGACGACATCGACCGGCGCGTCCAAACCCTGCTCGCCCAACTCGTCCCCGCCACCACTATTTGAAGGTATGCAAAGAGTGCTGCAGGTGGACGATCCCGGCCTGGTCGACCAGTGCCCGCAGGGTCGTCTGGCGGGTGGCGATCAGGCACGCGGCTCCTTGCCGGGTCGCCTGCCTGAGCAGCCAGGCGATGACACCGGCGTTGCGCTCGTCCTGATGGGCGGTGGGTTCGTCGGCCAGGATGACCGCCGGATGGGTGGAAAGGGCCCGGGCGACCATCACCCGCTGCTGCTCGCCCACCGAGATCTGGTCGACGGTGCGATCGAGGAGCGGCGTCAGGCCCAACTCCTCCAGCACCTGCGCCAACTCGCCCGCCATCGGGGGCAACCTGTCCGTGGTCCGTGACGCCTGGAGCGCCCGAAGCGGCAGGGTGATGTTCTCGGCGACGGTGAGCTCGTCGAGCAGGGCGACGGTCTGGGGGATGACCGCCAGCTCGGACCACGAGGGCGGCGCGGCCGAGGCGCCGGGCCAGGCGATGACGCCCCGGTCAGGCTGTTCCCAACCGGCCAGCAGATGGACGATGGTCGTCTTCCCGCTGGCGGATGGGCCGTGGAGTGCGACTAGCTCACCTGGCTCGAGGGTCAGGTCGAACCCTTCGACCGGGGTGATGACACCACCCGAGGTCCGGTACTCCTTGCAGACACCGCGGGCCATGAGCGCGATTGCGGTCACGGTTGCTGCAGGGTGATCACATCGCCTTCGACGACGACCTCGGCCACCCGGCCTGGGAGCTGGCGCAGGGCCTCGTCGGGCAACTGGATGCGGCCTGCGGGATCCACCATCACCCGCAGCGGCCCCCGGCCCGACTTGACCGCAGCCAGGACGCCTCGGCGAATGACCAGGACCTGATCGGACCGATCGGTCACCACCGGGTCGTGCGACGACACGACGAAGGTCCGCCCGGCCTTCGTCAGGCGGACGATGCTGTCGGCCAAGGCGGCGGCACCGGCGGGGTCGAGGTCGGCGGTGGGCTCGTCGGCGATGATCAGGTCCGGGTCGCCGGCCACCGCGATGGCGACTGCCAGGCGCTGCTGCTCGCCGTCGGACAGCTCGTCCGGCCGCTTCTTGGGCGCGCCGGACAGGGCCACGGACGCGAGGAGCTGCTCCGCGTCGAGGACCGTGGCCGATTCCCGCATCTGCCACGCCAGGCGGAGGTGGGCGGCCGCGGTCAGGTAGTCGATGAGGTTGTCCGGCGGCCGCTGGAAGACATAACCGATACGACGGGCCACCAACCGGCGCCGGGCGCGTGCCGTCAGGCGCGAGGTTGGCTGGCCAGCGATGGTGACCTGGCCGGCGCTCGGGGCTTCCAGGCACGCCAGGAGGCGCAGAAGGGTCGACTTGCCTGCACCCGATGCGCCTACGATCGAAGTGAGGGTCCCCTTCGGGAAAGTGGCGTGGATTCCCCGGAGCACCGTGACCCCGCCCTGGTCGGAGGGGTAGATCTGAACCAGGTCACGGCAGTCGGCCGCGACGCCGGAAGCCTCTCGTCTGTCAGCGGGCATCGCGCAGCAGTTCGGGAAGCGGTCGGGCGCTCGAGGACCGTTCGAGGATGGCGGTGAGGACGATGCCCGAGACCGCGGCGCCGGCCACGCACCAGACGGCCGTGATGGCGTCGAAGCGGAACAACGGGTTCGGAGGGCTGTTCGGAAGGGGGTCCAACCGGGAGAAGACGAGCGCCACGGCCAGCCAGGCCAGGCCCACACCGACGACGAGGCCGCCGGTCAGCAGGGCGGCCACTTCGGCCAGTGTCGCCTGGTGGGCAGTGCGCGCCTTGACTCCGAGCCGGAGGGCGAGTGCCGTCCCGAGGCGTCGGCGCCGGGCATTGGCCGCGAAGTACAGGCCGACGCCGCACAACGTCACCGCTCCCGCCGCCAGGCCGATCACCTGAAGGTAGTCGAGGGCCCACAGCTGGGGTTCGAGGGCGCTGCCCGCGGCGACGTCGCTGGCTCGGCTGGCCGCGAAGATCGGCACGCCCGCGTGTTTCAGCCGTCCGGTGAGCCCCAGGTCGGTGCTGTTGACCCAGATCTGGGGCGCCTCGGTGACCCCGATCCGGGTCAATGCGGCCCGGTTGACCACCAGCAGGTCACGACTGGTCTGCTGGCCTGGGAAGGCCTTGGCCCGTCCCACCACTCGGGCAGGAAGGAAAAGTGTGCCCTTGTCGCCCGGCAGCGCGATCGTGAGCCGGTCGGGGAGCGACCGCCCTACCGCGATCACCGGAACCGGTCCAGTGTCCGGGTGGTCGGAGAGGCGGCGCAGCAGGTTGGGCAGGGACGCACCGGCGAAGCTCGACTCCCAGAACGCCGCCCGGGCGAAGGTAGCCGGTTCCACGCCGAGCACGACCGATGCGGGATGGCCCGCGGTGGTGGCGCCCTCGGCCGTGACGGTCACGAGGGTGGAATGGGCCGCAGCCGGATCGGCGGGAGGAACGGGTACGGGCACCTGCAGGTTGAAGACCTGGGCGGCGCCCGGCGCCAGCGTCGTCTTGGCCCCGACCGTCGCCCGAAGGGAGGCCGCGAGCGAGGCGCCGAACATGACGATGCCGATCGACACTGCCGTCGCGGTCACCATGGGGGCCGCCCGCCACCGGCCCGCCTCGAGTCGCCGGGCCGCCAACCAACCGGACGTGGGCAGATGCCGGGCGGCCACGCTGAGCAGCCGCCGCGAGAGCGCCACCCGCGCGATCAGGCCGGCCGTGCCGGCCAGCATAAGGACCGGGAAGAGGAGCACCAGGCCGTCGACGCGCTGGACGGGTCCCGAAGATACGACGGCCCCACCGCGAGTTCGCAACTCGTAATACGCGGCCGCGGCCAGCGCGAGCACGATCAACTCCCAGAGGGGTAGGCGCTCTTTTTCCCCGAGAACACCCGAACGGACGTTGAGGTTGCGCACCCGTGTGGCCACCACGACGGCCCCGACGGCCAGGCCCAGGAGGGCGGCGACGAGGGCGGAGACGCTCGCAACGAGCACCGCACGGGGTTCGGCCATCGCACTCGGCCCGAACCAACGCACCGTCGTTACTGCCACCGCCAGGCCGGCGGCGGCTCCGGCCAGCGTCGGCACCGACAGCTCGAGCATCGCCTTGGCCGCCAACGCCCCCGGCGAGGCGCCTCGGATGGCGAGGACGCGGAGCTCGACCCGGCGGCGCTCCAGCCATGTCCCGCTGGCGGCGATGATCACCAGTACCGCCACTGCGACGCTCGCCAGGCTCACCGGCCCGACCGCCGAGGCGACTGCCGCCTCGGTCTCTTGGGCGTGCTGGATGCTGGCGGGCAGGTCGAGGTGGGCCACGCCCTCGCCGACCGCCTTGGCGAGGCGGGAGTTCGGATCCTGGCTGGACGCGGAGACCGACCCGAGGTGGGCCTGGACGGCCCGGGCCGCGGACATTGTCCAGTTTCGGGCGTCGGGCGGGAACTCCCACCAGGCGGTGACACTGCTCTTCTCGGTCTGCTGCAACACCTCCATCAGCTGCGGCTGGTCGAGGACGGCCACGGGCGGGGTGGTCGCGTTGCCGAAGACCTCGATCTGGGGCTGCAGGGAGCACCAGAACTGGTCACGCTCGAGCAGCAGGTCCCGGAAGATGCCGTGGACCGCGATCGGCACCACAGCGGCGCCCACCCGCAGATCCAGCAGGCTCCCGGCGACCGCGTGGAGCCGGGCCGCGGTCGTGTCGGGCAGCCAGATGCCGGGGGAGGCGACGGCGCTGAGGATGTGAATGTGCTGCGCCGCCCCTCGCCGGGCGACCAGGGCGATTTGCTGAGGAGGTTCGGTGTTGCCCGCGATCGAGGCCTCGGCGTTGCCCCCGAAGACAGTCGTTACCTCGGTGCCGAGGTGGGGAGTTCCTCGGACCGCTCCCACCAGGGTCGACTCGGCTGCGCCGAGATCGATGGCGGACGCGGCGCCGGAGGCCGGAGCGATGGGCGGCGACGCCCCGACCGCGGGCACCGCGGCTTGGCGGACCACCCGCAGGCCGACGTCATAAGGGCAGCCCTTAGCCAGGTCCTGGCGGAGGGCTCCGCTCGCGGCCGACGAGACGAAGACCGGGCGGGATCCGGCCGCCAAACCCAGCACCACGCCCGCCACCCCGACACCGACGAACAGCGCCGGGGACCGGAAGGCCAGCAGTGGGGCCCGCAACCACGGGGACCATCGGAGGAACCGCAGCCGCTCCATCACCGGCCCATCTTGGCGTGGCTACCCGGCGGGGACCAGCGCACGCCAACGGCCGCCCGCTAGCGCAGGCCAACGGCCGCTCGCTCGCGGGGGCCGACGCGTCAGCTGCATTCGCGTCGCCCCCGCTCGCCTCGAAATCGAGGGCTCTCGTCAGGAGGTGGGCAGTGTGACGTCGAATTCGACGTCTACGGAGTCCTTGACCTTGAGCGCGCCCATCATCGCGGAAAACGGCTTGATGCCGTACTGCGATTGGACGATCGTCGTCCTGCCTGCGGCGTGGCCGTCGTCACCGACGGTTAGGTCCAAGGTGACAGGTCTCGCCGTGCCGGAAATGGTCAGGTTTCCCTTGAGGGAGATACGGGGCGCCGTCCCCGAAACCTCGGTGCTCTCGAAGCTGATATCCGAGTTGCCGAGTGTCTTGGTGATGTTCTTGGCGATGTCCGCCCGATCCTTGTCGCTCAGCGGCTTGGCGCCGCCTTCGGCGTTGACGATTTCGAGCGAACTGGGATCGATGGTCACCTGGACGCTCGAGGCGGAGGGATCATCGGTGTCGACCGTGATCTTGCCGCTCCAATCGGAGGCTTCGAACGTGAGGTCGTGGCCCATTTTGGCGGCCATGCCTTCCTTGTAGACCTTGACCGTCAGCGTGCCGTTCTCGGGCTCGATGCTATGTGTTCCGCTTGCGAATGTCATGTGGTTACCCGGGGAGTCATGTCCGTAAAAGCGGACCTGCTTCCCCATTATCCTTTCAATCGGTGAATTGGATTGTCGCGATACTCGGATCCCGTCGTCATGCGATGGCGCCGATGCCGAATGTGGCCCATCGGGTCAGGGTCCACCACGCTCAAAGCACTGCGTCGGCAATGCCACTCGGAGAGCCAGTTCCCGCCTGGGCGGAACTGGCAGTTTCATCCTCAGCGTCCGACAGCTATGAGCACTTATGGTACTGGGTGAAGATTACTCCTATTGCGGCTGAACCTCAAATCGAGCGTTTGCTCGGCGTGAATATCGAAAATCACAAGACAACGATTCGCACGCGGTCCTCGGCGTCTTACGCCGTAGGCGGAACGTCTTCGCCCCGCTCGATCAGACCTGTCAGCCCGAACATGTCCAGCACCCGGGCGGCCAGTTTCGACGGCGATCGCAGTGTGAGCTTGCGCCCGCGGCGATCCAGCAACGTCTGACATTCCGCAAGGACGCGGGCAGTGGCGCTGTCGAGGAATTGCGCCTGTGCGAGGTCGATGACGACGTCGGCATCACCTGAGGCGATAACCCGGGACAACGTGTCAGAAAGGGCATAACGGCTCGAAAGGTCCGCTTCGCCGAGTAGGACGACGAGAATGTCATTGCCCTCGGTTCGCTCGGGCGAGATCGTGAGCGCGGGCCGCAGGTTTTGCGCGCCATGCGGTGATGGCCGAACCATGCTGTAACGCATTGGCAAGCTCCCTGGTCGGTAACCGCGTTTCCTGCGCTACCAAGGACCGGAGCAACGCTCCCGAGGGGTGCCGGAGTCAGCCGGCAACGCCCAACACGGTGCGGGTGCACATTCCGTGTCGACTCCTACGGTACACCTCATCGATCCCCGCATATTCGGCCGTTGACAGCCGGAAGAATTAGGAGCACTCTGCAGCGTAAGGCAATCGTCCTGCAGGACGATGGCCGCCTGTCCCGGACCCCGGCAGCGTCAGCGATCCACGACGTGGTCAGCGAGGATGGGGTTTGTGACGATAGGCCAGCGACGACCCGTAAGCGTCGACACGACGTGGCGGAACCACGCCGGGTGCAAGCTCGCAGACGTGGACTTGTTCTTTCCTGCCGGAGCGGGCGGTGTCTCGTTGAACGACATCCAAGCCGCGAAGGCCGTGTGCCAACGCTGCCAGGTCCAAGATGCCTGCCTGCAGTTCGCGTTGGAGACCAATCAGCAAGACGGCATCTGGGGCGGCACCACCGAGGCCGAACGACGCCGGGTTCGCCGAGCGTGGCTCGCCGATCTCCGCCGCCAGGCCCAGGCGAGCGGTTGAGCTGATGGAGTTGTTCCCGTGCCGCCCGCCACCCGCAGGCTGGCGCGGTGCCGCCGACCCCGCCCCGCCGCCCTGGGCTGGGGTCGGCGGCCGCTTCAAAAGCAGCGTCGAAGGTTCAGCGCCGATCGCCCTGGCGGCGCTCGCCCTGGCGGCGCTCGTTCAGGCGCCGATCGTTCAGGCGCTGATCGTTCAGGCGTCGATCGTTCAGGCGCCGATCGCCTTGGCGGCGCTGAACCCAGCCAGGATCAGCAACACGAATGCGGTGGCGATGCGAGCCTTCCTGACCGAGACCAGGCGAAGCAGGCCCTGGCCGCCGACCACCGCCAGCCCGGCCACGGTCCACAGCGCCAGCGTCGCGGCCACGCCGACGCTCCATGGTGAGTGGTAGCGCGCCGCCAGGTTGGCCGTCAGGACCTGGGTCAGGTCACCCCACTCGGCGATGAAGATGACGGCGAAGGTGGTGGCGAACGTGGCCGCCGACGTCTTCGCCTCGGCATCACCCGGCTCCTCCTCGACCTGGTTGCGGATGAGGAAGGCGTAGACGGCCCCCGCTGCGAAGAGCACCGCGACCAGTCCGTCGACCACCCGATGGGGGAGGATGTTGAACAGCGCCACCCCGATGGACACCGCGATCGCGACGTGCACCGCGAACGCCGCCGCCGCTCCGGCCCACACCGCCAGCGGCCGGCCCCGCGACGCCAGGATGAGCGATGCGAACATGGACTTGTCGGGCAGTTCCCCGAGGAAGATCAAGGGGAAGACGGCGGCAAAGACTGCCAGGTTCACCTGCTCCTCGTACGCCTTTCCCGACCGATCAGGCGCCGGCTCGGGCCTTCAGGGCGCCGAGCGCCTTGTCGGCATGTACCGACATGCGGACCTCGCTCTTGACGACGTCGAGGACCCGGCTGTCCTTGCCGATGACAAAGGTGGATCGCTTGGTCGGCAAGGGACCGGAGCGGTGGACACCGAAGATCTTGGCCACCGTATTGTCCGAGTCGGAGAGGAGCGGGTAATCGAAGGCGTGCTTGTCGGCGAACTGCTTCTGTTTGCCGACCGTGTCATGGCTGATGCCGACGCGCTGGGCACCGATCGCCTCGAACTCCGACTTCAGGTCACGGAAGTGGCAGCTCTCGATGGTGCAACCCGCCGTCATGGCGCCCGGGTAGAAGAACAGCACGACCGGCCCGTCGCTCAGGTAACCGCTCAACCGCTGCGGCGTACCTTCCTGATCGAGCAGCTCGAAGTCGGGGACCGTTTCGCCAATGTGCACGGCGGCGATGGTAGGCACGCCCCCGCCGCTACCCGCACCGGGACGGTCCCGCACTGGGACGGTCCCGCGCCGGGACCCGCCCGCGCTGGGACGCCCCCGCGCTGCGACGGGCCCGCTCTGGGATACGACGCCCCTCGGGCTCAGAGGCTCAGAACAGTGCGGCTCAGAGGAGGCGCTGCATGAGCACGACGTCGAGCCACCGGCTGAACTTGCGGCCCACCTGGCGTTCCACGCCGACCAGCTCGAACCCGCATGACCGGTGCAAGGCGATGGACGCTGCGTGGCCCTCGACGATGCGGGCCATGACGGCGTGGAAGCCGTGGGCCGCCGACAGCGTGAGCAGATCGGCCAGCAACAGCCGCCCGACCCCCTGGCCCCGGCAGTCCGCCCGGACGTACACCGAGTCCTCCACCGTCGTGGAGTAGGCGGGCCGGCTTCGGTACGGCGACACCGAGGCAAAGCCGGCGACCATCCCGTCGTCGGTCGCCGCCACGATCGCCGGGTGGGGGCCCCGGTGCTCGGCCAGCCAGGCCAGCTGGTCCTCGGGGGTACGGGGCACCATGTCGAACGTCACCGTCGAGCCGAGCACCTCGGTGTTGTAGATGAGCCGCATGGCCTCGGCGTCGTCGTTCGTCGCCAGCCGGGTCCGCAGCATCCCGACGGCACGCTACCGAACCCTGACGACCGCCCTTCCGCCCGGAGCGGCCGGCCCCGACGACGGCCCTGCCACCCCCGCCGCTCGACTACCATGGCCGAGCTACCCCGGCAGGGGTCTGCCCCCTTAGCTCAGTCGGCAGAGCACAGCCATGGTAAGGCTGGTGTCGTCGGTTCGATTCCGACAGGGGGCTCAGCCCTTCGGGAAAGTTCCTCCACAGGGCGGCGTAGCTCAGTAGGCAGAGCAAACGGCTCATAATCGTTAGGTCGTCGGTTCAAGTCCGACCGCCGCTACAGACCAGCAGCACCAGCACGACCAGCAGCACCAGCACGACCAGCAGCAGCAGCACGACCAGCAGCACCAGCACCCCGACCACGGGGACAAGTGAAGGAGTCACAGCGTGGCGAAGAACGAGAAGCGGGTGAAGGTCACCTTGGCCTGCGACGTCTGCAAGCGGCGTAACTACATCACCATGAAGAACAAGCAGAACGACCGCGAGCGCATCGAGCTCAAGAAGTACTGCCGGTGGGATCGCCAGCACACAACCCACAAAGAGACCCGCTGACCAGAGGGGCGAATACCGAGTAACCCGTGCCGTCTTTCCCGAGTCTTACCCAGTGATGTCGCCGGATCTCACCGGTCTGGTCACCGCGGCCAGAGCAGGCGACCGCTCGGCGTTCGACGAACTGGTCAAAGCCACCTATACCGACATGTACACGCTGGCCTACAGACTCACGGGAAACGAAGAGGACGCACGCGACGTGGTGCAGGACGCCTATCTCCGGGCCTACCGAGGCCTGAAGCGTTTTCGCGGCGACGCCCGCTTCACGACCTGGATGTACCGGATCACGGCCAACTGCGCCTCGACCGCCCTGGCGAAGCGGTCCCGCACCCGCCACGACGAACTCGACGAGGAGTTCGACCTGGTCGACGTCAACCCCGACCACGACCCGCAACGCCAGGCCGAGTTGGCCTTCGAGCGCGACGGCATCGCTCGGGCGTTGCAGGAACTGCCCCCCAAGCTCCGGGCCGTCATCGTCTTGCGCGACGTCTACGACCTACCCCATGAATCGATCGCGGTCGAACTCGGGATCACCGAGGCGGCGGCCAAGGTCCGGCTGCACCGGGCCCGGCGCAAGCTCCGCGAGCGGCTGTTCCCCCAGCGCTCCGATGGTTCCCTGATCGAGGGAGATGACGCCCATGCAGTCTGACCAGCGGGACCACCAGCGCCGCCCGACCCGGCGCCTCACCTGCGAAGAGGTGGCCGCCGCCCTCCCGGCGATCGTCGACGGCACCGAGCGGGCCGACCGGCGGATCCAGCACCACGTCACCACCTGCCTGCGTTGCCAGGCGGAGTTGGTGCACTACCGCAAGCTCCTGCGGGCCCTCCGCCAGCTGCGCACCGAGTACCTCGAGCCCGCGCCCGGCGTCCTTAGCGGCATCCTGGCCAACCTCGAGGAGGCGGGCGAACGCGGTGCCATCCGCTCCCTGCTCTCGGGCAAACGGGCCGCCTACATCGGCGGGGTGGCCGTCGCCGCCACCGCGGCCGGCGCCGCTGGGACACTGGTGCTCGTCTCCCGGGCCTCCAACAAGCGCAAAGGCATGCGTCTCGCCGGTTAGGTCAAGGGTCGGGGAAAATGCCTCCCCGGTCGCTGCCCGAGCGCCGCGCCGGGTGCCCGCGGGGCAGCGGTAGGACCCGAGCGCCGCCCGCCTGCCCGCCGGGAAGCGAAGAGCGGGTGCTATCCTCGCTGTCTGGGACTCCCCTCCGCTATAGGGCAGTAGCTCAATTGGTAGAGCACCGGTCTCCAAAACCGGCGGTTGGGGGTTCGAGTCCCTCCTGCCCTGCTCCACCTGATCCACACCCTTCGAGAAGGTCATCGCCAACGTGAGCATGAACCGAGAACAAAAGCGGTTGCTCCAGCGCCAGGGCCAGCTGGGCGCTGACGGAGAGCCCGCGGCCCGTTCGCGAGAGAAGACCCGTCCGACGGCTCCCGCTCAGGCGGCCCAACGCAGCCGGACCAAGCCCCGTGAGTTCCTCCACGAGGTCGGGGTCGAGCTGCGCAAGGTGGCGTGGCCCTCCCGGGCCGAGACCATCAATTATTCCACCGTCGTGCTGATGACCCTCGTCATCGTGATCATCTTGATCTTCTTCCTTGATTACGGTTTCTCGTTCGTCGCACGCTTCCTGTTCAAGTAGATGAGTGAAATAGACCAGAACCCCACCAATGTCATGACCGACGCGCCCGTGACTGAAGCGCCCGAGGCAGCCGACGCGCCCGCCGAGGCGGTGCTGAGCGAGGACGAAGTCCTCGGGATCGCGGCCGAGGAGGACGTGGTCGAGGCCGCGCCCGTCATCGAGAGCGCCTACGACCGGCCCGGCCAGTGGTACGTCGTCCACACCTACGCCGGCTACGAGAACAAGGTGAAGTCCAACCTTGAGAGCCGCATCGCCTCCATGAACATGGAGGAGCGGATCTTCGAGGTCGTCATCCCGCTCGAGGACGTCATCGAGTTCAAGAACGGCAAGAAGCAGGTCGTGTCCAAGAAGATCTTCCCCGGCTACCTGCTGGTCCGGATGGACCTCGACGACGACTCCTGGTACGTGGTCCGCAACACCCCCGGTGTCACCGGCTTCGTTGGCCTCGGCGCTCGCCCGACCCCGCTGTCGCGCAAAGAGGTCGAGGGCATCCTGCAGGTCAAGGTCGACGGCCAGGAGCCCACCAAGAAGGGCCGGCCCCGGTTGGAGTACGAGGTGGGCGAGTCGGTGCGTGTGAAGGAAGGC
Organism: Acidimicrobiaceae bacterium; assembly: GCA_030838045.1. Lineage (GTDB taxonomy): Bacteria > Actinomycetota > Acidimicrobiia > Acidimicrobiales > Palsa-688 > JALYXV01. The sequence goes on from JAUTXN010000131.1 coordinate 31,366, forward strand.
CCGTTTGCCGACTTCACCGGTACCATCGCCGAAATCAATGAGGATCAGCTCAAGCTGAAGGTCCTCGTCAACATCTTTGGCCGTGAGACGCCGGTCGAGCTCGAGTTCGCGCAAGTCGCGAAGCTGTAAGGAGTCCTTTCATGGCCAAGCGCCGCGTAACGGCGATCGTTCGAATCCAGTTGCCCGCGGGCAAAGCCACGCCCGCGCCGCCAGTTGGCACCGCCCTCGGGCCCCATGGCGTCCAGACCATGGAGTTCTGCCGCCAGTACAACGCGGCGACCGAGGACAAGGCGGGCCAGGTGATCCCCGTCGAGATCACGATCTTCGAGGATCGCTCGTTCACCTTCATCCTGAAGACCCCGCCCACCCCGGTGCTGCTGCGCCAGGCGGCGGGCGTGGACAAGGGCTCGGTCACGCCGGGTCGGCTGGTGGCCGGCAAGGTCTCGGACAGCCAGGTCGCCGACATCGCCCAGATCAAGATGCCCGACCTCAACGCCAACGACCTCGAATCGGCCAAGCGCCAGGTTCGGGGGACCGCCCGCTCCATGGGCATCCGGGTCGAGGGTTAAGACAACCAAACTCCGACGCTGAGGAAGACCTCGCCTCAGGTCGGCAACAGAGAGGGAGGCAGCATGCCGAAACACGGAAAGAAGTATGTCGACGCCAAGCGAGGCTTCGACCCCCAGCAGTCGTACTCGCCGGTGGAGGCGATCGACCTGGTCAAGAGCCTGGCCCACGCCAGCTTCGACGAGTCGGTCGAACTGGCGGTGCGCCTGGGTGTCGACCCACGTCGCGCCGATCAGGTCGTCCGGGGGACCGTCTCGCTGCCCGCGGGAACCGGCAAGCCGGTCCGGGTGGCGGTCTTTGCTGCCGGCGACAATGCCGAAGCGGCTCGCGCCGCGGGCGCCGACATCGTGGGCTCAGACGACCTGATTGCCAAGGTCGACGGTGGGTTCATGGACTTCGATGTCGCCATCGCCACGCCGGACCTGATGGGCCAAGTCGGGAAGCTGGGCCGCAAGCTCGGACCCCGCGGCCTCATGCCCAACCCCAAGACGGGTACGGTCACCACCGATGTGGCCCGGGCCGTGGCCGAGTTCAAGGGTGGCAAGGTCGAGTACCGGGCCGACACCCGGTCGCGCGGCGTGGTGCAGGTGCCGATCGGCAAGGTCAGCTTCGACAAGGACAAGATCCTGGTCAACTTCCGGGCCGTCGTCGACGAGCTCAACCGGGCCAAGCCCGCGGCCGCCAAGGGCCGGTACATGAAGTCCGTGGCCGTCTCGTCGACCATGGGCCCCGGGATTGACATCGACGTCAACCGCCTGCGGGTGACCGACGAGGAGTTGGCGGCGACCGCCGCCGCAGCCGAGGCAGCTGCCGCATCCGCCTAGCTGCGTAGCTGCGCCGCCGCCAACGTTTGTGCCGATTGGAAGCTATGTGCCGATTGGCGGCGCTATGTGCGCTCCGAATCGGCACAGTCGCTCGTATCAGCACAGAAACCGGGAGTGGGGACGGCGGCCGGCCGATTCCGGTTAAACTCGACGTCAACAGCTCCATAATCCGCCGAAGACATCCGGTGCGCCGAAGGCGCATAAATCCTGACGAGGCGAACAGGTCACCCTCCGGGTCCTCGTTCGCGCGTCGCCCGAACTTGAGAGGAGGTGACCGATGGACAACCCAAGGGCCGAGAAGGTCGCGGTGGTCACCGAAGTGCGCGAGCACTTCGAACGATCCAACGCCGCCATCCTCACCGAGTACCGCGGTCTCACCGTGAAAGACCTGGCAGGCCTCCGTCGGACCCTTCGCGAGGCCGGAAGCGAGTACAAGATCTACAAGAACACCCTCGTTCGCTTCGCCGCCAACGACCTCGGCCTGGGCGAGCTCGACGCGCTGCTGGTCGGGCCCACCGCGATCGCCTTCGTCAACGGCGACGCCGCCGCGGTTGCCAAGGCACTGCGGGACTACGCCAAGACCAACCCCAAGCTCACCGTCAAAGGCGGCGTGCTGGGCAACAAGGTCATGTCGGTGGCCGACGCCGCGGCGTTGGCCGATCTGCCGCCCCGGGAAGTTGTTCTGGCCCGTTTGGCCGGCGCACTGGCCTCCCCGATGCAGACCTTCGCCGGTCTGCTCCAGGCCCTGCCCCGCGGCTTCGCCTATGGCCTGAAGGCCCTGATCGAGAAGCGAGGCGGTGTCCCCGACGCCGTCGACGCCGTCGAAGCCACCTCCGCTGAAGGCGAAGACTCCACCCCTGGAACACCGGCGCCTGAGGGCCACGACGCCGAGGCGGCTCTGCCGTCCGAGCCCGCCGAGTCGGCGCTATCGGCAACCGCGTCGGAGCCGCCCGAGTCTGCGACGGCGGTGTCCGAGCCGGCCGAGTCCGCCGTGTCAACGAGCCCGGAGCCCGCTCCCGCCGAGACCGCCGTGTCCGAGCCGGCCGAGTCCGCCGTGTCAACGAGCCCGGAGCCGGCTCCCGCCGAGTCCGCCGTGTCTGACGACGCCGTGGCGGACTCAGTGTCCGCCGCGATCTCCGAGCCGCCGCTGACGGAATCGCCCCCCGAGGGCGACGAGCCCGCGGCGGCATTGGTGGCCGACACCGAGCCCACCGACACTGCACCCACCGCCGCGGCCCCCGAGCCCGAGCCCACTGCGACAACGGAGCCCGAACCGTCCGCTACAGCACCCGAGCCCGCGACAGAGTCCGCTGCCGCCGAGCCGGCCCCGGCCGCAGGCCCCGAGCCCGAGCAAGCCGCGGCTGAGCCCGAGCCCGAGCAAGCCGCGGCCCCCGCGCCCGAGCCCGAGCAGGCCAGCGCCGCCGCTGCGGCGCCCGAGCCCGAGCAGGCCAGCGCCGCCGCTGCGGCGCCCGAGCCCGAGCAGGCAGCGGCGCCAGCGCCCGAGCCCACTGCGACAACGGAGCCTGCTCCCGCCGCTGAGCCCGCTCCCGCCTCCGAGGCCGAACCGTCCGCTACGGCGCCCGAGCCCGAGCCCGAGCCCGCCGCCCCGGCCGCGGCCGCGGCCGAGCCCGAGCCCGAGCCCGCCGCGGCTGCCGCCACTGAGGCGGAGGCGGTTGAGCCGCCGGAGTTGGAGAACGCGGCCGAGGCGGCGCAGACGCCTGCCTTGGTCAACGAACCGATCGAGGTCGAGCCGCTCGCCGCCCATGGCATCCCGGCCGACGTCGAACCGGAGATCCTCTCGGTCGAGCCCTCGCCCCCTGACGCCCCGACCGAAGCCGAACCCGAGACTGACGCTCCCGCCGTTGACGGTGAGAGCAACGCCCCGCCGCCGGCCGCAGCCACTGCGCCCGACGTCGTCACCCCGCCCGCCAACTGACCCGCCCACCATTTTCCCCCGTAAGGAGCACTGACAACCATGGCCACCAAGTCTGAAATCCTCGAGTCCATCGCCGGCATGACCGTTCTCGAGCTGTCCGAACTGCTGAAGGAGTTCGAGGAGAAGTTCGGCGTCACCGCCGCGGCGCCCGTCGCCGCCTCGAGCCCTGGTGGCGGCGGCGGAGCCGAGGCTGCGCCCGAGGTCGAGGAGCAGGACGAGTTCGACGTCATCATCACCGGCGCCGGCGACAAGAAGATCCAGGTCATCAAGGAGGTCCGTTCGCTTACCAGCCTCGGCCTCAAGGAAGCCAAGGACCTGGTCGACAGCGCCCCCAAGGCCGTTCTCGAAAAGGTCACCAAGGAAGAGGCCAACAAGGCCAAGGCGCAGCTGGAGGCGGCGGGCGCGACCGTCGAACTCAAGTAGTTCGGCCGGGTTTGCGGCAAACCCTTGACCAGGGCGTGCCGCTGCCCTACCCTTCCCCCTGCAGAAGCGCCCGAAAGCGGTTGCTTTTCTTCGCGCGCTGACTTACACTGGTCAGTTGCCGTGCTCGCCTGTCATGCGCACCCCCGGGCTTTCCTCGTGGGTGCTGCGCGCCCTTACGGCTCCCGATCTGCCTTCCACGTCTCATTCTGAGGAGTAGGCCTTTGCCGTCACGTCCGCTCACCCGGGAGCGCTTTTCTTTCGCCAACCTCGACGAAGTCCTGCCGCTTCCGGACCTGATCTCAATCCAGCGCGATTCGTTCAAGTGGTTCCTCGAGAAGGGCCTGGCCGAGACCTTCCACGACATCAGCCCGATCGAGGACTTCTCGGGTTCCCTGAAGTTGATCCTCGACTTCGACCCCGACGATCAGGACCTGCGCCCGCCGCCGAAGTTCTCGGTGGAGGAGTGCAAAGAGAAGGACATGACGTACGCGGCCCCGATCTTTGTCCGGGCCCAGTTCCAAAACGCCAACACCGGCGAGATCAAGGAACAGACCGTCTTCATGGGCGACTTCCCCATGATGACCGACAAGGGCACGTTCATCATCAACGGCACCGAGCGCGTCGTCGTGTCCCAGCTGGTCCGCTCGCCGGGTGTCATCTTCCAGCCCGGCCGGGACGTGAAGACCATCGTCACCGGCACCATCCACCCCTACCGCGGTGAGTGGATCGAGTTCGACGTGGAAGCCAAGCCGGGCAAGGACATCACCGCAGGCTCTCGCGTGGCGCGCAAGCGCCGCCTGTCGCTGTTCGTGCTGCTGCGGGCCATGGGCTACACCGACGAGGCGTTCCTCGACCGCTTCGTGCGCCACTTCGACTTCCTCGAAGGCCAGTGGGAGAAGGAGCGCGACCTCGCTCCGACCCAGGAAGAGGCCCTGCTCGAGATCTACAAGCGGGCCCGCCCGGGCGAGCCGCCGAGTGTGGAGTCGGCCCGGGCGTACTTCGAGAACGCCTTCTTCAACCCCAAGCGCTACGACCTGACGCGGGTCGGTCGCTACAAGCTCGACCGCAAGCTCGGCCCCGAGATCCAGAAGGCCTCGGATCTGTTCGACATCGACCTGGAGCGCCCCGAGAAGGGCCAGGGCGTCCTGTCCCGCTCCGAGATCGTGGCCGCGTGCTGCTACCTGCTGCACCTGGCCAAGGGTGAGCCGGGCTACCGCCTCGATGATCAGGACCACTTCGCCAACCGGCGCATCCGCTCGGTGGGCGAGCTGATCCAGAACCAGGTGCGCGTCGGCCTGTCCCGTATGGAGCGCGTCGTCCGGGAGCGGATGACCACCCAGGACGTGGAGGCCATCACCCCCCAGACCCTGATCAACATCCGGCCCGTCGTGGCCGCGATCAAGGAGTTCTTCGGGACCAGCCAGCTGTCGCAGTTCATGGACCAGACCAACCCGCTGTCGGGCCTGACCCACAAGCGGCGCCTGTCGGCCATGGGCCCCGGTGGCCTGTCCCGTGAGCGGGCGGGCTTCGAAGTTCGAGACGTCCACACCTCTCACTACGGCCGCATGTGCCCCATCGAGACGCCCGAAGGCCCCAACATCGGCCTGATCGGCCACCTGGCCTCCTACGGCCGGATCAACAACTACGGCTTCATCGAGACCCCGTACCGCAAGGTCGTCGAGGGCGTGGTCACCAAGGAGATCACCTACCTGGCCGCCGACGAGGAAGAGGAGTACGTCATCGCCCAGGCCAACGCCAAGTTGGCCGATGACGGCACCCTCACCGACGCCCGCGTCCTGGTGCGCCGTGCGCCCCAGGGCCCCGGTGTCCGGGTCAGCGCAGCCGGGGGGACCTCGTATGGCACCACCAGCGAGGTGGACTTCGTGCCGCCCGCCGAGGTGGACCTGATGGACGTGTCGCCCAAGCAGATCGTCTCCATCTCGACCGCCCTCATCCCCTTCATCGAGCACGACGACGCCAACCGGGCCCTGATGGGCGCCAACATGCAGAAGCAGGCCGTTCCCCTGGTCAAGCCCGAGGCCCCGTTCATCGGGACCGGGGTCGAGGCCCGCGCCGCGCGCGACGCCGGCGACGTGCTGCTGTCCGAGGGCAACGGCACCGTGGTCGAGGTCGGCGGCGAGCACGTGACCGTCGACTACGTCCCCGGTCAGTTCGACCGGCTCAACAATCCGCTGGGCCGCAAGGTGTACCGGCTGGCCAAGTTCCGCCGGTCCAACCAGAACACCTGCCTCAACCAGCGCATCGTGGTCGAGGAGGGCACGGCCGTGGTCAAGGGCGACGTCCTCGCCGACGGCCCCTCCACCGATCACGGCGAACTGGGTCTGGGCAAGAACCTCCTGGTCGCCTTCATGCCCTGGGAGGGCTACAACTACGAGGACGCCATCATCCTCTCCGAGCGCCTGGTCCGCGACGACGTCCTGACCTCGATCCACATCGAGGAGCACGAGGTCGACGCCCGCGACACCAAGCTGGGGGCCGAGGAGATCACGCGGGACATCCCCAACCTGTCCGAGGAGATCCTGAAGGACCTCGACGAGCGGGGCATCATCCGCATCGGCGCCGAGGTCGGCCCGGGCGACGTCCTGGTCGGCAAGGTCACCCCCAAGGGCGAGACCGAGCTGACGCCCGAGGAGCGGCTGCTGCGAGCCATCTTCGGTGAGAAGGCCCGGGAGGTCCGGGACACCTCGCTGAAGGTGCCCCATGGGGAGTCGGGCAAGGTCATCGACGTGCGGGTGTTCTCCCGGGAGGACGCCCATGAGCTGCCGCCGGGCGTCAACCAGCTGGTCCGGGTGTACGTGGCCCAGAAGCGCAAGATCTCCGAGGGCGACAAGCTGGCCGGGCGCCACGGCAACAAGGGCGTCATCTCCAAGATCCTGCCCCTCGAGGACATGCCCTACCTCCAGGACGGCACGCCGGTCGACATCATCTTGAATCCCCTCGGTGTCCCCTCGCGGATGAACGTGGGCCAGGTGCTCGAGAGCCACCTGGGCTACGCCGCCCGCTGGGGCTGGGAGGGCAACGAGCTGGCGACGGTGGCCGTTCGCGGCACCGAGCGCAAGACCCGCCCGACCACCCAGCCTTCGGTCTGGGTGGCGACGCCGGTCTTCGACGGCGCCCACTGGGACGAGGAGGACGACGCCGGTCGTCACCCGACCATCCGGAAGATCTTCGACCGCCTGCAGCCCGAGGCGCCGGGGACGGTCTACGGCAACGAGGGCCACCTGTTGGGCAACAACGGCAAGGCCACGCTGTACAACGGCCGCACCGGTGAGCCCTACGACAACCAGATCAGCGTCGGCTACGTGTACATCTTGAAGCTCGCCCACCTCGTGGACGACAAGATCCATGCCCGTTCGACCGGCCCGTACTCGATGATCACCCAGCAGCCCCTCGGCGGCAAGGCCCAGTTCGGTGGCCAGCGCTTCGGCGAGATGGAGGTCTGGGCCCTCGAGGCCTACGGGGCGGCGTACGCCCTGCAGGAGCTGCTCACCATCAAGTCAGACGACGTCCTCGGCCGGGTCAAGGTCTACGAGGCGATCGTGAAGGGGGAAAACATCCCCGAGCCGGGCATCCCCGAGAGCTTCAAGGTGCTCATCAAGGAGATGCAGAGTCTGTGCCTCAACGTCGAGGTGCTGTCCAACACCGGTGAGGAGATCGAAATGAGGGAGCTCGACGAGGACGTGTTCCGCACGGCCGAAGAGCTCGGGATCGACATCAGCCGCCCCGAACGGGGCTCGGACGAGGAAGACGCCCGTCGCGCCAGCGAGAGAGGGTTTTAACGCATGCTGGATGTGAACAATTTTGAGCAGCTCCGAATTGGGCTGGCCACCGCGGACGCGATCCGCGCCTGGTCCAACGGCGAGGTAAAGAAGCCTGAGACCATCAACTACCGGACGCTTCGTCCGGAAAAGGACGGGCTGTTCTGCGAGAAGATCTTCGGTCCGACCAAGGACTGGGAGTGCTACTGCGGCAAGTACAAGCGGGTTCGCTTCCGCGGCATCATCTGTGAGCGCTGCGGCGTCGAGGTCACCCGCTCCAAGGTCCGGCGCGAGCGCATGGGCCACATCGAGCTGGCGGCTCCCGTCGTCCACATCTGGTACCTCCGCGGCACCCGTTCGTGGCTGGCCTACCTGCTCATGGGCACCGAGGCCCGTGAGGAGCTGAAGGCCAAGCAACTCGAGAAGGTCATCTATTTCGCGGCCAACCTGGTCACGTTCGTGGACGAGGAGAAGCGCCACCTGGACCTGCCGTCGCTGGAATCGGAGCTGATCGAGGAGCTGTCCGAGATCGAGCGCCAGCGCGACCTCGATGTCGACCGGCGTTTCAAGACCTTGGAAGAGGACATCGCCCGGATGGAGTCCGAGGGCGCCAAGGATTCGGAGATCAAGGCCCGACAGAAGGCGGGCGAGAAGGAGATCACCGCCATCCGGGAGCGGGCCGAGGCCGACCTCGAGCTGGTCCGGCGTTCGTTCGACGAGTTCCGGGAGCTGCATTCCCGCAAGATCATCGAGGACGAGCTGCTGTGGCGCGAGCTCAAGGACCGCTACGGGGACTACTTCCGCGGCGGCATGGGCGCCGAGGCCATTGCCCAGCTGATCCATGAGATCGACCTGGACGACGAGGAGGTCAAACTCCGTCTCAACATCGACCCGACCGACGGGCGCCGCCCGCTGTCGGTGCAGCGCAAGCAGAAGGCCATCAAGCGCCTGAAGATCGTCTCGGCGTTCAACCGCCGCGACGAGCACGGCCGGCGGATCAACGACCCCCGGGCCATGATCCTCGACGCCGTGCCGGTCATCCCGCCCGAGCTGCGGCCCATGGTCCAGCTCGACGGTGGCCGCTTCGCCACGTCGGACCTGAACGACCTGTACCGCCGGGTCATCAACCGCAACAACCGGCTCAAGCGACTGCTCGACCTGGGCGCGCCCGAGATCATCGTCAACAACGAGAAGCGGATGCTCCAGGAGGCCGTCGACGCGCTGTTCGACAACGGCCGCCGGGGCCGCCCCGTGACCGGACCGGGCAACCGCCCCCTCAAGTCCCTGAGCGACATGTTGAAGGGCAAGCAGGGCCGGTTCCGCCAGAACCTGCTGGGCAAGCGGGTCGACTACTCGGGCCGTTCGGTCATCGTGGTCGGGCCGCTCCTGAAGCTGCACCAGTGCGGCCTGCCCAAGCAGATGGCGCTGGAGCTGTTCAAGCCCTTCGTCATGAAGCGCCTCGTGGACCTGGAGCTGGCGCAAAACATCAAGTCGGCCAAGCGCATGGTCGAGCGTCGCCGGGCCCCGGTCTGGGACGTGCTCGAGGAGGTCATCAAGGAGCATCCGGTGTTCTTGAACCGGGCCCCCACGCTGCACCGCCTGGGCATCCAGGCCTTCGAGCCGGTCCTGGTCGAGGGCAAGGCCATCCAGATCCACCCGCTGGTGTGCACCGCCTTCAACGCCGACTTCGACGGCGACCAGATGGCCGTGCACCTGCCGCTGTCGGCCGAGGCCCAGGCCGAAGCCCGGGTGCTCATGCTCTCGGCCAACAACATCTTGTCCCCGGCCACCGGTCGTCCGATCGTGACGCCGACCCAGGACATGGTGTTCGGCGCCTACTACCTGACCGTCCAGCGCGACGGGGCGCGCGGCGAAGGCCGGGTGTTCCGCAACCTGTACGAGGTCGAGCAGGCCTACGAGGCGGGCGACATCGAGTTGCAGGCCAAGGTCAAGTGGCGTCTGCCCGCGGCCAAGGCCGGGGACCTGGTGCCGACCGAGTCGGGAGCCGCGGGCGCGGCCGACGACGGGACCTGGGGCGACGGTGGGGCGCATGACTACGTCGAGATCGACACGTCCCCCGGACGGATCATCTTCAACACGTCGCTGCCGGACGACTTCGAGTTCGTCAACGACATCGTGGGCAAGCGCAACCGCAGCCTGAGCCAGATCGTCGAGGCGTTGGCCGACCGGTACTCCCGGGTGATCGTGGCCACCAGCCTGGACAAGATCAAGGACCTCTGTTTCCGCTACGCCACCCAGTCGGGCCTCACCATCTCCATCGACGATGTGAAGACACCGCCCACCAAGTCGACCATCATCGCCAAGTTCGAAGCCGAGGCCCAGAAGGCCGAGAGCCAGTTCAAGCGGGGCATCATCACCGACGACGAGCGTCGCCAGAAGGAAATCGAGATCTGGACCTCGGCCAACTCCGAGGTGGGCAAGGCGATGGAGGAAACCCTCCGCAAGATCGCCTTCAACCCGCTCGACATGATGGTCGACTCCGGCGCCCGCGGTAACCCCCAGCAGGTCCGTCAGATCGCGGGCATGAAGGGCCTGGTGTCGAACCCTCGCGGTGAGATGATCCCCCGGCCCATCCTGTCGTCGTTCCGTGAAGGCCTCTCGGTCCTCGAGTACTTCATCTCCACCCACGGCGCCCGTAAGGGACTGGCCGACACCGCACTGCGGACCGCCGATTCGGGCTACCTGACGCGGCGGTTGGTCGACGTCGCCCAGGAACTGATCATCCGTGAGGATGACTGTGGCTCGACCCGGGGCCTGTGGGTCCGCGACGTCCGGCCCGACGACGAAAAGGTCCGTTCCTACCTGGAGACCCGCCTCGACGGGCGGGTCCTGGCCCGGGACATCACCTTGAGCGACGGCACCGTGATGCCGGCCGGCCTTTCGGTCAGCCCGCTCGACATGATCGTCTTGCGCGACGACCCGGCGGTCACCGAGATCCTGGTCCGCTCGGTGTTGACGTGTGAGGCCGAGCAGGGGATCTGCGCCGCCTGTTACGGGCGCTCGCTGGCCACCAACAAGTCCATCGAACTGGGCGAGGCCGTCGGTGTCATCGCGGCCCAGTCCATCGGTGAGCCCGGCACCCAGCTGACGATGCGGACCTTCCACACCGGCGGCATCGCCGGTGAGGACATCACCCACGGCCTGCCCCGGGTGGTCGAGCTGTTCGAGGCCCGTACGCCGAAGGGCGCCGCGGTCCTGGCCCGCACGTCGGGCGTGGTCCGCATCACCGAAGAGGACAACATCCGCAAGATCACCATCGTCTCCGACGAGGGCACCGAGGACATCTACAACGTGTCCACCCGGGCCAAGTTGGTCGACGGGCTGCGCGACGGCGTCGAGGTCTCGGCCGGGGATTCCCTGGTGGACGGGCCCAAGGACCCCAAGCAGCTGCTGGAGATCAAGGGGATCCGCGAGACCCAGCTGTACCTGGTGGCCGAGGTCCAGCAGGTGTACCGCGACCAGGGCGTGTCGATCCACGACAAGCACATCGAGCTCATCGTCCGCCAGATGCTGCGCCGGGTGCTGGTGGCCGAGCAGGGCGAATCGCCGTTCCTGCCCGGTGAGCGGGTCGACTCCCGGATCTACGCCGAGGTCAACCGGCGCATCCTGCAGGAGGGCAAGCGTCCCGCCGAGGGTCGCCCCGAGCTGATGGGTATCACCAAGGCGTCGCTGGCCACCGATTCGTGGCTGTCGGCGGCGTCGTTCCAGGAGACCACCCGGGTGCTCACCGAGGCGGCCATCGAGGGCAAGTCCGACCAGCTGTACGGGCTCAAGGAGAACATCATCATCGGCAAGCTGATCCCCGCAGGGACGGGCATGCCCCGTTACCGGGAGATGGTGATGGACGCTCCCGATGCCGAGCGCATGCCGTTCTGGAGCTCCGACGAGGACACCGGTCCCGAGGATCTGGCCGCGTGGCTGGCCAGCATCGGCAACGGTGCCGAGGCGGGCGCCGGGGCCGCAGCCGGCGCTGGTAGTGGGGTCGGGACGCTCGACGAGGGCTTCCTCGGCGGAGGCGCCGAGGTTTCCTAGCGGTCCCCATCTTCGTTCGTGGACAAGACGGCAAAACAAAGGGCCCGGCTCGTGAGAGCCGGGCCCGATGTTTTCGAGAGCGCCGATCGGGCGCCCCCGGGTCGAACTAGGCGACCGCCTGGCGGCCGAGGTCGGTGTTGTACTGGCGGGCGATGGAATCACGCTGCGCCTTGGCACTCTCGCTGTTGCCCGTGATGCGCTTGTCGCTCGGCGTCACGTTGACAACCTGGATCGTCCCGTTGGGGTCGAAGTTGCCGCTGGAGTGGTAGTTGTACGAGCGGGGACCCTGGGGACCCTGGTCCTTGTTGATGGTTGCCATGCAGACAACCTCCTCTTTGTTTGTCGTGATCGCCACCCTACCGCCATTTGTGAAAACTTTCACAAACTTTCGTGTGACTGACGCCAGGGTGCGATCTGCGATCCTGGCCCGGTGATACGACGAGTCGGAGTCGACACCGGGGGCACCTACACCGACATCGTCTCGTCCGACGGCTCGGTCATGAAGGTCCTGTCGAGCCCCGACGACCCGGCGGTGGCGGTCCTCGAGGGCGTGGCCACCGTGGCCGCGGCGGCCGCGGCGGCCGCGGCGGCGGCGGCGGTGGCGGCGGGGTCCGAGGGGTCCGAGGGATCCGGCGGTCGGCCTTCGGTCGTAGCTCACGGAACGACGGTCGCGACCAACGCCTTGTTGGAGCGCCGGGGCGCCCGGGTGGCGCTGTACTCGACCGAGGGCCACGCCGACATCATCGAGATCGCCCGCCAGGTGCGGCCCTCGCTGTACGACCCGTTCCTCGACCGGCCCGAGCCGCTCGTCCCCCGCGACCTGCGCTTCGAGGTGCCGGGCCGCCTCGATCGCGAAGGCCACGAGATCGAACCGGTGGTTCTCACGGGCGCCGTGTCGGAGATGCCGGCCGGTGTCGGTGCCGCGGCGGTCGTCCTGCTCCACGCCGACCGCAATTCGGTCCACGAGGCGGTGGTGGCGGCCCACCTCCGGGCCGCGGGCCTCGACGTGACGGCCTCCTCCGACCTGTCGCCCGAGTTCCGGGAGTACGAGCGCACGGTGACGACCGTCGCCAACGCCTACCTCCGCCCGCCCTGCCGCCGCTACCTCCTGCGCCTGGCCGGCGCCGCCGACCAGGTGCTGGTCATGACCTCGGCGGGCGGCCTCATCCCGCTCGCGGAAGCGGCTGAACGCCCCGTCGCCCTGCTGCTCTCGGGCCCCGCCGGCGGCGTGCTGGCGGCGTCGGCCGCGGCGGTGGCGGCGGGCCACCCCGACGCCGTCACCTTGGACATGGGCGGGACCAGCACCGACGTCTGCCTGATCCGCGCCGGCCGGGCCCAACCCGCGGCCGAGCGCCAGGTGGCGGGCCTGCCCATCCGCATGCCCTCGCTCGACGTGCACACCATCGGCGCGGGCGGGGGCTCGATCGCCCGGATGGACCCCGGCGGCGCCCTGGTCGTCGGCCCCGAGAGCGCAGGCGCCAACCCTGGCCCGGCCTGCTACGGCCGGGGCGGCATGCGGCCCACCGTCACCGACGCCAACGTGGTGGCGGGCCGGCTACCGGAGGGGGTCGAGTTGGCCGGGCTCGGTCGTCTCGATGCTGACGCGGCCCGACGGGCACTGGGGAAAGGGGAGGTCAGCGCGGCGGGCGTACTCGACGTCGTCAACGCCAACATGGTGCGGGCCGTCCGCCGGGTGTCGGTCGAGCGGGGCATCGACCCTCGGGGTTTGGCGCTGGTGGCGTTCGGGGGAGCGGGGCCACTGCACGCCTGCGCCCTGGCTGACGCGTTGGGCATGCCCGCGGTCGTCGTGCCGCCGAGGGCGGGCGTGCTGTCGGCCGCCGGCTTGCTGGCCGCCCCCCGCCAGGTCGACCTGGTCAAGAGTTGGGGCGATCCGAGGGATCATTCGGGCGCGGTGGCGGCGATGGCCGAGCTGGCGGAGGCCGCGGTGGCCCAGTTGCGCCCCGCGGTGGCCCAATTGCGCCCCGCGGTGGCCGATCTGCGGCCCGCAGACCCAGGCCGGAGTACAAACCGTTGTGGGGACGACGGTTTGTACTCCGGCCAAGGGTCTGGAGCCGAGGCAGGGGTCGAGGTGGAGACATTGTTCGACTGCCGCTATGCCGGGCAGGGCCATGAGCTCTCGGTCGCCAGCATCGAGGGGTTCGGCGCCGAGCACCAGCGGCGCAACGGCTTCGCCCGGCCCGACGCACCGGTCGAGGTGGTGGCGCTGCGGGCGTCGGCCCGGCTCCCGAGCCCGGTCCAGCTGGCCGACCTGCCCGACCCGGGCGGCCGGTCCGGCGTGGTCGTCGGCCCGGCGGTCATCGCCGAGGCGGACTGCACGATCTGGGTCGCGGACGGATGGAAGGCCTCGGTCGGAGGTGGAGGCGCATGGGTGTTGACCCGCTAGACCCGGCCGCGCTCCAGGTCCTGATTTCGCAGTTGACCGGGGTGGCAGAGGAGATGGGAGCCGTGCTGCGCCGGGCCTCCTTTTCCCCAAATATCAAGGAGCGGGCCGATTGCTCGGCGGCGCTGTTCACCGGCGATGGGCAGTTGTTGGTCCAGGCCGAGCACATCCCGGTCCACCTGGGGTCCATGCCCGCGTCGGTCGCGGCCGCCATCGGGGCCGGTCTGGCCCTGGCGCCGGGCGATCAGATCGTGCTCAACGATCCGTTCGCGGGCGGCACCCACCTCAACGACGTGACGCTGGTGGCGCCGTGCTTCGTCGACGGCCGGATCGTGGGTTGGGCGGCCAACCGGGCCCACCACGCCGACGTCGGCGGCATGACGCCCGGGTCCATCCCACCCGAGGCGACGGAGATCCAGCAGGAGGGGCTGCGGATCCCGCCGGTGCTGCTCGGCCCGGCGGTGGTGGCCATCTTCCTGGCCAACTCCCGCACGCCCGACGAGCGGCGGGGCGACCTCGACGCCCAGGTCGGGGCCAACGCCATCGGCATCGAGCGGCTGGCCGCCATCGTGGCCGGCGGGGCGCCGGTCGAACAGGTGCTGGAGTACGGCGAGCGGCGGATGCGGGCCGCGCTGGCGCAGCTGGCGGACGGGACGTGGCAGGTCAGCGACGTGATGGATTCGGTCGGCCCTCGGGACTCGCAGCAGCAGCCCGTCACGATCCGGCTGCGGCTGACCAAAGCGGGGGAGGAGGTGCGCTTCGACTTCACCGGTTCCGACGCCCAGCAACCCGGCAACGTCAACGCCGTCGAGGCCGTGACCTACAGCGCCGTCGCCTTCGCGCTGCGCTGCGCCACCGATCCCTCGATCCCCGCCAACGGCGGCACCCTGCGGCCCATCACCGTCGTCGCCCCGGCGGGCACGATCGTGGCGGCCTCGCCGCCCGCCGCGGTGGGAGCGGGCAATGTCGAGGTCTCACAGCGCGTGGCCGATGTCTGCCTGCAGGCGTTGGCGCAGGCCGCCCCGGGCCGGGTGGGCGCCGGTGGCCAGGGGACCATGAACAATCTCATCCTGAGTGGCGTGTCGGGATGGGTGTACTACGAGACCATCGGGGGCGGCCAGGGCGGGCGACCGCCGCCGGGCGGGGCGGGCATGAACGGGGTCCACACCGCCATGACCAACACCATGGACACCCCGACCGAGGCGTTGGAGCGGACGATTCCGGTACGGGTGCTGCGTTACCGGCTGCGCCAGGGGAGCGGGGGAGCCGGGCGGGCCGCGGGAGGCGACGGGATCGAGCGGGTGATCCAGGTGCTGGAAGCGGCGACGGCGTCGCTCATCACCGAGCGGCGGACCAGCCAGCCGTGGGGATTGGACGGTGGGCAGCCGGGGGGCCGGGGCGTGAATTGGCTGTGGCCGGGGGGCGACGAGTCGGCCCGGCGGCCGCTGCTGGACAAGGTGACGGTGACCCTGGAGGCTGGCGACGCCATCCAGCTGCTCACCCCGGGCGGCGGGGGCTGGGGGGTGGCGGCGACGGGCGCTTGACGGGGCGCGGCTGTCGGGGCTGTCGGTCGCGGCTAGCGGTCCCGGCTAGCGGTCCCGGCTATCGGTCCCGGCTGTCGGGGCTGAGCACAGGCTTCACGTCGACGATCGGCGTCCCGTCGAGTGCCTCCAGGTTGCGCACGCCGATCCTCGTGCCCTCGACGGAAAGAACTTCGACGCGGTGCAGCCCGACGGGGTTGGGCCGGTCGGGCGATCTGGTGCTGAACACCCCTTGCTCGGGGTTCGCCGGGTTGCCGCGGGGATGCACCGCCAGCACGTCCCGACGGGCCCGATCGAGCCACGTCAGCACGAGGATCTCGCTGCCGACCGCGAGGTCGCGCAACCCCTCCGCCACGTCCGGGCGGAAGACGAGCACCGAGTCCGGCGCCCCCTCGTCGCCCTGGCGGGGCGCGGCATGCAGATCGACGAGGCGGGACTCGACCCAGCCGATCGGGTGCACCTCATAGGAAGTCACAGTCGCCAGGCTGTCACAACATCGCCATAGGATCGCCAGCCACGCGGCGAATCCGCCAGCACGGCACCGGGCGAGGCCGCGCTACAATGTCCGTTGGCTGCACGGCTGGTGTTTCTTCGCGCGTCCCGCGTCCAGGAAGCGCCGGCTCCCGTAGAGGAGAGGTTTTCTTGCCCACCATCGCGCAACTGGTCCGGACGGGCCGCGAGCACAAGTCGGATAAGACCAAGACCCCGGCCCTCAAGGGCGCGCCGCAGCGGCGGGGGGTCTGCACCCGGGTGTACACGACCACACCCAAGAAGCCCAACTCGGCGCTGCGCAAGGTCGCCCGAGTCCGGCTGACGAGTGGCGTCGAGGTGACCGCCTACATCCCCGGTGTCGGCCACAACCTGCAGGAGCACTCGATCGTCCTGGTTCGTGGCGGGCGGGTCAAGGATCTGCCTGGCGTTCGTTACAAGATCATCCGCGGCACCCTCGACACATCCGGTGTCCGCGACCGCAAGCAGGCCCGTAGCCGTTACGGCGCCAAGAAGGACTGAGGGACTCACCAGACATGCCCCGCAAAGGACCCGCCCCCCGACGTGATCTCATGCCCGACCCGATCTACCGGTCGGTCCTGGTCACCCAGCTGGTCAACAAGATCCTCTCCCGCGGCAAGCGGAGCCTGTCGGAGCGGATCGTGTACAACGCGCTCGACATCGTGAAGGACAAGTCCGGCGCCGAGCCCGTCGCCACCTTGAAGCGGGCGGTCGAAAACACCAAGCCCCAGCTGGAGGTCAAGAGCCGCCGCGTCGGTGGCGCCACCTACCAGGTCCCGGTCGAGGTGCGCCCCCGCCGGGCCACGACGCTGTCGATCCGGTGGCTGGTCGGTTACTCCCGTCAGCGCCGGGAGAAGACGATGGCCGAACGGTTGGCCAACGAGCTGCTGGACGCGTCCAACGGCACCGGAGCGGCGGTCAAGCGCCGTGAGGACATGCACAAGATGGCCGAATCCAACAAGGCGTTCGCCCACTACCGCTGGTAACGGCGGCACAATTCACCAAGGCGCGGCTGCGCGCCCGTGGGTCCCGGTGTGACGCCTGCCGATCAGCCCGCAGAGCCCCGAGCCGAGCGACCAGCCCGACTGAGCTGAGCCCGCACCGCACCCGACCGCACCGCACCGCTGCATCGCATCGCACCACCCCCACCCTCGAGCCCCAGAGCCCTCGAGAGCTATCGAGAGAAAATCATGGCTGAAGCTGCTGCCCCCATCATCCGAGAATTCCCCCTGTCCAGGACCCGCAACATCGGGATCATGGCGCACATCGACGCGGGCAAGACCACCACGACGGAGCGGATTCTCTACTACACCGGCAAGAACTACAAGATGGGCGAGGTCCACGAGGGCGCAGCCACCATGGACTGGATGATCCAGGAGCAGGAGCGCGGCATCACCATCACCAGCGCCGCCACCACCTGCAAGTGGAAGGACACCTGGATCAACATCATCGACACGCCGGGCCACGTCGACTTCACCGTGGAGGTGGAGCGCAGCCTGCGCGTCCTCGACGGCGC
>JAUTXN010000144.1 GCA_030838045.1 Acidimicrobiaceae bacterium
CGCATCAAGGTGGCGCCGCCGGAGAGGGTCTTCTGGACGAAGCTTCCTCGCGTGCGCTTGCCGATGCAGCCGCACGGGCACATCCCGACCTGGGCCTGCACCAGCCACGCCGGGGTTCGCGAAGTGGTGGCGGGGCCTGCGGTGGTACGCGTGCCGGCGGCCGCGGCCGCGGCGTTGGCTGAGGTGGCGGCGGCGGCGGCGGCGGTGGCTGCGAGCGGCTCGGCTGCTGCAGGGGCGGTGGTGGCGTTGGCTGAGGTCGCGGCGAGCGGCACGGCGAGCGTGCCGTCGGTGGCGAGCCTGCCGTCGGTGGCGAGCGCCGTACCGTCGGTGGCGAGCGCCGTGCTCAGGGTCGCTCCGACCGTGCCGGCGGGGGGTCGTCTCCGCTGGATGAGCCGGGCGATGCCGAACAGGCCGAACAGGACGAGGGCAATCAGTGCCGCGCCGAGGAATGCCGAGATGAGGTAGCCGACGGCCGGGTGCTTGTCGTGGCTGAAGTCGTAGCCAGAGAACAGGACGTGATGCCAGACCGGTTTGGCCAGGGCGGGGTCCTCGCCGAATGCGCCGGAGTTGTAGATGAGGCCGAGCGGCGTGATCAGGGCCACCGCGGCGATTGGACCGAGGGCGTACCACCACTTCCGCCGGGAGGGGGGCACGACCAGGTCGCCGTCGGTCTCGGAGACGCCGGCGTGGTTGATGCGAAGGATCGGAAGGTTGGCCCGCTGTAGGTAGAGGACGACCCCGAGCGTCAGCGCGAACTCGACGCCGCCGGCCACCGTGAGATGGGCGAGCATCATGGTCGGAATCGTCTGCGACAGGTGGTACGGGGCATAGAGCGGGGCGCCGCTGGCGGACGTGAACAGTTCCGGTTGAACGCCGAACTCGATGGCGGCGACCAGGGCGCTGGCGTTGAGTCCGATATAGCCGCCGAGCGCCGCCGCGAAGGCCCGCCTCGGGGAGGTCAGGCTCGCCTTGCGGGTCAGAGGCTTGTACACCAGGTAGTAGCCGACCATCGGCATGACGAACGCCATGTTGAAGGTGTTGGCGCCGTAGGCGAGCACCCCGCCGTCCCCGAAGAACAACGCCTGGATGGCCAGCGCCGTGCTTATGGCGATGATCGCGGCCTCCGGACCGAGGATCACCGCGATCAGTACTGCCCCCACTGCGTGGGCCGTCGTGCCGTCGGGGATGGGCACATTGAGCATCATCACGAGAAAGCTGAATGCCGCCGCCAAGGCGAGGAGGGGTACGTACCGGCTCTTCACCACCCGGCGAACCCGTTTGCCGGCGGTGGCAAATACGGGGACCATCCCGGCTCCGAATACCCCACAGGTTTCGGGACTCAGGTAGCCGTCGGGTATGTGCATCGGCAGTTCCTCGGAGGCTTCGGTGTCGGTAGCTTTGCCCGACGAGGGACCTTACACTTGCGGGCAGCTAGCAGCAAGGGGGATGATTCGTAGGGTCGCGGTCCGGTCTGTCGCGGTAGTTGCGTGCAGGGTGCGGCAGCCGGCACGGGGGTCTACTCCGCTAGACTGGCTGGTGTGACACCGATGATCAACACTGAAGAGCTCTGTGATGCCCAAGGGGTCGCGGACCTGGTGGGCTTGCGCCATCCGAACAGCGTCCATACCTACCTGCGCCGTTATGCCGACATGCCTCGGCCCGTGATCGACCTGGGGCCGGGACGGCCACGGCTGTGGCTGCGCCCCCAGATCCAGGCGTGGCTGACCACCCGGACCCCGGCGCCTGTCGTTGCGGCTGGGGTGGGCCCCCTGTCTGCCGGTCCCGGGACAGGTCCGATCGCCGGCGTTGCCGGCATTGTCGCGGAACGAGTGGTCACGTGAACCGGGTCCTGCCCAAGGCCAACGATCCCTGTTGGTGCGGGAGTGGACGCAAGTACAAGCGGTGCCACCGGGAGACCGAGGGCCGGATCGAGCCGGGCGTCATCAGCCCGTTGCGGACCGTTCCTGAGGCCATCGCCAGGCCCGAATATGCAACCGGGCAATCCAACGGCGAGCCCCAGCGCTGGCGCGAACCGATGGTCAAGTCGCCCGACGTTCTGGCCCGCATGCGCATCGCCGGCCGGGTGGCCGCCGAGGTGCTGGCCGACACCGGCGCCGCGGTGCGGCCCGGCATCACCACCGACGAACTTGACGCCGTCTGCCATCAGGCATGCATCGCTCGCGGCGCCTACCCGAGCCCGCTCGGCTACCGCGGCTATCCCAAGTCGGTATGTACCTCGGTCAACGAGGTCATCTGCCATGGGATACCGGACGACCGCCCTCTCTCCGACGGCGACATCATCGACCTCGACGTGACGGTGTTCGTGGGCGGCGTCCATGGCGACACCAACGGGACATTCCTCGTGGGTGACGTCGACGACTCATCCAGGCGCTTGGTTCGAGTCACGGAGGAGTGCCTGCAGCTCGGCATCGCGGCTGTTCGTCCCGGTCAGCCGATCTCCGACATAGGACGGGCCATCGACGCCCACGCGGCCAAGCATCACTTCGGCGTGGTGCGGATGTTCGTCGGCCACGGGATCGGCGAACAGTTCCACAGCGAGCCCAGCGTGCCGCACTACTTCACCCCGGCCGCCTCGACGGTGATGGAGCCGGGGATGACCTTCACCATCGAACCCATGATCACCATGGGGACGTGGCGGGAGCGGCTGTGGGACGACGGGTGGACCGCGGTCACGGCCGACGGGCGCCGTTCGGCGCAGTTCGAGCACACGATGGTCGTGCGTGGCGACGTGGCGGAGGTGTTGACCGTACGAGCGGACGGAAGACCGGGCTGGTCGCTGTAGACAGGCAGGCCGCGCGAGGGCGCGGGTGGCGCGGCCCCAGACCTTGGCGCTCGGCCGTGGCGGGAGCGCAAACCGCTGTGTACACGACGGTTTCTACTCCG
>JAUTXN010000018.1 GCA_030838045.1 Acidimicrobiaceae bacterium
TCGCCCGACCGGGGTACTGCCGAGGTAATCATCTCCAAACATCGAAATGGCCCTACCGGGATCACGCATTTGGCATTCCTGGACCATTACACAAGATTCGCCAACATGGCCCGGGTATGACTCCGGCGGCGGCGTGTAAGTGTAGGGTCCCCAAAGAGATGGCGAATAGAACGGATACATGGCGAGCGGATGGCGAGTGTTCCCAAGTAGGTGGCGAATCGGGGTTGCGACACGTGTCACGACAAGCTGATCGCATCTGCGACTGAGGTGATGTAGTCGATGTGAGCGTCGACGGAGTCCATACCGAGGCCCATCGTGACCACCGAGACATGGGTGCCACCTGCCTCACGCCAGGTGTCGATTTCCGCCGTGAGGTCGCCTAGGCCGCCCCGAGGAACAGCCACGTACTCCCCGCCGAACTCCTCGACCGACCGGCCGAGGACGCGTACTCGTTCGCGCATCCGATTCCAGGCGTCGACGCTGTGGTCGATGTCGCCGCCGAAAAAGATGAAACCGTCCGCCAGCCGGGCAGCCCGGTCGAAGGCCGCTTTGCCCGATCCGCCAAGCCAGATCGGGATTTGCCTCGCGGGCCTCGGCACCAGCGCGGCTCGGTCGACCCGGTCGAAGCGGCCCGAGAAGTCGACGACCGCTTCGGTGAACAACTGGTGAAGCAGCTGGATCTGCTCCTCCTGCCGGGAACCGCGGGTACGGAAGTCCAGCCCGAGAGCCTCATACTCCACGGGATTCCAGCCGACGCCCACACCGAGACGCAGTCGGCCGCCGGACAGAAGATCGACGTCTGCCGCCTGACGTGCGACGAGAGCCGTCTGGCGCTGCGGTAGGACCAGTATCCCGGTGACGAACCCGATTCGCTCGGTGATTGCGGCCAGATAGGCGAACATCACAAACGGATCGTGGAACGGATCGAGCTCGGTGTAGGGGCCTGTCAGCGGAGGCGTTCGATCGGCGTGAACGGCACCGAGCACGTGGTCGTAGGCGAGAAGGTAGTCGAAGCCCAGGTCCTCGACCGCTCTCCCAAACCGCCGGACAGCGGTCGGATCTCCTCGAAGTTCGTTCTGGGGGTAGACGACACCGATCTGCATAGCTTCAGCCTGCCACGAGGGTCGACGCCTCATTCGCGCAAGGTCGCGCGCACCGAGGTGTTGGGAGGACAGTGCACCGACCGGTGATCATCGGCAGTCGCGGTCAGCGGACGGGCGTCCCCGGCTTGTAGATCGTCGCCGGTCGCCCCAGATCTCTCGGGATTCGCCAAGTACATCGACACAGACGGAGCCGGAACCCAGCCCATTCGCCATGTTCAAGCGGCACGGCTCGCCAACTAAATAGGAACCTACAGTAAGTAGGTTCCGCACATAGATGGCGAAATCCGCCGGACATCGCGAGCACTTGGCGAATCCCCGGATAGATGGCGAATGGGTCTCGGGGATCACGTTTCCCCGGTGCCCCGCAGTTGGCGATGATCTACCGCAACGGGTGACCCCTGCCCACGGTGCTGGGAGCGAGACTGGGTCGATCTCCATCGAGACGAGGATCTGGCGACGAGCCTGGACATCCTCGAGGCCGCCGTCGCAGAGCACTCCCGCCGCTGATCGGCCGGGTGGTTAGCTTCCGTCGTGCGCGACGGTCGGGATGTCTTCGCCGAGCTGCAGGAGAGCGGCCTCGTTGTCTCCGATGTCGACTACGACACCGTCATCTCCGAGCTGGCCAACGGCACGCCGCCGATGCTGGTCCTGGGCGGGTTCCAGGCACCGGGGATCGGCACGACGGTCATCTCGACTCGACAAAAGCAACTGCTCGAAGAGCTGGTGGCGGTGGCGCGGGCTCCGTTCTCACGATCGGAGCCGTCCCCGCCGCCCGCCGTCCGTGGCGGAGGTTGGCCGACGATCTGAGAAGGACGGGCGGCCGCACACTCGACTTAGCCTTCCACTGGGAGGGCTATCCAGACGGTGGGTTCTGGATGTGCGACCTGTCACTCGATGGCGTGGCGCAGGGCGGCTGCAGCTTCGACTGGGACGTAGCTGATCCGGAAGCCAGCCTGGTAGACCTTGCGGACCGACTGTGTGAGGGCTGGCTACACGAGGAAGTGTGGGGCGGCTGGCCGATGTGCCCCAACCACCCCACCCGCCCTATGTGGGCGGACGTGGGCGAAGGCGGCCGTACCATATGGGCGTGCGAGGCCGACCCCGCAGATGCGATCGAGATCGGACAGCTCGGCGTCTGACAATCAAATCTGGTTGACCAAGTCACCAGGCATCACCGCAAATCGAAGGTTTTGCGTTGTAGGACAGTTCCATCGCTGGTTGTGTCCGGTCGACGCGGCGCCGAGAGGCGGCAGGCCAGGCCAGCGCTGACGTGGGGGCCCAACCCAGGTCGTCGGCCTTCAGAGCGTGCCGTCTCGTCGCAGGATGTGGTAGGCCACGGCCCCGGGGATGATCGGGAGCCAGTAGGTGATGAGGCGGTAGACGAGGACCGCGGCTATTGCCGGCCCGCTGGCCGCACCGGCCGCCGTGAGCCCGGCGACGAGCGCAGCCTCGAGCGCGCCAAGCCCTCCCGGCGTCGGCGCCGCCGCGGCCACAGCCGAACCACCGAGGAAGACCGCCGCGACCGTCGCCAGTGGAAGCCCGACGCCGAAGGCCTGCCCGGCGGCGGCGAGCGCGGCGATGTAACCGGCGGTCACGCCAGTGGCGCCGCACAGCAAGGCGAAAGCCGCCCGAGGGTTGCCGAGCGTCGACGAGAGCACGGCGGAGGCGCTGCGGATCGGCGGCCCGAGCCGCCGACGAAGTAAAGCGCCCCACCGGATCAGACCCGCCGCGGCCAGCACCCCGACCACGACCGCCAAAAGGGGCCATCGGTCGGGAAGCTCGGGACCCGAGAGCCGAAAGTGTGTGTGGCCGGCTCCGAAGAGGGGCACGATCGTAAGCACCCCGATGAGGTGGACCACGAATCCGCCGAGTGAGTTCATCCCCAAAGCCGCGATGGCCGCGGGTCGGCTGTACCCGGTCGCTTCGAGGTAGCGGACGTTGGTCGCCATCCCCCCGATGCCGGCGGGTGCCAGCCGGTTGGTGAATGCGGCCGCCAGCTGGACCGCCGTCGTGCGCCCCAGGCCCAGGCGGCGGCTGGCCGCGCCCATGAGTGAGACGGCAGCCGAGAGGTAGGTCACGGCGGAGGCGGCGACAATCCCCGCGGCCCACACCCACCGGACGTGGTGCAGAGCATCAAACGTGGCTCCGGCTTTTCCGATCTGGGGGAGCAGGAGATTCACAGCCAAAAGCGCGGCGACGAGGGGTAGGAGGTTACGAGTCGCCACCCGGGCGGGGGAGATGCGAGACGCTGCTTTGACGCCGGCCACCTCGGCGATCTCAAAGCGCAGTCGCTCCAGCAGCCGATCGTGGGCGCCAGCTCGCCGGTTCGCCGGTGAGAGCAGCAGAGGCTGAAGGCCCGTGACGAGTTGACGGAGATCGTCGACGTCGAGTGCCGCAGCCGCGCTGCGCACCGCCGAGCCTGGGCCGTAACGGTCCGCGACGGCGACGCAAAGCTCTGCGTTGTCGCGCACGGATCGATCAGCCGGGCCCGCGGTTACTCCCGAGCCGATCTCCACCAGCCAGACCTGTCCATCGGGGCCGACGACGAAATCGTCGAGAAGAATGCTGCCCAGAGCGATGCCGATCGAGTGCAGCGCCGCCAACTGCTGCCAGGCTCCGACAAGGACCGCGTCGTCGATCTCGGGTCCCACCAGCGCACCAAGCGTCGTCCCTTCGACCCATCCGCGGACCAGTACTGCGGCGTCTTCGCCGACCGTGCTCGTCGCAACGAGCGCCGGTACGCAGACCCCGGCCCGTTGGGCGAGCAGGAGGAGGTAGGCCTCGTGCTCCACCAATTGCTGGGGTGTGCGAGAGATACGCCGCTCGGCGTCGCGATACGCGAGGAGCCGCCAGGCCCGATACAGCCAGTCGGCCTCGGGCTGGTCCCGCCCTACCACCTTGACCACCTGAGGATCGGGCCCGCACACCCGGTACAACGAGCTTCCTCGTCGAGGAACGCCGAGGGGATCCAGCGGCCCGGAAGGATGTCCGCGCTCGGCGAGCAAGGCGCGCACGGCCTCGGCGTCCGGCAGGGCCCGAGGCGACCCCAGTATTAGATGGAGGAGAGAGCCAACACCCCACCCGACCGCTGCGCCGCCCACGACGTCGATTGGGAAATGGGCGCCGACGTAGACGCGGGCGACGCCAATAGCGAACACACCGATCCACGTGAGCCTGCGGTTAGGACGCGACAGGTAGGGACCCGCGACGGTGGCCAAGGCGGCGGCAACTGCTACATGGGTGGCGGGAAACGCCAGCCCTGCCGTCACCGAACTGTGGAGCACGGCGTTGCCGAGAACGAGGTCGGGCGGTTCCTGGTCGATGAGCCCTTGGAGCACCTTCGCCACCGCCCAGGCGGCCACGCCGCCGGCAAGTAGGCGTCGCGCCAGACCGGGCCGGCGCCGCACCGCAGCAATCGCCGCGACCCCCAGGACCGACGCCAGGGCACCGAGCTGCATGATCCCAAGCAGCGGCGGGCCGAATGCTCCGGGGAGCTGGTTGATCAGGCGGAACGCGTTCAGTTCGACGACGTTCGGGTGGGCCGCGCGTGCCACAAAGGCACTGACCGACAGCGCCAGCAACGCCAGTGCCGCCCGCACCGCGTCGGAGCCGTGGCGACTAGACGAACCTTTCAGCCTCACTCGCCGCCCCTTCAGCCGCGCTTGCCGACGATGGATCTGAGGGAGAATCTTGCCCTACCTGGTGCCGTCAGATGGCGGCAGGACCCGTTGGCAAGTCAGCGAGGCGGATGCGGCCCGGGTCGGGGGCTGACCCGGGCCGCAGCCAGTTACCGGGTCCTACTCGACACCCTCGAACTGATGGTCCGCCGTGGCGCCGGG
>JAUTXN010000162.1 GCA_030838045.1 Acidimicrobiaceae bacterium
CAGCGTTATCCCCTTGCGTAGGCGGGCGTCCGACAATGGCGCCTTCAGGTCGTTGAAATGGAGCTCAACCGATTCCATGCGCGTCGATTTGACGACGGCGATGCCCGGGGTGTGCGAAAGCTGATTGAACAGCTCCGGAGGGACGCTCCGATCGGTCGAGTCGAGCTGGCCGGTCTGCAGGGCCGCGAAGGTGGCCGTCGGGTCGGTCACGATCGGCATGTCGATCTCGTCCACCGTCGGCTTCCCCTTGAAATAGCTTGGGTTGGCCACCAACTTGTACGACTGATTGGGCACGATTTGGGTCACCCGGTAGGGTCCCGAGCCGATCGGGAGCATGGTCGTGGCCAGGGTCGGATTCTTGATGTTCTGCCAGATGTGTTGGGGGACTATCGGCAGGTCGGCCCCGGGCATGATATTGAACGTGGGTGCCGGACCTTTGAAGGTGAACTGCACCGTGAGCGGGTCCAGGGCCACCGCGTTTTCGAGGATCGGCCATTGCCAGACGTGGTGGCTGTAGCGCCCCGTCAGGACGCCCTTGTTGTAGTTGTAGGTGAAGGCGACGTCGCTGGCGGTGAGCGGCATGCCGTCCTGCCACATGACGCCCGGTCGGAGCTTGACCGTCCAAGTCATGCGATCCGGGGACGGAGTCGCGGACAACGCCAGCCAGGCCTCGGGATTCTGCTTCACCTGGGACCAGAACAACGAGTCGTACACCAGGTGAACCAGGTCGTTGGTCGTCGGCAGGGCCAGCAGGGTGACGGTGAACGGCGTCAGGTTGTTCTCCGAGGCCTTCACGGAAACGGTGATCTTGGTGATCTTGGACGCGTTCGTCGTGGATGGCGTTGTCGTCTGAGCCCCGGCACTGGGCGTTGCCACCGCGATGAGGAGGACGCTGAGCGCGACCAAGGCGACGCGCCCTCCGAGGCACATCCGGGGCCGCGGCGCCTTGCTCTCCGGTCGCCGCAGGGATTGGTGTCGACGAAGGGCGGGCTGTCGTCGCGTCCGTTCGCGGTACATGGCAATTTTCCCCCTGGGCCTGAGGCGTTGACCTCGCCACAATAAGGGTCGAGCCGGCACCCCGACATCCCTCGGACGCGTAGTCGTTGCGCACCCGATCATGCCCAGAGGATGTGCGGTTCGATGTGATGGCCGGGACTGGGCACAAAGCAGAAATAAATATAACCCTCGCCGCCGAAACACGGGCGTAGTTCCAGGGGGCGGGGGCTAGGGCGGTCAAGAGCGACGAGAGAGAGGTCGGGGCCCCCAGCTTTCGAGTTGCGCCAGGTCGACGAAGTGGTGAGCAGCCTGACTGTCTGAGCCCCCGGGCCGCCTCCTTGGGGGCGGCCCGGTGACGTCGATCGTCAATCGGTTTGGTGCTCGGGGCGCCCTACGGCCACCCATGAGCCGGATGACCAGCGCGTGCCCAAGGTGCTGGCGTTGCCGACTTTTCGGCCGATACCATCTCCTCGACGGCGCACGCGACCGAGGAAATCCTGACCGTCGGCATCCGATGGTGGACCTGGACGTGGCCGTCATCGCGGTGCCGTACCGAATCCGCTAATCAGGCACTTACTACGACGGCGCGTGGGCTGCGAAATGCCGGACCCTGGCAGCCTGGCGCGTCATGGCGATCTGCGGTCACCTCAATTACATGCAGGCGGTGCTCCCTTCGTCGCCCGGTTGTGAGGACTGTCTCCGGGCGGGGCGACGCGACTGGATCCACCTTCGCCTGTGCATGACGTGTGGTCACGTCGGCTGCTGCGATTCCTCGCCCGGGCGTCATGCCTCGAAGCACTTCCGTGCCTCGGGTCATCCGATCGTGCGCTCGTTCGAACGGGGCGAGGACTGGTTCTGGTGCTACGTGGACGAGCTGATGTTCGAACTGGATCGCGGCCCCCTGCCCGGCCGGATCCCGAGTGGCACTCGCATCCCTAGGGTATGACCGACCCGTCGACGTCGGCGGCATTGCAGGAGACGCCCGACCTGAACGGCGCGTTCCCGCATCTGAACGAACAGCAGTTGGCGACCCTGGAATCACTGGGGGAGCGTCGTCGGGCGGGGCCCGGCGAGGTGCTCTTCCGCGAAGGCGATCCTTCGTGTGACTTCTACGCCGTCGCCTCCGGCACGGTGGCGATCATCGATGGCTACGGGGGCCCGGACGAGGACGTCATCGGTGTCCACGGAGCCGGCCGCTTCCTTGGTGAGCTGAATGCGCTGACGGGCGAGGCGGTGTTCGTCACCGGTGTGGTGTCCGAGGAGTCCGAGTTGATTGAGGTCCCCGTCGAACGCCTCCGCCAGCTCGTGGCCCAAGGCTCGGCGCTCGGGGACCTGATTCTGCGGACATATCTCATCCGCCGGTCAATCCTGATCGGGCTGGGGACCGGCTTTCGCATCATTGGGTCCCGTTATTCACCCGACACCCGCAGGCTGCGGGAGTTCGCGACCCGCAACCGCCTGCCGCACCGTTTCATCGACCTGGAGAGCGACCAGGTGGCCGAGACCCTGCTCCGGCAACTTGGCGTGCCGCCCGAGGACACACCGGTCGTGCTGTGGCGCGGTGAGCACCTGCTGCGCAACCCGAGCAACGCCGACTTGGCAGCTCTGATCGGGTTGAAGGTCCCGGTGCCATCGGAAACCCTCACCGATCTGGTCGTCGTGGGCGCCGGGCCGGCCGGTTTGGCGGCATCGCTGTACGGGGCCTCGGAAGGCTTGACCACCCTCACCGTTGATGCCATTGCCACGGGCGGCCAAGCAGGGACATCGCCCCGGATCGAGAACTACCTCGGCTTTCCATCGGGCCTGTCCGGTTCCGAGCTGGCCGAGCGGGCGGTCATCCAAGCCGAGAAGTTCGGCGCCCAGATCTCGGTTCCCTGCGAGGCCACCGGCTTGGAGGTCGTCGACGGGCACTATGTGATCACCCTCGATGACGGGTTCCAAATTCTCGCCCGGTCGGTGGTGATCGCGTCCGGGGTGTCGTACCGCAAGCTCGACGTACTCCGCCTGGGCGAGTTCGAGGGCACCAGCGTGTATTACGCCGCCACCGAGGTCGAGGCCAAGAGCTGTGTCGGCGACCCGGTGGTGGTTGTCGGCGGCGGCAACTCGGCTGGGCAGGCGGCGCTGTTCCTGGCCAAGCACGCCGCCCACGTGACCCTCGTCGTCCGTCACCACGACATCGATCGGGACATGTCGCGATATCTGGCCGACCAGGTCGTGCGCCACCCCGGGATTGACGTACGGATGGACAGCGAGGTCCGGGAACTGGTGGGGGAGCGGGGCCGGCTGGAAGCGGTGGCGGTCGAGAATATTCAGAGCCGCGACCGCGAACGGCTGGCCGCTCGCAGCCTCTTCGTGTTCATCGGTGCCGAACCTCATGTCGGTTGGTTGGCCGACCGGGTGGCACTCGACCACGGCGGTTACGTCCTGACGGGCCAGGCGGCGCAGGACCGCGCCTGCGACGACCGGCCACGTTCGTTTCTGGAGACGAGCCAGCCTGGCGTCTTCGCCGCGGGCGACGTTCGCAGCGGCTCCATCAAACGCGTCGCGGCCGCGGTCGGTGAGGGATCCATGGCCATCCGCCTGGTCCACGAATACCTGGCGGAACCCGACCGCTGAGTCGCTGGACGAAACCACGCGGCTCAGGGATGTTGTCACCGGGGGTGGGCGCGACGCTGACGATGTTGGGTCACACATAGTCGGGACGACGCACCCCCTTTTCGCCCCCCTAAAAGGTGGGACGATCGGCTCGACGGAATGTGGCCCACTCCCTGGAAACAATGAGACGAGGAGCCCGAGTCATGAATGCCGACGTCCGAGCCAGCCGAGCGTCATTCGCCGTTCGAGGAGCAGCCGCTTTCATTTTCGGAGTCCTGACCCTGGCGTGGCCTGGTGTTACTTTGGCGGTCTTGGTGCTCTTATGGGGCGCCTACGTCATGGTCGAAGGGATTTTCCTGCTCGTCGGCGAGATCATGCGCCCATCAGGCACGCGGCGCTGGATCGTCTTCGTCGAAGCCCTGGCCGGAATCGGGGCCGGGATCATGACGTTCCTGTGGCCGGGTATTACGGCCCTGGCGCTCCTCTGGGTCATTGCCGCGTGGATGGCTGTCACCGGTGCCCTGGAGATTTCGGCCGCTTTCCACCGACGCCGTGACGTCCGGGCCCCCCGGCTGACCGGAGTGGTCGGGGTCCTGTCGATCGCCGCCGCGGTGCTGCTGGCGGTGGCGCCTGTTGCCGGAGCGCTGGCGATCACGTGGGCCATCGCCTGGTACGCCATCGTCGCGGCCGTGGTGTACTCCAGCCTGGCCATTGCGCCCCCGGGCGTGAAGCGCACCGCCTCGGACGGCAGCTTCCGGGGCGCCCACCACGCCACTGCCTGACGCGACCTGAACACCGTCGCCGTCATGGTCATCTCCGCGGTCGTGTGGGCGTACTGGATGTCCTTCTTCTGGCTGGGAGCCGACATCATCGCTCTCACCATCTTGAGCATCGAGTACTACCGCAAGGTCCTGAAGCCGGGATGGGAGCTGAAGCGACAGCTCGCCGAGCAACGGCGGGGAAGTCATTCACTGTCGAATGCGCCTCATCGAGTCTGAGAAGATCTCGACCGAGGCCGCCCGCTCAGGGCCCGAAGTGGTGCCGTCAGGGGTGCATCTCCTCCACTGTCGCGAACGGGCGCGGCGTCGATTTTCCTGCAAAGAGACAATTTCAGGTTCGCTCGTTCGGGTGGCGTCGGGGGCGGGGCGCTCGCCCAGTCGGGTGGCACCGCGTCGCCCGATAAGGCGAGGGTAGGGCGTGCCCGCCGGAGGTAACGTCGGCGGTGCCGGGTGGATCGCGTCAGCACGGGAGGCCGAGTGGCCCACGAGGACAATCTCCACGAACAACTCGCATCGTTGCACTCCATCTCGGTTGAGATCGCCGGGTTGCACGAGCTGGCTGAGATCCACGACCGGGCGCTGGGCTACTGCTTGGAGTTGACCGACTCCGAGTTCGCCTTCACCGGGCTGCTCCACGACACAAACGTTGGAGTTGTTGCCAGCGGCGAGATCGAGGTGAGCGACGAAGTGATGGATATCGCCGCGATCAAAGGTTTCAGTGCTAGCCCCGACTTCTACCGCTCGTTCCATCTCATGGCGCTGCGCCCCAGCGTTGTAGGCGTCGTGATCAAGGAGAACCGGTCCTATATCTCCAATGAGGTCGAAGCGGATCCGCACGCCGTCGGCCAACCCGGCGGTCATCCCCCTGTCCAAAAGTTCCTCGGTGTACCGCTGCGACTGGGGGAGACGGTCATCGGGATGATCGGCGTCGCCAACAAGTGGGATGGTTACGACGCGGGAGACGAGCGGCTGTTGGCGACCTTCGCCGGCCAAGTCGCTGTCGCGGTGGACAACGCTCGATTGTATGAGCGTCAGCGACTGATGATCGCTCAGCTTCAGGAGTTGCATGATCGCCTCACCGAGGTCGAAAGGGCGAACCTGCTCAGCCGCGAACGCCAGCGCATCGCCGGGGCTCTGCATGACCGTCTCGATCAGGAGATCTTCATGATCGGCGTCCGCTTGAACGCCCTTCTCGACAGCGGCGTTACCGACCCGCGGCTGGTTGAGGAGCTGCAAGAGCTGCGCCGCCTGTCTGCAGATGCCTCCGACGAGTTGCGGCGCGCGATCTTCTCGTTGACCGGCGGAGAGCTTCAGGGAAGCGTCAGCGAGGACATTCGATCCCTGCTTCGCGATCTCCAGCGCCGCTCCCACGTGCAGGCACACCTTTCGGTCAGCGGCACACCGACGTCTGCTGCGGAGACTCTGCACCATGCTGTACACGCCGTGGTCAACGAAGCGCTCACGAACGTCAGTAGGCATGCGAACGCCAGAGTCGTGCTAGTCAGCCTTCGCTATGAAGCCGACCATCTGGACGTCGCCATCCAAGATGATGGCGTGGGAGCGCCCCAGTTCGTACTGCGCACCTTCCAAGACAGCTACCTGCATTTTGGGCTCCGCCACATACAACAAATGGTGATCGACCGCGGCGGCAGCTTCACCGTCACCAACGGTGAGGAGGCTGGACTCGTGGTCAGGGCCAGTATCCCGCTCCCCACCCAACAGCCGTGATCCGGCTCGTCGTCGTTGATGATCACGAGATCGTCCGCGAGGGCCTAAAAACGATCCTTCAGTCCGAGCCCGAGTTCGAGATTGTCGGCGAGAGCGGCACAGCCGAGCAACTCACCAAACTCGTCGACGAAACACGTCCCGACGTCGTACTCCTCGATGCCCGCTTACCGGGCGTGAGCGGAGCTGAAGCGTGTAGGCGCCTCGCCATTTCCCACCCCGACATCGCAGTGCTCATGATCTCCACCTACTCCGATCGGCAACTGGTCGAAGAGTGCATCAGGGCCGGAGCAAAAGGTTATGTGGTTAAAGACATCGAGCGCTTCACTCTGAAAGAGAGCATCCGCGCCCTTCACGCTGGTGGCGGTGCCGTCTCCCCCACCGTGGCGGCCACGGTTCTCGACCGTCTCCGAGGCACCGATGAAACTCCCGCCCAACCCGCATCGATCCCGCTCAGTGACACCCAACTGGAGATCGTCCGACTCATCGCCGGTGGGCTCTCGAACCGCGAAATCGCCGACCGGGTTCACCTCAGCCAGAACACCGTCAAATCGCATGTACAGGAAATCTTTCGCAAGCTCGACGTCGGCAATCGTGTCGAGGCCGCACTCATGGCCACTCGAAAAGGATGGATCTAGTCTTGGTCGGAGGATCCATTCGGCAGGGTCGGCGTCAAGCCCCGGTCGCACCTGGACTCTCGTGGCGTCGGGTCGGTTGGTGTGCTCCCTTGGCCGCTTGACCCCCCGCCCAGGGCGACCTCCTTGATGGCCTCGCGGACCGAAACGTCAGCTGTCGGCCCGCGTCGTAAGTCTCGGAGCATGGCATGACCAGTCGTCAACCAGGTGGTTGGCGTCACCCGATGAAGTGCCTTCGTCCCACCCGATCGGTGCGAGATCCCGGGTCAACGTCCACCTGAACGGGTCGGATCTTTCACTCCAGTCCCTGATGACACCTGGAGGCGACTCGGGAGATAGTGGGAATATGGCATCGACCGGTCCACGTTGACGGGTGTCCCGCTGTCGCAGAAAGCCGGTGGCAAGGCATACCCGGGACGTGCGGTCCAGTCGGCGACACCGAGGCGGATTCGGCGGTCTCATCGAGGAGGCGTTCCAACCTGCCGCGACCGGCTGGAACGGAGTAGATCAACGCGGCCGGCGAGGGCGGCGTCGTGTGGGCGCATCCCTGCTCCGCCCATCCGACATGCCATTGCGAGGGCATCTGATCGAGGCGGCCTGGCCGCTCGAATGAAGTAGAGGAAGAAATGCCCGATCAGCCTGGCGCCAACCCATACGAACTGACCCTCCTTGGCGGTTTCGTCTTCTCGGTAGGAGGCGACGCCCTGCTCCGAATCTCGGTTGGCTCGCAGCGACTGCTCGCCTTCCTGGCCGTGCGGGACCAACTGGTGGCACGGGACCTGGTGGCCGCGACCCTCTGGCCTCAATCAGCCGATGAGCAGGCCGGCGTCAGCCTGCGCTTAGCCATCTCACGCCTCGAGGACCCGGTTCGCCAAGCGGTGAAGGTGACCGCCCACGACCTGGGCCTGGCCGAGGGTGTGGCCGTCGACGTCCATCGCTCCCGGGCTCTGGCCCACCGACTGATCGCCCGGCACGCCCCACGATCCGAGACCGACATCGGCGCCATCGCCGTGTCAGCCCTATCGGACGACCTGCTGCCGGGATGGTACGACGAGTGGGCGGTGATCGCCGCCGAGGACTGGCACCAGCTACGCATCCACGCGCTCGAGGCAGTAGCGGGCCGACTGACCGCCGCCGGCCGCCTCGCCGAGGCAGCCGCCGCGGCGCTGGCCGCGGTGCGAGCCGAACCGTTGAGAGAGAACGCCCGGGCCGCGCTCATACGGGTCCACATAGCCGAAGGAAACAAATCCGAGGCAACCGCGGAGTACGAACGTTATCGAGTGTTGCTCCGCGCCGAACTGGGCCTCGAGCCGACAGTTCGACTCACCGAATTGCTCGCCCGCCTCGACCCTGGGTGACATAGCTGTCACAGCAGATGCTGCCCTGACCAGCGAGTTCGTGGTGCGCCCCCCCGGATTCGAACCGGGAACCTGCGGATTAGAACCTGCGGATTAAGAGTCCGGTTCGGCGCAGTCCGCCGGGTACGCTCCAGTGCTGTGACGTGCGACTTTGTCCAACCGACCGTCCGTCAGGGACATCCCAATCCGTCTAGTCCGTGCAGATAGTGGGTGGGATAGTGGGTGACGGTCGGGCCCTCTGCGGCCCCCGTCGAACCTACTGGCGTCAAGGACACGGCCCGAAGTCCAGGCCTGCCGCCGCGGCGCCGTATCGGTACGCAACGTCGGAGTCCCTTCGCTTGCGGGGATGGCGAGTGAAACGATGATTATCGAGCACTCGAAGCGCTGCAGAACGCCGGATATCGCGCGGTCGACGATTGGCCGCCCTGCGGGCTGCGGGGCGCCCAGCCTGTCGGGATTATCGTGCATACAAACGAGCCTTACGGGAAAGTATTGCGGCCGGATCGGCCCGACCGATGTGGCGGCTTTCGACTCGGTCAATTTCAGCGTCCGCATGGCGAAGCACTCCGCCACTGCCCGTGGGAAAAGCGCTTCAGGCACCGTCTTGGAGTCCGTCGAGGCACGGCCGCGCCCGCAAGTGGTCGGCGCCACCTACCGGCACTTTGCGGCCAGGGCTCCTGCCGCCGTCGGGCGCGCGTTTGGGGACAGACCCCAACTTCAAGCGGCGCAGGCCCCGTCTAAGCTAAGCGAGGCTATGTCAACGACCGACGACGACGACCTTCTCCGGGAGCAGTGCCCGTTCTACCCGGGCGTGGGCGCCGGAGTATGACGAGTGGTGGCAGCGGCGGGGTCCCTACGACCGGGGAGCGATGAGGCCGAGAAGTGGCGTAGCGAAGTGGCAACTGTCGACAATGCACTGGTGGGCTTCGGCGCTACCTGGTGACGTGCTGGAAAGGGCGGGTGGAACCGGGCTGGAAGACCGCGCGGTTAGCGGGGACCGCGCACCGCCTCACGTCGTGGACACCTCACCCGAGGCAATCGGGCTCACCCGGCCGAGTTGACGCTCCGCATGGCCGAGTTGTGCGGCCAACCGCAGCCCATGACGCCGCGTCTCCTCGCCCATCTGGCCAAGGAATCCGACGCGTTGTTCACCAATGTCCGCATCGATGGTGTCGACGGCACGAATTGAAAAACCGAGACGGGCGTGAGGCCCTG
>JAUTXN010000178.1 GCA_030838045.1 Acidimicrobiaceae bacterium
CACCAACCCGGCCTGAGTCAGCACCGATGCCGACCACGCCGCACGCTCCAACCGGCCCATCGCCGCCATGTTGATGGGAAACTGGCGCCGTGGCGAATCTGCGGCCGCGGCCGCTGCCTGTGACCGCGCTGGTGGTCGCCCTGCTCGCGAGCTGCACCACGGGCGGGGCACGGGCGGTCAGCCGTCGCGTCCGGGTGTCGGCCCAACCCTTCGCTCTGGCCGAAGTGGCGCGGCGCGTCGGTTTGGACCGGGTGGTGGTTTCGGATCAGGGTGACCTGGTGCTGACCGCGGGTACTGACCCTGACCCGTGGCTCGATCCGCTGGCAATGGAAGCCGTGACCGATCGGGTGGCGGCCGCGTTGTCGGGCGCCGACCCGGCGGGGCGCGGGGCGTACCAGGCGGCGGCCCGGGCATTTCGGGCACAGCTCGGAGCACTCGACATCAACTACCGGAGCAGCCTGGCCGACTGCGCCCGCCACGACCTCGTGACCGCAGACGGGGCGTTTGCCCGGCCCGGGGCGCGTTACGGCTTCGTCGACCACGCCGCCGACGAAGCCGGCCTGGTCGACTTGGTGGCGTCCAAGGCGATCCCGGTGGTGTTCACCGAACCCGGAGCTCCGGTCGCACCGACGCAGCGTCTGGCCCAGATGACCCACTCGAGGGTCGACCAGCTGGACCCCTTGACGGTGCGCACCGCCGAGGAGACAGCCCGGGGCGCCACCTACCTCTCGCTCATGGCCGACAACGTGGCCAAACTACGGACTGCCCTGGCCTGCACCGCCAGCTGAACCGCCCGCGATCGAAAGGAATCCATGGCTGAGTTCACTGTCAACCCGACACGATTCGACCCGTACAAGAACTTCAAGTTCCGGGTGAAATGGGATGGCCGGTACGTGGCCGGCGTCAGCCGGGTCACTGCCCTGACCAGGACCACCGAGGTCGTCACTCATCGCGAGGGCGGGGATCCGAACAGCAGCCGGAAGTCGCCGGGCCAGACCACCTTCGAGGCCATCGTCCTGGAGCGGGGGGTGACTCACGACCCCGCCTTCGAGCAGTGGGCCAACAAGGTCTGGGACTTCAGCAACGCCGTCGGAGGCGGCGACGAAGCGTCGCTGGCCGACTTCCGCAAGGACGTCGTCATCGACATCTTCAACGAGGCCGGCCAGCTGATCCTGTCGTACCAGGTGTTCCGCTGCTGGGTTTCGGAGTACCAGGCCCTTCCCGACCTCGATGCCAGTGCCAACGCGATTGCCATCGAGTCGATCAAGCTGGAAAACGAAGGATGGCAGCGCGATGCCTCGGTGACGGAGCCAATCGAGCCCACATTCGACGACCCGCCGCAGTAACGGCGCATCCGCCTGGACTCCAACCCTGCTCGGCTAGAGGACGACTACTGAGCGGAGGACCTCGCCGCGCTGCATGTGCTCGAAGGCCAGCTCGATGTCCTCGAGCCCGATCGTCTCCGATACGAATCCGTCGAGGTCGAGCTTCCCTCGGAGGTAGAGGTCGATCAGGATCGGGAAGTCGCGACTCGGGAGACAGTCGCCGTACCACGAGGACTTGAGGGCGCCGCCCCGGCCGAAGAGCTCGATCATGGGCAGTTGGATCGTCATGTCGGGCGCGGGCACGCCGACCTGCACCAGGACCCCGGCCAGGTCACGGGCGAAGAACGCCTGGCGGTACGTTTCGGGCCGGCCGACCGCCTCGATGACCACGTCGGCGCCGAACCCGCCGGTCAACGCCTTGATGGCCTCGACCGGGTCCGTGTCCTTGGCGTTGACCGTGTGCGTGGCGCCGAAGCCCCGGGCCCAGTCGAGCTTCCTCGGGTCGACATCCACCGCGATGATCGTGCGGGCCCCGGCCAGGGCGGCGCCGGCGACGGCCGCGTTGCCGACGCCTCCGCATCCGATGACCGCGACCGTGTCACCGCGCGAGACACCGCCGGTGTTGACCGCCGCCCCGTAACCCGCCATGACGCCGCAACCGATCAGCCCCGCCGCCTCGGGCCGGGCGGCCGCGTCGACCGGGACGCACTGGCTGGCGGCGACGAGTGTCTTGTCGCAGAATGCCCCGATTCCGAGGGCGGGCGAAAGCGGGGTGCCGTCGGTGAGGGTCATCGGCTGGGCGGCGTTCTCGGAGGCGAAGCAGTACCACGGCCTCCCCCTCCGGCAGGATCGACAGGTGCCACACGGGGCCCGCCAGGCGATGACGACGTAGTCGCCGGGACTGACTCCGGTGACGCCGTCACCGACGGCATCGACGGTCCCCGCCGCCTCGTGGCCGAGGAGGAACGGGAAGTCGTCGTTGATGGCCCCCTCCCGGTAGTGGAGGTCGGTGTGGCACACCCCGCACGCCGCGATGGCCACCACCGCCTCGCCGGGACCGGGATCAGGGATGACGATGTCGGTCAACGAGACTTTCTCGCCCCGCCCGGGGGCCACCACTGCGCGAACCGTCTGAGCCACGACCCGGTCCTCCTTTTCCCCCGATGGTTTAGTACGCCAGCGTCGCCTGGCCGCCGGCCACGATATCGCCGACCTGGGGCAATATTGCGTGCTCCAGCGTCGGCTCGTACGCCACGTGGGTGTCGACGGCCGCGACCCGCCGCACTGGGGCGTCGAGGTCGCCGAAGCAGTGTTCACCGATCCATGCCGCCACTTCGCCGCCGAAGCCGCAGGTGTAGATGTCCTCGTGGACGACCAGGACCCGTCCGGTACGGGCCACCGACTCGGCGACCATCTCCTTGTCCCAGGGGAGGATCGAGCGCAGATCGATGATCTCGACGGAGGCGCCCTGTTCGGCGGTCAGCTTCTCCGCAGCCTGGCGGGACTTCTCGACTGTGGCGCCATAGGTGACGATCGTGAGATCGGTGCCGGGCTGGACGACCGACGCCACTCCGAGCGGGATCTGGTAGCCCCGCGAAGGGAATGGGTCCTTGGTGTAGGGCTGGCGCAGCAGGTGTTTGTGCTCCAGGAACAGCACCGGGTCGCTGCACTGGAAGGCGGTGCGCAGCAGGCCCACGGCGTCGCGGGTGCGCGAGGGCATGAGGACGATCAGGCCGGGGATGTGGGCGAAGATCGACTCGCCGCACTGGCTGTGCCAGATCGCGCCGCCCGTCAGGTAGCCGCCGATCGGGACCCGGATCACCATGGGGCAGGTGAACGACCCGTTGGACCGCCAGCGGATGGTGGCCGCCTGGGTCTTGATCTGCTGCATGGCGGTC
Organism: Acidimicrobiaceae bacterium; assembly: GCA_030838045.1. Classification (GTDB taxonomy): domain Bacteria; phylum Actinomycetota; class Acidimicrobiia; order Acidimicrobiales; family Palsa-688; genus JALYXV01. The sequence continues at coordinate 3,224 of JAUTXN010000178.1, forward strand.
CAGATGTAATCGAAGAACTGGATTTCCGGCGCCGGGCGGAGTCCCCGCAGGGCCTGCCCGACGGCCCGGCCGATGATGTTGGCCTCGGCCAGCGGCGTGTTGTAGCAGCGGGCCAGGCCGAACTCCCGTTGCAACCCGTACGTGGTGCCGAACACGCCGCCCTTGCCCTCGACGTTGGCCAGCACCGCTTCACGGGCGTCGGCGACGTCCTCACCGAAGACCCGGATGCGCTGGTCACGGGCCATTTGTTCGTGCAGCGTGAGCCGGATGGCCTCGCCGAAGGCCACCACCTCGCCTTGGCCGTCGTCGCGCGACTCGGCGTCGGGCGACACGTTGGGGACGACATAGACGTTGTCGGTGACCGTGGCGGGATCGGGGCGACGGCTGGCCAGCGCCTCCTTGGCCGCGTCGGCGACCGTCTGGCGAGCCTCCTCGCGGATCTGGTCGGCCTCTTCCTCGGTGAGGAGTCCGGCTCCTAGCAGTTCCTCCCGGAGCAGCTTGATCGGGTCGTGCTGGCGTTCGTCGTCCAGCTCCTCGGCCGGGCGGTACTTGCTCTGGGTGTCGGCCGCCGAGTGGGAGTACGGCCGGGTGACGATGGCGTGGATGAGTGACGGCCCCATGCCGGCGCGGACCCGGGGCAGGACCTCGGCCGCCATCTTTCGGCTGGCGAGGTAGTCCCGCCCGTCGACCTTGTGGATGTCGAGGCCGCGGAACCCCCGGACCAGCTCGCTGATCGGCGCCGGCGACTGGTCCGACGACGGAACGGAAATGGCGTAGCCGTTGTCCGCCACGATGTAGAGGACGGGCAGGTGCAGCGTGCACGCGGTGTTGAGCGACTCCCAGAACTCACCCTGGGAGGTGGCCCCCTCGCCCAGGGAGACGTAGGTCAGCTCGTCGCCATGGGCCTTGCAGCCGGGCAGATTTCGCCGCCGGGAGAGGTAGCGGGCCGCTTCGGCGCAGCCGACGGCCGGGAGGCACTGGGCGCCGGTGGCGCTGGCCTGGGTCACGACATTCAGCCACTTGTAGCCCCAGTGGCAGGGCATCTGGCGACCGGCGCTGGACGGGTCCTCGACCGAGCCGACGGCCTCCTGGAGGATCTGCGTCGGGGTGACGCCGAGGCCGAGCATCAACGCCCGGTCACGGTAGTAGGGGAAGAACCAGTCGTAGGCCGGTCGCAGGTGGCGGGCCAAGGCCAGCAGGAGGGCTTCGTGGCCCGCGCCGGAGATCTGGAAGTACACCCGGCTCTGCTTTTGCAGGGCGATCTCTCGGTCGTCGAGGAAGCGGGAGACCTGGGCCAGGCGGAGGTCGTCGATGAGTTCGCTGACGAGGAACCCCCGGTGCCGCGCGCCCGAGGGAGGATTCGACGTCGGCGCGTGTAGAGGGACAGACATAAGGCGTTGTTCATAGTAAGACCGGTTGGCTGGGCGGGGAGGTTGTGTGTCGCCGGGCACACCGACGGCGTGGGATCGGGGGCGGGGCGGCCCGGAGTGGGCAGGTCGGGTTGGGGTAGCCGACCGGTGCTTCGGGTAGCCGACCGGTGCTTCGGGTAGCCGACCGGTGCTTCGGGAAGCCGACCGGTGCTTCGGGAAGCCGACCGGTGCTTCGGGAAGCCGACCGGTGCTTCGGGAAGCCGACCGTGCTTCGGGAAGCCGACCGTCTTCGGATGGCCGACCGGTGCTTCGGGTAGCCGAACGGTGCTGATGGGCCGCAACGGTTGCCTGGGCACCCTCGATCGCCTACCTTTGCCGCAGTGGTAGGACTGATCGAGAGCCTCGCGTTGGTTGCCGTGCTGAAAAGCGGGCCGACTGCCGCCCCGGCACCCCAACCGGCGCCCGCCGCCGTGACGAGCACATCGTCGGGCAGTGGTACCGGGACCGCCGCGGGCAGCGGCAGCAGCGGCCCCGCGGCCGGGACGTCGACGGGAGGGTCCAGCGGAGGCTCGACCGGCAGTTCTACCGGCAGTGCATCGTCGGGCTCGTCGGGCGGATCGACGACCGGGGCGAGTGCATCCGGCGGGACGAGCGGCCCCGCCAGCTCCAGCCCCACGTCCAACAACACCGCGGGCAGCGGCGCGGGCGGCTCGTCGGGCCCCTCCGGTCCCGCCACCCAG
>JAUTXN010000184.1 GCA_030838045.1 Acidimicrobiaceae bacterium
TCGGGTCGAGCGTGGTCGTTGTCACGCCTGCCGTCGTTGACGTGGATGGTGCGGCCGAGGTCGTTTGGGGCGCGGCCTTGCCCCCTCCCCCGCCGGTGCAGGCGGCACCGACAACTGCCAGAGCCACGGCTACGGCGAGCCTCCGCCGACCCTCACCCATGCAGTCAGGATTCTGACACATCACAACACATCGCCATCAGTTGTTTCTATGCCGCGAAGAACGCCGAAACGACCTCCATCACCTCGGCCGACACCTCGTCGACCGCGCGGGACCCATCGATGACCCGCCACGTCTCGGGGCACGACGCCGCGAGTTCGCGGAATCCGCCCGCCACCCGCTGGTGAAACTCATCCCCAGCCGCCTCCAGCCGGTCCAACCCCACCCCGGACGAGGCCAGCCGTCGTTGCGCCACCTCGGCGGGAACGTCGAGAAGAATCACCAGATCAGGCCACAGACTCCCGCTGGCCCAGTCGGAGAGGCGCCGAATGTCCGCCACATCCAGTCCCCGGCCGTACCCCTGGTAGGCCAGTGACGAACTGGCATAGCGGTCGGTGACCACGTCCCTTCCCGATACCAGCGCCGGGCGGATCACCGACGCCACGTGCTGCGCCCGGTCAGCGGCCAGCAACAACGCCTCGGCTCGCACGTCGACGCCCTCAGCAACCCCCGCCCCGAGGACCAGCTCCCGGATGTGCTGACCGAGTTCGGTGCCCCCAGGTTCCCTGGTCAGCACAGCACCCAGCGCGGACGCCAGCCGGGCCGCCTGAGTCGACTTGCCCGAGGCCTCACCACCCTCGAACGCGATGAACCGACCGATGGGCACCGTCTAACGCTGGACCGCGCTGGGAGCCCCACGAGTCCGGCCCCATGAACGTGATGCAGCTAGTGCAGGTTCTGGAGAGGGCGGATCCGCCACGGGCGTGAGGCTAGTGAGGTGGAGCCGATGACGAGGAGGAACGGCTCTGAAGCCGCCCGATTGTTGGCGGGTCGGGGGTTCTGACTAACCACGGCCGTCGAGCTCGGCCAGCAGCTTCTTCGGCGCCTTGCGCCGCCATGCCTCGGTCAGCAACTCCCGCACGAGCTCCGGCGAAGCGGGCGCCAGAGTGACGACCACACACGCCAGCCGGGAACCCCAGTAGAACGGCGCACACAGCTCGGGATACTCGGCCACGGCGGCGTTCGTATCGTCCTCGTCGACCATGACCCGGATGTGGTCATCGTCGGGAACACTGGCGAAGATCTTGCCCCGCACCCGGAACGAGTCGATTCCATGATGGTCCTGGGTAGCCACCTCGGGGAGCGCCAGCGCCACCGCCCGGGCCTCGTCGAGAGTGGTCATCAACCCACGACCTACGGACCGCCGGTGGCCTTCTTGGCCGGGGCCTTCTTTGCCGCACCCGCCGACTTCTTCGCCGCGCCCGCCGACTTCTTCGCCGCGCCCGCCGACTTCTTGACGGTACCGGCCGCCTTCTTGGCCGCCGTCTTCTTGACTGGTGCCTTCTTCGCGCCCGCTCCGCCGACCTTCCGGGCCCGGGGGGGCCGTGGGGCCGCTTCCCGCCGGTTGGCCAGCAGCTCGGCCGCCCGCTCGAGCGTGACGCCCTCCACCGTGTCGCCCTTGCGGAGCGACGCGTTGGTGATGCCGTCGGTCACATACGGCCCGAAACGCCCCTCCTTCACCGACACCGGCTGCTCGCTGGCGGGATCGGGCCCCAGCTCCCGAAGCGACGCCGACGTGCGCGCCGATCGCCCCGGCTTGGGCTGGGCAAACATCGCCCGGGCCTCGTCCAAGGTCACCGTGAACAGCTGGCCGTCGTTGACCAGCGACCGGGACTCGGCGCCCTTCTTCAGGTACGGCCCGTACCGCCCGTGGGTCGCCACGACCTCTTCGCCATCCACGTCGAGGCCGACCACCCGGGGCAGCGACAGCAACCGCAGCGCCTCCTCCAGCGTGACGGTGTCCAGCGTCATCCCGTCGAGGAGCGATTGGGTCTTGGGCTTGACGGCCACCGCCACCGCGCCAGCGCCCGCGCCTGCGCCCGCAGACTTGCCGTTCGTACCTGAGCCCTCCGCGGAACCATCGCCGAGCTGCACGTATGGCCCGAACCGGCCCGCCCGGGCGAGTACCGGCAAGCCGCTGGCGGGATCGACACCGATGACCCGGTCGTTGGACCCGGCACCCAGCAACTCCTCGGCCCGCTCCACGGTCAGCTCGTCGGGGGGCAGATCCTCGGGCACCTGGGCCCGGCTCTCGCCCTGCTGGATGTACGGCCCGTACTTGCCCACCCGGACCACGATCCCGTCGCCCACCGGGATCGAGTTGACCTCCCGGGCGTCGATCTCGGCCAGCTGGTCGTGCACCATCAGCTTCAGCCCCGCCTGGATCTCCCGCTGGTCGCTCGTGGCATCACCGAAATAGAACTTCTGCAGCCACGGGATCGTCTCTTCGGACCCGTTGGCGATGCCGTCCAGGTCCTCCTCCATCTGCGCCGTGAACCCGTAGTCCACGAAGTGCGAGAAGTGCTGCTCCAGCAGCCCCACGACCGCGAACGCGATCCACGACGGGATCAGCGCCGTGCCCTTCTTCCAGACATAACCCCGGGCCTGGATGTTTTCGATGATCGACGCGTAGGTCGAGGGCCGCCCCACCCCCATCTCCTCCAGCGCCTTCACCAGCGACGCCTCGGTGAAGCGAGCGGGGGGCTGGGTGGCGTGGCCCCGGGGGGCCAGCTCGGAGGCGGACAGGGCATCGCCCACCACCAGTACCGGCAGGCGGACTTCCTGGTTGTCGAGCGCCGCGTCGGGGTCGTCGGACCCTTCCACGTACGCCCGCAGGAACCCGGGAAACTCGATCGTCTTCCCGCTGGTCGCGAACTCCGCGTCCTCGCCCGACGACGACCGGGCGCCCAACCTGACCTGCATGCTCTGGCCCCGGGCGTCGGCCATCTGCGACGCCACCGTCCGCTTCCAAATCAGGTCGTACAGCCGGAACATGTCCCCCGACAATCGGGTCTGCTCCGGTGTCTGGAACGTCTCACCCGAGGGACGGATGGCCTCGTGGGCCTCCTGGGCGTTCTTCACCTTCTTGTCGTAGCGCCGGGGCTTGTCCGGGACATACGCCGGTCCGTACAGCGACCGGGCCTGGGCCCGGGCGGCGTCGAGCGCCTGGTCCGACAACGTCGTGGAGTCGGTCCGCATGTAGGTGATGTAACCCTGCTCGTACAGGTCCTGGGCCACGCGCATGGTGCGCTGCGACGGGAAGCGCAGCTTGCGGCCCGCCTCCTGCTGCAGGGTCGAGGTCATGAACGGCGGGTACGGCGAGCGCCGATAGGGCTTCTCTTCGACCGAGCGCACCGAGAAGGCGGCACCGTCCAGCCGGGAAGCGACACCAGTAGCGCCGCCCTCATCCAGCACCAAAACGGCAGCGCTGGTGACCCGCCCGTCCTCACCGAAGTCCTTGCCCGTCGCCAGGCGGCGGCCGTCGAGGGCGACCAACGTGGCCCCGAAACGGTCCCCCTTTTCCCCATCCCGTCGTAGGAACTGCCCCTCGACGTCC
>JAUTXN010000185.1 GCA_030838045.1 Acidimicrobiaceae bacterium
ATCCTTGCTGTCGAGCAGCATGACCCGGTCGCCCACGACGAATGGCCGCCCGTCGTCAGCCGCCGGAGATCGGACCGGCGGCGACTCGTCCTCCCCCACTGGCCCGGTCACCCTGAGTTCGCCGGTCTGTCCAATGATCCAGCCGACGCAACCGCGCCCGCGCCCGCACCAGCCGAAGCCCCAGCCCCAGCCCCAGCCGACGCAACCGCGCCCCCGCCAGCGCCCGACGCAACCCCGCCCGCGCCGAGCGCAGCCGACGCAACCGCGCCCGCGCCGACCGCGCCGGCACCCGCGTCCGCCCCGGCCGATGGACCCGCCGCCCCCGGGGCCGCCTTGGCCACCAGCTTGCAGAAGGCGCACCACTCCCCCGTGGTCGGAGACCCGCAACCCGAACAGGGCTGCAACCCCTCACGTTCCTCTTCGGCGATCCCTGTGAACAGAGGCGACACCCGGTCGAGGAAGCTGAAGTAGAACGCCGCCTTCGTCCCCGGTGACTGCACCTCGATCTGGTTGAGCGCGTCCTTGTAGCCCAGGTGCTTGTTGCCGACCGCCATCGGGCATTCCTCGACCATGTAGTCGATCCCGGACAAGACGCAGTACGCCGCCATCTCCCGCTCCCCCATGCGGACGAGCGGCTTGACCTTGCGCACGAAACCGTGAGTGCCGGGCAACACGGGCGCCTGACGTCCCAGGTACCCCGTCTCCCACCGCAGAACGTTGCCGAACAGCACCGCCGCCTCGTCGTCCAGGTTGTGCCCGGTCGCCACGACGTCGTACCCGTGGTCCACGGCCGCCTGGTTGAACAAGTGGCGCTTCGACAGACCGCACGCCGAGCAGGGGGCACGCTTGGCCGCCCGGGCGCCGGTGGGGATGTCGAAGCCGAACTCCGACGGTATGTCCACCTCGATCAGCTTCAGGCCTCGGCCGGCGGCGAAGTCCCGGGCGAAGGTGCCCGAGGTTCCGCTGTACTCCCCAATCCCGAGACCCAGATACAGGCCGTCGACCTGGTACCCGAGGGCCAGCAGGATGTCCCAGAGGGCCAACGAGTCCTTGCCTCCGGACACCGCCACAAGGACCCGATCCGTCGGACTCATCATCTCGAAGTCGTCGATGGCCCGTGTCACCTGGTCCCGACAGTGCTTGAGGAAGCACGGCTGACAGAAGCCGGCGTTGTGGCGTCGGACCTCGATGACGGCCGGCTCCCGGCACACCCGGCACTTCACCCCGCGCCGCCCAGCCCCAGCGGGCCGCTGCCCAACCCCAGCAGGCCGCCCCCCAACCCCCGCAGGCCGCCGCCCAACCCCAGCAGGCCACCGCAGCCACCCGATATCACGGGTCGGATCTCGACTGCGGTGCCGTCGTCGGACAACAAGGCGTCGCCAGTGACGAGGGTGTCGCCCACGATGACCAGGACTGACTCGCGGTTGATGCCAAGGCGGTCGAGGAGCGCATGCACCCGCACCGGGGCAGCCACTTCCACTTCGCGCCTCGGATTGCGGAGAAGGACTTTCACCGCTCCATTGTCGCCGATGGAATCACTCAGACCCGAGGTTCATGGGTGATAACGATGCGTTCTCCCGCCTGGAGCACCTCGCGGTACACCACAGACTCCTCCTTGGAGAAGGCGCGCCCCAGCATCCGCAGAAGGAGCGCCGCGGCACCGGCATACAGCCACGCCTTATTGCCATTGACGACCCCGTTGCGCCACCCACGCCGTATGCCCAGCCGGATGAGCCAGCTCATACGCGACGGATTTCGACCACCGTGGTCTTCTTTTTCCCCTTCCTCCGACCAAGGAAGTAGGCCAGGAGGATCAGCAGGATCACCCCACCGATGGCTGCGATTTCCACGATCGGCTTGGCGCCCTCGACCGCCTCGTCCGCGTCACCTTTGATGTCGCGCAGCTTGGCCTCGATGTCGGCCTTGGTCACCGGCGGCTTGGACTTTTTCGCCATCAGCGCTCCTCGCTCCCGGGCCCGTGGGAAATGCGGCGCACCATGAGCCCGATGACCGCGCCCAGGAATATCACCGTGATCAGGTACGGCACCCACGACCAGTTGCCGCCCAGGTGGCGACGGAAAAATGCCTCGCTCTCAAGGGCCCGCAACAGGCCCACCCCGGCGAGCAGGAAGCCGAGACTGATCATCAGCGCCCCGGCCACACCGAAGGCGACCCAGCGCAGCAACAGCTTGAGGGGATCGATCGTCTGCTGCTTGGCATAGGTGACGATCAGGTCGATGAGCTCTTTGAACTCAGCCGGCAGACTCTCGTCCTTGCCCGACTTCTTGGTGTCTCGAGGTACTGCCAAAACCACCTCATCTCGGGCGCTTCGGGGCTGTTGCGACACCATTATTCCTGTTTGAGACGGTAGGCGAGCAATACCGCTTGTTCCTCCGCCAACTCCTGCAGTGCCCGGAGGCGTTCGGCATGGTCGTCGATGCCCAGGAGGCGCTGCTTGTCGAGGCTCCCGATGGGTGCAACGGCGAGCAGCTGCCAAGCCGCGACCGCCCGGTCCTCGGACAGCTCGAC
>JAUTXN010000220.1 GCA_030838045.1 Acidimicrobiaceae bacterium
ACCGCGACCAAGACGGCCAGGACGACGAGTACGAGACCGAAGGGGTTGGCCGCCCAGGCGCCGTGGCTGTCGCCCCGCAACACCGCCTTCACGCTCGTGGTGAGGCCACAGAAGGGACAGGGGACGCCCGTGACCGAGCGCAAGGGGCAGGGGAGGCCGGGGTTGCCCGGCAGGTGGGGGAGTGCGGCGCCCAGGGCCAACATGGCTGCGCCCAGGTAACGCAGCGGGCGCAGTTCGAAATCGAGGCGGGCGGCCATGACCCGCCGGTGGAGCGGCTCGACCGGCCCGAGGGGGGTAGGAACAGCCACGGCGCCAGGCTAGAACCTGAGGCCCGGCTCAGGGGCCTCGGCCTGGCTCGGAGACGAATGGCCAACCGGGGCCAACCTGGGCCAACTTCCCATCCGTCCTTCAGTCGCGGGCCTGAGTGGTCGACGGTACCGGTGGTGAACCGCAGGCGTCGCGTCCGACCGATCGACCGACGCGGCGAGGGTTGCACCTGTACTCCGGCCGGGCGCAAACGCCGGCCGGTGCGGGTCGACCGAGGGTGAGCCCCCTGTCGTCGTCGTCGCTCACCGGCCCCGAAGTCCTGCTCGGCGGCCGTTACCGGTCACGGAGGGTCCTCAAGGCGGCCGCCGGCGTCGAGACGGTGCTGGCCGAGGACACGGTCGGGGCGGGCGAGTTCGTCGTCGTCCGTCGGGCCCCGCTGGCCGCCTTCGGTGCGGCGACCGCCGCCCGCCTCCAGCGGGACGCGACGGCACTCGGGCGGTCGCACGGAGGCGCGGCGCCGTTGCTCCTGGCCTCGGGCGTCGAAGATGGATTCTTCTGGCTGGCGCAGCGGTTCATTCCCGGCCACACGCTGGAGACCAGGCTGGCCTCCGGTCCTCTGACCGTTGACGAGACGCTCGCCGTGGCGAGTGACGTGCTGGCCCAACTGCACGACGCCCACGAACTCGGGGCGCTGCACCGCGACGTCAAGCCGGCCAGCATCATGCTCAGCCCCGAGCCCGGCATCGGGTACGCCACGCTGATCGACTTCGGCCTGGCCCGTCGCGCCTGGCTCGATCCCGCCCTCCATGACCAGGCGCTCGGTACGGCGCGTTATGTTTCGCCCGAGCAAGCCGAGTTGCTCGACCTACCGGTCGACGAGCGCTCGGACCTGTACTCACTCGGTGTGGTCCTGTTCGAGTGCATCGCGGGCCAGCCCCCGTTCGACGCCGCCCAGCTGAGCGCGGTGCTGCGCCAACACCTGGTCCTGCCGGCGCCCGATCTCCGCACCGCCGCCGCCCGGGTCCCCAAATCGGTCGCCGAGGTGGTCGAGCGGTTGCTGCGCAAGGACCCCGCGGAGCGCTACCAGTCGGCCGCCGCGGTGTCGAGCGATGTCGAATCGATCGCTTCCGCCCGGCGGGACGGGATCACCGACCCGGCAGTCGTGGTCGGCCGGTCGGACCGCCGCACGACGTTGGCCGACCCGGCCTTCGTGGGCCGCGCCCGCGAGCTTGGCGATCTGGTACAGCTGCTCGACGCGGCTGCGTCCGGCCTCGGTGGGTTGGCCGTCGTGGAAGGCGAGTCGGGAAGCGGAAAGAGCCGGCTGCTCGACGAACTGGCCCGGCGGGCGACCGAACGCGGTTTCTGGGTGCTGGCGGGCCAAGGAGTCGACCAGGGCGCCCGGCGGCCCTTCCAGCTGCTCGATGGCGTGGCGGCCGGCGTCGTCGAGGCCGCGGCGGCTGACCCGACGTTGGCCGCACGGCTTCGGGGTCGCCTGGGCGTGTTCGCCGAACCGGTGGCCGGGGCGCTGCCCCGCCTGGCCCCGATGCTGGCGACCGACTCCGACGCCGCTCTCCCCGCGGCATACGGCGAGGCCCGCAGCGTGTCGGCGCTGGCCGCCTTTCTCGACGCCCTCGGAACCTCCGACCACCCCGCCCTGGTGGTCCTCGATGACTGCCAGTGGGCGCCCACGGTGATCGCCCGAATCATCTCGCAATGGCACCGGCGCCGCCCCCGGTCGGGCCGTCGGGTGACGGTCGTGGTGTCGTTCCGCTCCGACGAGGTGTCTCCGGACAACCCATTGCGCTCGATGCACGCCGACCTCGACGTGGTGCTCCCGCCGCTGGCGCCCGCCGAGGTGATCGACCTGGTCGAATCAATGGCCGGCCAGGTGCCTGCAGATGCGGTGGCGACGGTCAGCCGGCTCTCCGAAGGCAGCCCCTTCATGGCCCAGGCGGTCCTGCACGGCATGGTCGAATGCGGCGCCTTGATCCGAACGCAGAGCGGTTGGGCACTCGATCCGTCGTCGCACGGCGAGGTCCAGGCGTCACGTCGGGCCGCGCTGTTCCTTGCCCGGCGCCTCGACCGGCTGTCCGATCATGCCCTGCGGCTGTTGGAGCTGGGCGCCACCCTCGGGAAGGAGTTCGACCTGGACCTGGCGATCGGCCTCAGCGGCTTGTCGGCCGACGACGCCGGGGCGGGACTCGGTGATGCGCTCCGGCGGCACATTCTCTGGGTCGACGGAGCCGCCGGTCGGGCCCGTTTCTTGCACGACAAGCTCCGCGAAGTGGTGCTCGACCGCCTCGACCCGTCCGAGCGCCGGGCGCTGCACCTGAGCGCGGCCCGGGCGATCCAGGCGCGAGCCGCGGGCGCCGGCGGCGGCGGTTCGGCGTCGACGGAACGTGCTTCGGCCTTCGAACTCGCCTACCACTTCGACGCCGCCGGTCGTTCCGACGAGGCGCTGCCCCATGCCCTGGCGGCGGCCGAGCAGGCCCGGGCGCAACACGCCCTCGAAATCGCCGAGGCCAACTACCTGATGGCCGCCCGGGGCGCCCCACAGGGCGGCGTCTCGATTCAGGCGCGGGTGGCCGAGGGGCTGGGCGACGTGTTGGCGTTGCGGGGCCGCTACGCCGACGCCGAGGCCCACCTGGCGGAGGCGCTGGAGATCACCGACGATCCGGTCCGACGGGCCGCGCTCGAAGGCAAGCTGGGCGACGTGGCGTTTCGCCGGGGTGCCCAGGGCGAGGCCTGCCGGTTGCTCGAAGGGGCCTTGCGCCAGCTTGGCCGCCGGGTCCCGAAGCGCACCATCGGCTTCCTTCCGGGAATCCTGTGGGCGCTCATCGTCCAGGTGGCCCACACCGTGATTCCCTCCCTCGTCGGTCGCAGCTCGCGTCCCCCGACTGAGTCCGAGACCCTGGCTATGCGCTTGTACAGCCGGCTCACGTATGCCTACTGGTTCCGCAGCGGCATGATCGCGTGCGGCTGGTCGCACCTGCAGGGGATGAACCTGGCCGAGCATTTCCCGCCATCGCCCGAACTCGCCCAGGCGTACTCCGAACACGCCCCGGTGATGACGATGATCCCCTGGTACTCGCGGGGCATCAACTATGCCCACCGGTCGCTTGCCATCCGGACCGAGTTGGGTGATGTCTGGGGTCAAGGCCAATCGCTGCATTTCCTCGGTGTGGTGCTCTACGCCGCGTCCCGATACCGGGAGTCACTGGCTCGCTGTGAGGAAGCGGTGAGCCTGCTGGCCCGGACCGGCGACCAATGGGAGATGAACACCGCGACCTGGCACGCCGCCTTCGCCCACTACCGGTTGGGCGAGCTGTCTCGGGCCGCCCTGATCAGCGCCCAGCTCCATACCGAGGCCAGTGAGATCGGCGATCAGGCCTCGGCGGGGATCGCCTTGAGTGGCTGGTCCCGGGCCACCAACGGCCATGTCCCCCAAGCGTTGGTCGCGGCCGAGTTGGGCCGGAGCAACGAGGATGTCCACACCGCCACCGAGGTCCGCCTGGCCGAGGCGCTGCGCTTGCTGAGCGAGGACCAGCCCACCGCCGCGGTCGCGGTCCTCGACCGGGCCCGCCAGGAGATTCGACGAGCCCGGCTCCGCCAGGAGTACGCGGCCCCGATCTCCCCCTGGTTGGCGACGGCCCTGCGGGTTCAGATCGAGAGCCTGCCGCCGGGGTTGGCCGGGCAACGGGCGCTGCGCCGGCGCCGCCGTGTGGCCACGCGGGCGGCGTGCCACATGGCGCGCAGCTATCGCAACAACCTGCCCCACGCGCTTCGTGAGCGGGCGCTTTCGGTTGCCGCCGACGGCCACGCGGGCCGGGCCCGCCGGCTCCTCGACCGGTCGATCGAGGTGGCAAGGAGCCAGGAGGCGTCTCACGAGGAGGCGCAGAGTCTGGCGGCACGCGGCCGGCTGGGGCTGATGTTGGGGTGGCCCGGCGCGCTCGCCGACCACCGGGCCGGCGAACGATCGCTGGCCGAACTGGCGGTGCCCGAGCGGCCGGGTGCGGCCGGAGGAGGCGCGGGCGACGCTGGAGTCGGGGCCGGTGGTGTCGGGGCCGGCGGTGTCGGGGCCGGCGGTGTCGGGGCCAGTGTCGAGGGCGACGCCGGCCGGGACCGGGTCGACGGTCCGGCATACCACCCAGGGCTGCCATCGGAGCATCACGAGCCCCCGAGCCTGGCGCGCAACGACCGCTTTGCCGCCCTGCTGAACGCCGGGAGGGCCGTCGCGGCCGCCACCTCGTTGGACGCGGTCCGCCAGGCGCTGCAAGATGCCGTCCCAGTCGTGCTGCGGGCCCAGCATTGCTACACCTTCGAGGTCCGAGACAGTGAAGCCGTCGAGGTCACAAGCGCCTCGGGTGAAACGGTGGACGACCTCAGCGGTCCGCTCGTCAACCAGGCGATCGCCAGTGGCCAGGTCGTGACCGCCTCCCCGGGTCTCGGTGACCACGTCGGCGACAGCTTGGTGCTGTCCGGGGTGCGCTCCGCGCTGTGCGCCCCCATCACCCGAGGGGGCAAGGTGATCGCCTGCTTCTACGCCACCCACCGGGACGTGGCCGGCACCTTCGGGGAGGAGGAGCATCGGCTGGCGGCCTTCATGGCCGCCGTGGCGGGCGCCACGTTGGATCACGTGGCGGGGAGCGAAGCCCACTTCCGCGCCCTCGTGCGCAACTCCCACGATCTCACGATTGTGGTTGACGCCACCGGGCGGGCCCTGTACGTCAGCCCCTCGATCACCCGAATCCTCGGGTATGCCCCCTCAGATTTCACCACCTTCGACGGACATCTGATCCATCCCGAGGACCGCCAACTGCTCATCGACGCCTTCCGACTGGCGCGCTTCTCCCCGGCCTCCCATCCGCAGACCGAGTTGCGGGCCCAGCACCGTGACGGCTCATGGCGCTGGCTCGAGATGACGACCAGCAACCTGCTGGCCGACGTGTCCATCCGGGGCCTGGTGTTCAACATCCGGGACGTGACGGATCGCAAGCTGGCGGAACTGGCCTTCGGCCAGGCCAGCGAGCAGTTCCGGCTGTCGTTCGAAAATGCCCCGATCGGCATGGCGTTGACCAGCATCCAGGCATCGTCGGAAGGGTGGTTGCTGCGGGTCAATCAGGCCTTGGCCGACTTGCTGGGCTACACGCAGAGCCAGCTGGAAGGCCGGTCGATCGCCCAGCTCAGCCATCCCGACGACCTGGCCGCCGACCAGGCCGCCCTGGCCCGGTTCCAAGCCGGGAAAGCCACCAGCTACAGCGCCGAGAAGCGGTTCCGTCACGCGGAAGGTCATTGGATCTGGGTCCAGCTCCAAGCCAGCATGGTTGCCGGCGACGGACCCCAGCAGTACCTGATCAATCAGATGCTCGACATCACCCAACGCCGGGCTTCGGTCGAGCAACTGACGTTCCTCGCCTTGCACGATCCCCTGACGGGCCTGGCCAACCGCCGGTTGCTGCTCGATCGACTCACCGTGGCGCTGGCCCGTGCGACGCGTTCGGGGCGGATGGTGGCGGTCTTGTACCTCGACCTCGATCGTTTCAAGGGCATCAACGACGCCTTCGGCCATGACCAGGGCGATCAGCTCCTGCAGGCGGCCGCTTCCCGACTGAACGAGTTGGTCCGCGACTCCGACACCCTCGCCCGCTTGGGCGGCGACGAGTTCGTGCTGGTGGCCGACGACCTCGCCGGCGCACCCGAAGCCGTCGTGATCGCAGAGCGGATCCAGACGGCCCTGAAGGAGCCGTTCGACCTACCCGGTGGTGTGCGGGTGTCGGTTGGCGCCAGCGTGGGCATCTCGGTTGCGGGAGGCGACGCCGATCCCAGCACCCTTCTGCGTCACGCCGACGCCGCCATGTATCAGGCCAAGGAACAGGGCCGGGCATGCCACCGACTGTTTCCGAGCGAGTCCGAGGGCCCGATCAGAACCTGAAGGCCGCGGTCGTCGTGGTGGCCTGCGGGCGGCTGGTGCTGGTGCTGCTTGCGGCCGCCGGGGAGGACCGACTCGTTGCGGTCGGGCCGACGGTCGTCGTCGTCGTGGAGGTCGCCGACGCCGAGCAACCAAGGGTCGCGCCCAGTGTCAGCACCGTTAGCAGTGTCAGCAGTGTCAGCAGCAGGCCCCGACCCAGTGCCGGGGTCAGACGCAGTGTTGGGTGAAGCCGGTCGTGTCCGTCGCGTCGAACGACCAGATCGTGCGCTGGCTTTCGTCCCACTTGGTCGCGGTCACGACGACCGACGTGGGATTGCCCGCGAAGTTGGGTGCGAACATGGTGCCGTTGCTGACGGCGCCATTCGTGATGGATTGCAGCCCGGCCGACGCGGTCACGGTGACATCCTGCTGCGAGCTCGGAACTTCCGGCGGGCGTCGAACCGCGGTCACGACGCAGGTGATGGTGTCGGCCGCGGCCGGGGGAGCCGTGTACACCAGCGTGCTGGCCGGAACTGCCACGGCCACCAAGACCATTCCCATTCGACGAGCGACGTGCCACGACTTCATGGTGAATCCTCATTTTCCGGAGCGTTCGTAGCTCTCAGCCGCGAATCTTAGACGAATCACTCAGATCCAGCGAGTCGGACAATATGCGCGTTAGCCCCGATGATGACATCCGGCGTTGTAACAGTTACAGTTGTCGGGTGAGCGTCACCGCCGTCCCGGAGTCCTACACCATCGACCAGCTGGCCGCCGTCACCGGCGTGCCGAGCCGCACCATCCGGCTGTACCAGACCAAGGGCGTCCTGCCTCGCCCGCCTCGGCAGGGCCGGATCTCCCTGTACGGCCCGGGCCACGTCGATCGACTCCGGTTGATCGGCGAGCTCCAGGACCGGGGACTACAGCTCTCGGCGATCCGAGACCTGGTCAGTCACGGCGACGACGACGTCACCGTGCGGGAGTGGCTGGGACTCGGCGACCGTCTCCGCCAGCCGTGGTCGGAGGACACCCCGCAGGTGCTGACGCCCGATGCGGTCACCGAGCGGCTGCGGGGCCGCAGCCCCGGGACCCTGGCCGAGCTGCTGCGCACCGGCGTCCTCGTGCGCCAGGGTGACGGTGCGGGCACCGTGTACCTGGCGGCCAGTCCCGGCCTCCTGAATGCGTCGTTGGCACTCGACGATGCCGGAGTCGACCTCGACACGTCGGCGGCTGCAGCCGCGATCCTGCGCCGCCGCCTGGCTCAGGCCGTGGCGGAGGTCGTCCACCTGCTGCTCGACCGAGCCGGCGACGGATTCGGCCACGAGACCACGGCCGAGGCGCTGGCGACGGCCTTCGAAGGGTTCCGGATCACCGGGGGCGAGGCGACCCGGCTCATTTTCGCGTCGGAGGTCGAGCGAGCCGTGGGCCAGCTGGTGCAGAGCGGCGCCCTGGCAGGAGCACTCAGCCGGGAGCGGTCGGCATGACGGGCTTCGACGTGCGCCATCTCACGATCAACGGCCAGCAGATGGGCTACCGCCTGGCCGGCGAGGGACCGGCGATCGTACTGATCCACGGGCTGGCCAGCAGTTCCGCCACCTGGCGGCTGGTGGCGCCCCGTCTCGCCACCCGCCACACCGTGTTGGCCGTAGACCTGCTGGGCCACGGCGAGTCGGCCAAACCACGGGGTGACTATTCGCTGGGCGCCCACGCCAGCAGCATCCGGGATCTCCTGGTGGCTCTCGGCCTTGAACAGGCCACCTTCGTCGGCCACTCCTTCGGCGGCGGGATCGCCATGCAGGTGGCGTACCAGTTCCCCGAGCGGTGCCAGCGCCTGGTTCTGGTCGCGAGCGGCGGGCTCGGCAAGGAGGTGACCCCACTCCTACGGGCCGTGGCCGTCCCGGGAGCGGAGTTCGTGCTCCCCCTCGTACTCAGCGCCCGGCCGCGCGCTCTGCTGATGGCGTTGGGTGCCCGGTTGCGTCGCCTCGGCCTGCGCGTTGACGAGGCCAAGGCCGAGATGTGGGACAACTACGGCTCTCTTACCTCACCGGCGGGGCGGCTGGCGTTTCTGAGCACCGTGCGCGAGGTGATCGACCTGGCCGGCCAGCGGGTGAGCGCCAACGAGA
>JAUTXN010000224.1 GCA_030838045.1 Acidimicrobiaceae bacterium
CGGTTCCACGGGGGGCGGAACACCGCTGCGGTAGCTTGGCGCAGATGAAGGCCGTCGTCACGACCGGGGCGAATGGCGGCGTGCCGGTGGTCGAGGAACGGCCCGACCCGGTCGCCGGAGCGGGCGAGATCCTCGTTCGGGTTCACGCCGCCGGGGTGAACAACGCCGACCTTCTCCAGGCCAAGGGCGTCTACCCGGCCCCGCCCGGTTCGCCGCCGGACATCCTCGGACTCGAGCTGGCGGGCGAAGTCGTGGCCAACGGCCCGGGCGCCCGCCGTTTCCGGCCGGGCGACCGGGTCATGGCGGTGGTCGGCGGTGGTGCTCAGGCGTCGTTGGCGGTGATTCACGAGCGACTGGCAATGCCCATCCCCGACTCGATGCCGTGGGCGGAGGCGGGTGGCTTCCCGGAGGCGTTCACCACGGCGCACGACGCCCTGTTCACGCAGGGCGAACTCGGCCCGGGCGCCCGGGTATGCATCCACGGCGCAGCCGGTGGGGTCGGAAGTGCCGGCGTCCAGTTGGCCGGCGCCGTCCACGCCCGAATCGTGGCAACCGTCCGCAACCCCGACCAGCGTCGCACGGTCGAGGCGCTGGCCCCGGGTGTCACGGCCATCGCCCCGGACGGCTTCGGTACCGCGGGCCCGTTCGACGTCGTGCTGGAGCTGATCGGCGCGCCCAACATCGAGGCCGATTTGGCGTCGCTGGCGCCGGGCGGCCGCATCGTCATAATCGGCGTGGGCGCCGGTGCGGAGGCCCGGATCAACCTGCACGTCCTCATGTCCGTGCGAGGCCGGATCATGGCGTCGACCCTTCGCAGCCGGCCGCTGGAGCAGAAAGCCGACGCCGCCCGCCGGATCGAATCGCAGGTGCTGCCCCTGGTGACCCAAGGACTCATCCGGGTTCCCATTGCCGCCACCTACCCCCTCGACGAGGCCCCGTCGGCCTACGCTCGCTTCGCCGAAGGAGCCAAGCTGGGCAAGATCGTGCTGATTGCGGGCGGCGGGCCATGAGGGTGACCTTCATCGGGCACGCCGGGCTGTATGTCGAGACGGCCGTCGGGAGCATCCTGTGCGATCCCTGGTTCAACCCGGCGTACTTCGCGTCCTGGTTTCCCTTCCCGACCAACGAGGACCTCGACATCGAGGCCATCGCTTCGCCGGACTACCTGTACGTGTCGCATCTGCATCAGGACCATTTCGATCCTGAGTTCCTCGCAGCCCGGGTCTCCCGGGCGGCGACGGTGCTGTTGCCCGATTTTCCCCTCGGCGAACTGCGTCGGGAGCTCACCGACCTCGGTTTCTCACGCTTCGAGACGCTGCCGAACGGGGTGACCGTCGACCTCGACGGGCTGCGGGTCATGGCCGCAACCGCGGTGGGCCCCTCCGACGGCCCGTTCGGCGACTCCGCCTTGGCGGTCGACGACGGGACCGCCCGACTGCTCGACCAAAACGACGCCCGGCCTCGGGACCTCGACGCCATCCGGCGCTTCGGGCCGTACGACGCCCACTTCCTCCAGTTCTCCGGGGCGATCTGGTACCCGGTCGTCTACGACATGGCGCCCGAGGCCAAAGCCGAAGCCGGCCGCCAGAAGCGGATCCGGGGGATGGACCGAGCGCGCCTGTTCGCGCAAGAGGTAAACGCTGCTTCCCTGTTCCCCTGCGCCGGGCCCCCGTGCTTCCTGGACGACGGCCTCTTCGGTCACAACGACCTGGACGCGGACGAGACGAACCCTTTCCCCGACCAGACGGTGTTTCTCGACTACCTCGCGCAGAAGGGCCATACCAACGCCCACTTGGTCGTACCGGGGACGGTGGTGACGCTGGCGGACGGCGAATGCCGGGTCGTCCAGCCCGCCCCCGACGACCAGTTGATGGCCCCCTTCCGGGACAAGCGGGGGTATTTGGAGGCGTATCGGGCCCGGCGGCGGCCGGTCATCGACGCCGCCCGGTCGTCGTGGCCCCGGCCGGGTGACATCGACATCGTGGAGGAGCTGCAGCGCTGGTGGGGGCCGCTGCTCGCCGAGGGCGACCGGCTGTGCGCCAACGTCGGGGCGGCGGTGCTGCTCGAAACCGGCGACGTGGGCGTGGTGATCGACTTCCCCGCCCGCCAGGTCCGGCGCCACGACGGCGAGCACTGCGCGTACCGCTTCCGGATCGAGCCCGGGGTCATGGAGGCGTGCATCCGGGAGCGTTGCGCCGACTGGGTCAACGGACTGTTCCTGTCGCTGCGCTTCGCCGCCGGCCGCGACGGGGCGTACAACGAGCACATCTATACGTTCTTCAAGTGCCTCTCCGAGGAGCGGCTCCGTTACGCCGAGTCGTGGGCGGCGGCCGACACGATGGGTGCCGCGCCGGGCGCGCCCGCTGCCGTCATCCGGGCGAATCGCCGGGTGCGCGACGAGGAAGAGTGGTGCCAGATCGACGGCTGGCGGATGCCGCGGCGCTGCCCGCACCTCCAGGGCGACCTGACCCGTTTCGGCTCGGTCGAGGGCGAGGTGCTGACCTGCAAGCTGCACGGCTGGCAGTTCGACCTGCCGACCGGGCGCTGCCTGACGACCGGCGAGGCGGACGCCATCAAGGCCGACCGGGTCTGAGACGCCTGGGAGTCTGAGTGGTCTGGGAGATCTGACGCCACCGCCGGGGTTGCTGCTGGGCCTCGATCTGGGCACCAGCCGCATCAAGGCGCTCTTGATGGACGCCGGCGGGCGGGTCTGGGGGTCGGCCGCGACCGCCACGCCGTTCGACCGAGGCGAGATGTCGGTCGGGGCGCTGGTCGGCGCCGTCGGCCGGGCAATCGGCGACGTGGGCACCGAGCGGGACCTGCGGTCGGTGGTGGCGGTCGGCATCGCCGGGATGGCCGAGAGCGGCGCCCCCCTCGACCGAGATGGCGGGCCGATGGCGCCCATCATCGCGTGGAATGACCCACGCGGGGCCGAGGTCGTGGGCCAGCTGCACCGAGAGTTCGGACCGGACCTGGATCGGCTGATCGGCCAGCGGCTGCGCACCGTGTCGAGCGTCGCCAAGCTGGGCTGGTTGGTCGACCACGGGGTGGGGGCGGTCGCCCGCTGGCTGGGCGTACCGGAGCTGGCCCTACACGCCCTGACGGGGTCGGCGGCGACGGAATTCTCGCTCGCGGCACGTACGGGGGCCTACGACGTCGCTTCGCTTGGTTACCTGCCTGAGGTGGCACAGGCGATCGGGGTGGCGCCGGACGTGTTCGCGCTGGTGTCGCCCGCGGGCGGCGCCATGGGCCGCATTTCGGCGTCGGGCGCCGTCTGGTCGGGACTGCGTCGGGGGATACCGGTCACCGTGGCCGGGCACGACCACCTGGCCGGGCGGGCGGGATCGGGCGCCGCGCCGGAGGACCTGGTCAACTCGGTGGGGACCGCGGAGACCGTCGTCCTCGGCGTCGCCACACTGCCGGACGTCGATCGTGCCCTCGCCTGCCGGGTGGCAGTCACGGTGATGCCCGGCGGGGCGCGCTGGGCGCTCCTGGCGAGTGCCGCCCGGTCGGGGATCGTGCTGGCCGCGGTGAGCGGCGCGTTGGGCCGCTCCGCCGAGGACCTGGACCGGGTCGCCTCGGGCGCCGGGTGGGTGGAGGTGAGTGACGTGTTGATCTCGGCCGCGGCGGCCGGCGAGTCCTTCGAATCCCAGCTGCCTGACGGCTCGGTGGGGGCGGTGTGGAATGGGGTTCTCGTGGCTCTTGCCAGCCGGGGCTGGGACGCCGTGGACCGGGTGCGGGAGGTGGCGGGACTGGCCGGGGCGGATGGCCCCCGACTGGTGGTCTTCGGTGGGGGCAGCCGCAGCCTGCCGTGGCTGGAGGCCAAGGCCTCCGCACGGCCGGACATCGAGGTGTGGCGCTCAGGCGCCGTCGAGGCCGTCGCCCGCGGGGCGGCGGTGTACGCCGGGGTGGCGGCGGGTTGGTGGTCCGCCCCAGACGACGGTCCGCGTCCGCCGCTCGAGCGGGTCGCCGACCGATGACTAGGCGGTCGCGGCCTCCATGGCCCGGAGGTAGGACTTGATCGTGCGGACCTGCAGCAGGCGGCTAACGGGTTTTCCGACCCGCGCGAGCACGTCGTGCGGACGGGAGAACGCCACAACCTCGAAACGGACCCGACCGCCTGACCGGACGACGATGAACGCCTCCTCACCCTGGGCCGGGTGAGCGGGGAGCGTCCCGTAGGCGTAGCCGACCCGGTCCGGTTCGTCGAGCAGGTAGGCGACCCGGGCCGGAGCCACGGCCCACCCCGACAGGGGCAGCGGCAACACAAGGACGAACGCCTGATCGGCGGCGACGGGGTGGTCGGGGAAGATGCGGATCCCGGTCCCTCGCTGGGGTACCCACCGGAGCAGGGCCTGGCCGGCCCGGTTGAAACGGTCACCCTCGTCGGCGCCGAGGTCGGTGTCGAATCGGTCGGTCCGATAGCCCGAGGGCGCAGCGCCGCTCCGGGTGGCGCCCACGGACGGGTAGGAGAACGGCTTCGCCCGCTGATCGTCCAGCACGCGTCGCAAGAGGTCGTCGGAGGGACGGCGGAGACGAATCACGATGCCAACTATCGCAGCGACGCGCCATGCTGGAGGGCGTCATGACCCTTTGGTTCACGTCCGATCTTCACCTCGGGCATGCCAACATCATCAAATATTCCTCGCGTCCGTTCCCCGACGTCGACGCCATGGGCCGCGCCCTCGTCGATGGCTGGAACGACGTCGTCGAACCGACCGACGAGGTCTGGGTGCTGGGGGACTTCGCCCTCGGCGTGATCGGAGCGACGTTGCCGATGGCCGGGCAGTTGCATGGGAGGAAATACCTTCTGAGCGGCAACCACGACCGCTGCTGGTCGGGTCACGGCGCCCGGGCCCAGCCGTGGGTCGAGCGCTACCGAGATGCGGGCTTCCATGAGGTTCATCAAGGTCAGCTCGAGTTGGACGTGGCCGGCACCGACGTGCTGGCCTGCCATTTTCCCTATACCGGCGACAGTCACGACAAGGACCGATACGTCGAAGCCCGACCGCCTGACCGTGGCCAGTGGCTGGTCCATGGCCACGTGCACGAACGCTGGCGCCAACGCGGGCGCATGATCAACGTCGGCGTCGATGCCTGGGCCTATCGACCGGTCAGTGCCGATGCGCTATGGGAGCTCATGGCGGCCGGGCCCACGGATCTCGCCCCGCTATCGTCGATAGTTAATGAACGATCGTAAATAAATGACCTAAGCTGGTGTCGTGGTTGGGCGACCCCGAACCGTGAGCGACGACGAGATTCTCGATGCCGCGGTCGCGGTCGTGGGCCGCCTCGGCCCCCAGGGCCTGACGCTGGACGCCGTGGCCTCGGCGGTGGGACTGCGGGGCCCGACGTTGATCCAGCGGTTCGGTTCGAAGCACCACCTCCTGCTGGCGGTATCGGCGCGGGGCGTCGAGCGCGTTCCTGCGTTGTTCGCGGCGGCGAGGCAACGGCAACGCTCTGCTTTGGGGGCAGTCCTCGCAGGGTTGCGGGGTCTGGTGCAGGGGATCGATTCGCCCGAGAGCATGGGCCATCACCTGGCGTTCCTCGCCATGGATCTCGGCGATCCAGAGCTGCGGCGGCTGGCCGCGGCGCACGCCGCGCTTGTCACCCGCGAAATTGAAGCCGGGCTCACGAGGGCGGTCGCGGCCCGTGAGCTGCATGGGAAACCGGCGAAGCTGGCCCGGGTCGTGTACACCACGTACAACGGATCGCTCGTCTCCTGGGCGATCGGCGGGCGGGGCTCCCTCGGCAAATGGGTTA
>JAUTXN010000240.1 GCA_030838045.1 Acidimicrobiaceae bacterium
CGCTGACCCCCGACATACCAACAGAAGCGGCACCACCCCCATGCAGCTCGCGATCTGGACGACCGGCCGCGGCGGCTCCGGCTCCCCGGAGTCAAAGGCGCAGCAAGTCGAGATCGTGGATCTCCTGGAACGGTGCTGCGCCACCCGATAATCGATCCTGGAGCGGCGGTGCCAGGAGCCTCCAAATCGGCGATCCGGACTCGGTTGGCAGCCTCGTTATGAAGGAGCGCGGTCATGCGCCGCCCCTGAAGCGCATCACCGGTCCGGAGGACGGAGGACGGGGGAAACCAATGGGGCGAGGATCGGTCTCGCCCTCGTTGAGGTCATGAAGCGGTGGTCATGGCGTTTGACGGCGCACGGTCGCGGGAAGTGTCCCGGTTCGACACGAATCGAATGGAGGCTCGGTGGACGGACGTGTGTGGGAGCGAACGAAGGTGCGGTTCGGGCATGTCGGCTTGGTCGTCATCAGCGTGGCCGTCCTCGCGGCCTGCGGCGCCAGCAGCAAGACGACCTCGGCCGGTCCGACGACGACAGCCGGGTCCGCCACCACCGGTACCGCGACGTCCAGCCCGTCGGCGACGACCTCGGCCTCGACGACGAGCACCACCGCGGGAGGCACCGATGTGCCATCGGGTTGCTCGGCACCGGCGAGCAACGATGGTCTCAAACTGACCAAGGGCAGCGCCACCGTGTCGATCACCGGAGGTGATCAGCCGACGGAGACGTTCACGGTGCCGTTCGACCCATCCAGCTACCTGTACCTGGCCGGTCGCTCGATCCACATGGTGTTCACCAATTACAAGCGCGGCGCCGATATCAGTCTCGACGCTGCCGGCTTCTGCTCGGGAAACAAGGCCTTTGTCGGCGCCACAGTCGCCCACCCCTACCACGGCGACTGCGACCTGACCATCGACGGATTCAACTCCGGCGGCGTGAAGGGCCACGGCGAGTGCAAGGGCCTCTTGGAGAACTTCGGCTCGACCCACGTCGATGCCCGCTTCATGTTTTCCGCGACACCGTGACAGCGGCGCGAGCCCATGGCCGGGTTCGGCAGTACCATCTCGGCGCGTGGCGTACTGGCTGGGGCTGGATGTAGGGACGACGTTCTCGGCCGCGGCCGTGGCCGCAGATGGCCGGGTCGAGGTGGTAGGGCTCGGTCACCACGCCGCGGCGGTGCCATCGGTGCTGTTCTTGCGCGAGGACGGATCCTTCCTCGTCGGCGACGCCGCCCTACGCCGCGGGCTGAACGAGCCGGGGCGACTGGCTCGGTTCTTCAAACGGCGGTTCGGCGACTCGACGCCGGTGCTGCTGGGCGGCTCCCCCTGGTCCGCCGATGCCCTGTTCTCCCAGCTCGTGCGGTTCCTGGTGGCGGAGGTGGCCGCCCAGGAGGGGGAGCCGCCCCAGGGCGTGGCTGTCACCCATCCGGCCAACTGGGGGCCGTTCAAGACGGAGTTGCTGGTCCAGGCTCTGCGCGCCGCAGGAGTGGAGTCGGCGTTGTTGTTGACCGAGCCGGAGGCGGCGGCCCTGCAGTATGCGTGGCGAGAGCGCGTGGACCTGGCCGACGTGGTCGGTATCTACGACCTTGGTGGCGGGACCTTCGACGCCGCGGTCTTGGCCCATACGGGGGCGGGGTTCGAGCTGTTGGGGCAGGCGGAGGGCATCGAGCGGCTGGGGGGCATCGACTTCGACGAGGCGGTGTTCGGGCATGTGTCGGGGTTCCTGGGGCCAGGGCTCGACGCCCTGGATGTCAATGACCCGGCGACGTTGTCCGGCCTGGCCCGCCTGCGGGCCGACTGCGTCGAGGCCAAGGAGGCACTCTCGGCCGATACCGATGTTTCCATCCCGGTCATGCTGCCCCAGCTGCAAACCGAGATCCGGCTGACTCGGGCGGAGTTCGAGGCGATGATCCGCCCCACCCTGGCCGAGACCACTGCCGCGTTGGGACGGGCGTTTCGCTCGGCGGGGGTGGCGACCGAGGCCGTGAAGGCGGTCCTGCTGGTAGGTGGCTCGTCGCGTATCCCGCTCGTGGGTCAGCTGGTGGCGGCGGAGATCGGCCGCCCGGTGGCAATGGACGTCCACCCCAAGCATGCCGTCGCCCTGGGTGCCGCCCTCGCCGCCGCGGGTTGGAACGGCGAACCCGGCTCGGCGCGCATCGCGGCGCCCGGGGGCGCATCGCCACGCTCGGCGCCAGGCGCGCCACCGCCGCCGCCGCCGCCGCCGCCGACTTCTGCGGTCATCGGCCCGCAGGCTCCCGCCGAAAGCGGGCCCGTGAGCCCCGTGACCGAAGCAGCAGGCGTGACGGCGGCAGCAGCAGCGACGAGGACGACGACAGGTGGTGGGCCGCCAGCCAGTGCGCGACCGCGAACCGGTCCGTCAGGCCCTGCCACTCCTGCCCCGGGGAACGCGCAACCGCCCGGTCCCCCTCCGCCTCCCCCTCCCGCACCCTCGACCGCTCACGGCCCATCGGGCGGCAACATCGTCAGCCGGCATCGTGGTCTGGCAATCGCTCTGGCGGCATTGGCCCCGCTGGTGGCGGTGGCAATCGTCGTCCTCCTCACCCGGGGTTCCGGTAACAAAGCAC
>JAUTXN010000033.1 GCA_030838045.1 Acidimicrobiaceae bacterium
GCCAGAGTGTTCGCCGTCGACGACGTGAAGGTCGACGAACTGCCCCTGCGCTACAACGTCGCCCCCACCCAGGACGTGTACGCAGTGGCCGAGCGACGACCAAAAGAGGATGGGGAAAGTCCCCGCCGGCAGCTCGGAGCGTTTCGTTGGGGGCTGGTCCCGTACTGGGCGAAGGATCCGTCGGCGGGCAACAAGATGATCAACGCCCGGGCCGAGGGGATCGAGACCAAGAATGCCTACAAGCGGGCCCTGACCCGGCGCCGCTGCATCATTCCCGCCGACGCGTTCTACGAGTGGCAGGTGCGTGAAGGTGACGCCAAGGGCAAGGCGAAGAAGAAGAACAAGCTGCCCTACATCATCCGCCACAAGGACCGAAGCCCCCTCGCGTTTGCCGGGCTGTGGGAGTTCTGGCGGCCCAAGGACCAGCCCGATGCCGAGCCCGTCCGCAGCTGCGTCATCATCACGACTGCGGCCAACGACCTCGTGGCGCCCATTCACGACCGCATGCCGGTGATCCTGCCCCCCGAGGCCTGGGACAGGTGGCTGGACCCGGCCAACGAAGACCTCTCCGCCATCCAGGGCCTGCTGGTGCCCGCCCCGTCGGCTGACCTCGAGGCCTATCCCGTGAGCACCCGGGTCAACGACGTGGCCAACGAGGGACCCGAGCTGGTGGAGGCGCTGCCCCCGCCGCCCGGCGCCGACTACTGAGCGACTGAGCTCTCAGAACTGCAGCTGGCGCCAGCTGTCGATGATCGCCCGGTTGCCGAAGAGTTGGAGGCGGGGCGAGTCGGCCGGGATGCGATTGACCATCCACAGCTGCAAGTCCGACACCGGACCCCGTATCGCGGCATCCGCCTTGCTGTGCTCGCGCCGGTGCTCGATCCGGTCGGGCCACAAATCGATCGACCATTCGCCGCCGCCGCCGCCGCCGTCGCCGTCGGTGTCGGTGGCGTGGAGGTGGAGGGAGCCCTGCAGGTCTGCGACCGGCTGGCGGGAGAGCCACAACCCCACGAAGCCCAGGAACTCGTCGATCCCGTCCACCGCCAAGTCGGGCGCGATCGGTCCCGGCTCCCCGGCTCCCGCCTCGCCGTCCCAGCGGTGCACCGCCGTCTCGTGCGCCATGCGCCGAAACCAGAAACGTGCGGGCGCGGGCGCCCGGTCGAACCAGTTCCACACCGGCTCATCGGGATCGGTCGCCCGGAGCGTCTCGAGCAGCTTGGTCGCGCCCTGCTCGAACCAGGCAAGCGTCGCCTCTGGGCCGTCCGGTTCTTCGGTCTCGCGTTTGACGTATGCCGTCGATCGGGTGCTCACGATGTGCTCGACCCACCCGTGGACCCCGCCGACATGGAGCAGCAGGCCGGTCATGTCCCACCCAGGGCACGTCGCGATGGCCGCCGAGGGTGACCGGCGCGCCGCGGCGGCCAAGGCGGCGCTGTCGGCTCGAACGTGCTCGAGGAACCAAGCCTGGTCCGGGCTGGCCGGGGGCGGGCTCACTGCGGCACTGACACCGGCGCCGACATCGGGGTCAGTCGGTGACCGACGCCGCGGTCTCGGCGTTCTGGCGGGCCCCGATGACCGACGCCGCGATCCCGGGACCGTCGAGGCCGAGCTGGGCGTGGATGGCGGCGGGCTTGCCGTGGGGGATGTAGGCGGTGGGTGTGCCGAGAACCAGCACCGGAGGCGTCGGTCGCCGGGGTGGTGCGGCCAGGTCGGCGATGGTTTGGGCGACGAACGCCCCGGCCCCGCCCTCTCGCACACCATCCTCGACGGTCACGACCAGTGCGTGGCGGGCCGCGTCGGCAATCATGGCCGGGTCGAGCGGGCGCACCACCCGCACGTCCCAGATGGTGGGGCGCATCCCGTCGACGGCCAACAAGGCGGCTGCGTCCTCGGCCGCCTCGACCATCTTGCCGATCGCCAGCAGGCACACCTCGCCGTCACCGGCCGTGATCTGGCGGGCATCGAGCCCCGCGCCGACCTGGCCGTGGGGCACGACCCGCGCCGCCCCCTTCGGGTAACGCACCACCGCCGGCCCGTCGAGGTCCAACGCCGAGCGCAGCATCACCGACATCTCGCCGTTGGAGGAGGGGGCGAAGATGGTGAGCCCCGGGATCTTGAGTGCGAGCGCCAGGTCGAGCACGCCGTGGTGGCTGGGCCCGTCGTCGCCGGTGATCCCCGCCCGGTCCAGGGCGAACACCACCGGCAGGCCATGCAGGCCGACGTCGAGGTTGGCCTGGTCGAACGCCCGGCTGAAGAACGTGGAGTACACCGCCACCACCGGCCGCAGCCCGCCCATGGCCATGCCCGCGGCCGAGGTGACGGCGTGGCCCTCGGCGATGCCCACGTCGAAGAACCGGTCGGGCCAGCGGGCCTGGAACGGCAGCAAGCCGGTCGGGCCGGGCATGGCGGCGGTGATGGCCACGACCTGGGGGAAATCCTCCCCGATGCCCAGCATCGCTTCGTTGAAGGCCTGGGTGTAGCCCTTGGGAGCCCGTTCGGCTTCGGTGGGACCGACCGCCGGATCGAACACCGGCGCGTCGTGCAGGCACTTCTCGTCGTCGTCCTCGGCCGGGGCGTAGCCCCGACCCTTGTGCGTCAGCACGTGGATCACGATCGGGCCGTCGAAGTCCGCCGCCTGGCGCAGCGTGTGCTCGAGGCCGAGCACGTCGTGGCCGTCGACCGGGCCGACGTAGCGCACACCGAGGCTCTCGAAGAACGCGGGCGGCTCGACCACCTCGCGGATGGCCGAGTACATGCCCTGCAAGCTGGAGTAGGCGAGGGGTCCCACGGCGGGCAGCACCCGCAGCGCCTCTTCCAGCTTCGACCGGACCGACTTGAGCCCGGGGTGCAGGCGGATCCGGGTCAGGCTCTCCGACAGGCGTGACACCGTCGGGGCGTAGGACCGACCGTTGTCGTTGAGCACCACCACGACCCGGCTCCCGGAGTGGCCCAGGTTGTTGAGGCCCTCGTAGGCCATGCCGCCGGTCAGCGAACCGTCGCCGATGACCGCCACGACCTTGCGGTCGGGGGCGCTGGATCGCTCGATGGCGGCTGCCACCCCGTGGGCGTAGGACAAGATGGTGGAGGCGTGGCTGTTCTCGACCCAGTCGTGCGCTGACTCAGAACGCGAGGGGTAGCCCGACAGGCCGCCCGCCTGGCGCAACGTGGCGAAGGCGGCCCTACGGCCGGTCACGATCTTGTGGGTGTACGCCTGGTGGCCGGTATCCCACAAGATGACGTCGCGGGGCGAGTTGAACGCCCGGTGCACGGCCAGCGTGAGTTCCACCGCGCCCAGGTTGCTCCCCAGATGCCCGGCGGTGACCGACACCGCCTGGACGATGAACTCCCGGATCTCGGCCGCCAGCTGCGCCAGTTGATTGCCGTCCAGCGCCCGCAGGTCGGCGGGGCTATCGATTGTCTCCAACAGCATCAGGCCACGCTACCTCTGGACCATGATCTGCAATCGCCAGTCAGAAACGCGAGCGGCTCCGGCATCGCGCTAGCCCACCCGGCCGTCAGCATCGAGGTGGGGCGGGTTGGGATGTCCCGTTCGGTGGCGCTTGAGCTCGAAGGCGACCGGCTCGGCGACCACGGTTGCCACGGCATCCCACAGCGCCAACGCCCGATCCTGGGGCGGCACCTCGGACATGATCGGACCCGAGATGGCCCGGAGGCGTCCACCCTCGCGAATGGCGACGATGGGCACCCCGACCTCGTCGCCGATCTCCTCGCCCACTTCCTTCATGTTGTCCCGTATGGCCTCGTCCCAGCCCTCGTCGCGTGCGGCGGCCGCCAGCTCCGCCGGGAGCCCGGCGGCCGCCAGCGCCTCGTCGATGACCGCGTCGGCATCGGGCGTACCGCTTCGCCCTCCGTCGCCCTCCCCGTGGAACCGGCGACCCAACTCGGTGTACAACCGGCCCGGCGCTTCGGCTCCCGCCTGGTCGCGGGCGGCCGCCAGGACCCGCAGGGCGCGGACGGAGAACCCTTGACCGGCCAGGATCCGCTCCCGCAGCTCGGCGGGCATGGACGCGGGCAACTCCCGGCCCTCGTTCTTGATCGGAAGGCTCCAGGGGCGCCAGGTCACGGCCAGCTGGCGTTGCGGGGCCACGGTCGCCAGCCACCGGCTGGTCACCCAGGTCCAGGGGCAACTCGGGTCAAAGAAGAACTCGACATCGGTCATCGCGGTCACCTCAATGATGCTCTCAGTAGTTTCGGCCGGCGACGAATCGGGCCAGTCCGATCAGTGCTTGGCGGGCCTCATCGGTGATCAGCAACTCGCCCGCGGAGGCCGCCCCGATGGACTCGTCGACCAGTTGCTCGATGGTTGCTTCTACCTCGCCGCGGGCCCCCGTGTCTTCGAAGACCTGTTGTATACCCGCGACCTCGTCGTCCGAAAGGTCCTCGGCGCCGAACCGACTGGCCAGCAGCGCCGCCCCTTCGCCGGTCGCCCGCTGGCGGGCCAAGGCATAGAGCAGGGTCGGCTTGGCCTCACGAAGGTCGTCGGCCACCGCCTTGCCGGTCACGTCGGGGTCTCCGAATGTTCCGAGGATGTCGTCTCGGAGCTGGAACGCCTCGCCGAGCGGCAGCCCGTAGGCGCTGAGCGCGGGTGCCAGCTGGTCCAGCCGCTCCGGCGCCCCAAGCGCGACACCGAGGTGCAGGGGGCGCTCGATCGTGTACTTGGCCGACTTGAACCGGCAGATACGCCGGGCCAGCTCGGGGCTGGCGTTGCCCCGGGCGGTGCCCAGCAGGTCCAAGTACTGGCCCACGTTGACTTCCAGCCGCAGCTGGTCGAACACCTCCAGGGCCGGGCGCGGCGCTCCCCGCAGCAGCATGTCGCTGTAGACGAAGGCCAGGTCTCCCATCAAGATGGCGACCCCCTCGCCGAAGCGGCGGGATTCACCACGCCAGGCGGCCCGCTCGTGCTGTCCGGCGAACTCGGTGTGGATGGTCTGGCGGCCGTGACGCCGGGTCGAGGCGTCCATGACGTCGTCGTGGACGACGGCCATGGTGTGCAGCAACTCGAGGGCGG
>JAUTXN010000246.1 GCA_030838045.1 Acidimicrobiaceae bacterium
GGCGCTCAGCCGGCGAACCTGGCCCGTTCTCTGCGGGGCGGTCCTGGCCTTGGGGCTGCTCGCCCTCTCGGCGTCGCCCAGCCTGCCGGTCGGATTCCGCCACCTCGAGTTCGGGGCCCGCACCGTCACCCCCGCCACCTGGGCGGACGTTCCGTCCAGCGTCCACGCTGGTTTCGGCAAGACCGTGATCGACCTCACCCAACTGCCGCTACCGCTCCCCGAGGCCCGGACCTTGACCGTCGACAGTGCCGCCGGGCGGCTGGAGATCAACGTCCCGACTGACCTTCCGGTGGTGGTTGACGCCCGGGTGTCGGCGGGGATGATCGACATCGACGGTTTCACCGTCTCGGGCGTCAACCGCGCCGCCCATCAGGTACTTCACCCGACCCCAGGGGACCCCGTCCTCACCATCGAGGTGGACTCGGGATTTGGCTCAGCGTCCATCACCACTGGGTCGACCAGTCCCAAGACGCCTCCGAGTGAGCCGGTACCCCCGTTCGGCCCAAACACCCCTCAGGCCCCGGTGCTGGTACCGAAGGGCGTCCGGTGACCGCGGCGGCGGTCGTCAGCGGAACCGACTCCGGTTCCCAGCGGGCCATGATCACCTACCGCTATCGCAGCGGGCGAGTCACCATCGGGACCTTCTACTTCTTGGTCGGGGCGGTGTTCCTGCTCGAGAGTCTGGGGCTGGTGCGGGTCGGGACCGCGATGTTCTGGCCCCTGTTCCTGATCGCCCTCGGTGCCGGCACGTTGCTGCGACGGGCCCGCCGTCTCCAGGTGGAAGAGGATCGCAGCGCCCAGCTGGCGGTCGCCGAAGAGCGGGTCCGCATCGCCCGGGAACTGCACGACATCGTGGCCCACGGCGTCAGCCTGATGACGATCCAGATAGCGGCCGCCCGCCGGGTGGCCGACACAAAGCCGGATGCGGCGGAGGCATCGCTGGCGGCGGCCGAGCACACGGGGCGCCAGACGCTCAGCGAACTCGACAGCATGCTGAGCGTGCTGCGCGGCGCTGATGCCTCGATTGGTGCCGCCGGCGGCCCGGCCATGCCGGGGGACTTCGGCTTTGCCGGGGACTCCGGGGGTGCGGGGGGCGGCTATGGCGCCTTCGGCGGTCCGCCCGCCCTCGGACCCGGGCACATCCGCAACACGAGCGGCGGTGGCGGCCGAAGTGACGGCGCACCTTCGGGCAACGGATCAACCGCCTTGGCCACCGTGGCGGGGCCACAACCCCGGATGGATCCGAGACGGGCACCCCTGCCCCGCCTGGTCGACATCCCTGCCCTGGTCGCGGTCCTCCAGGAGGCCGGGCGCAGGGTCAGCCTGAACACCCTCGGCGATCCCCCCCGGGTGCCCGCCAGCGTCGAGTTGGTCATCTATCGAGTCGTCCAAGAAGCCCTGACCAATGCATCGCGCTATGCCGGCGACGCCGCCATCGAGGTCCAACTCATCTACTCGCCCGAAGCGATCACGGTGTTCGTTGACGACGACGGACCGGGCGGCGCCGCGGCCGGCCGTCCGGGCGGGGGTCACGGGTTGCTCGGTATGTCAGAGCGGTTGGCGACCTTCGGCGGGTCGCTCGAGGCGGGCCCCCGGACCCCTGGCCCGGGGTGGCGGGTCTACGCCTCCGTACCCGTGCTGGCCATCGCGGCCTGACAAGCTGGGCAACCTGCCCGATGACGCCGTGATCCGCTTGTTGCTCGTCGATGACGAAGCGATGGTCCGCACCGGACTTCGCCTCATCCTCGAGGCCGAGGCGGACCTGCGCGTCATCGGCGAGGCGTCCAACGGTGTCGAGGCCATCGAGGCCTCGGCCCGGCTGCAGCCCGACGTGACCCTGATGGACGTCCGCATGCCCCGCATGGACGGCGTGGAAGCCTGCCGGCGCCTGGTCGAGGCGTCGGGCGCCAAGGTCGTGGTGCTCACGACCTTCGACCTCGACGACCACCTGTTTGCTTCGGTACGGGCCGGCGCCAGCGGGTTTCTCCTCAAGGCGTCCCCGCCCGACGAGCTGGTGGCCGCCATTCATGCCGCCTACGCGGGCAACGCCTTGGTCGAGCCGCGGATGACCAAGCGGCTGATGGAGGAGTTCGCCCGGCGGCCCGGCCTCACCCCGCGTGGCGAGATCCCCACCCGGTTGGCGGCGCTGACGGAGCGGGAGCTCGACGTCCTGCGGGAGGTGGCCCGGGGGCAGTCCAACGCCGAGATCGGCGAGCAGCTGTACATCGGTGAGGCGACGGTCAAAACCCATGTCACCCACATCCTCACCAAGCTGGGGCTGCGGGACCGGATCCAGGCCGTGGTGCTGGCGTACGAGTGCGGCCTCGCCGAGCCCAGCCGTTAGCACGCGCGCGGCGCCTCCCGGCCCCGGGTGGGCCTCCTACCCCACTGGCCGCGGTGTCCACCCTGAGGGGGATGGCGCAATCGCCATTGTGGCGGATGGCAGATCCAGTCCTCCGGCGTAGCGTTGCCGGTGAAGGAGGGACGACATGATCGATGAACGAAAGCACAGCCTGCTCGGCCTCATGTTGGCCGTGGCGGCAGGGATCGTGCTCGGCAGCCTCGCCGTGGCCGCGATCTTCGCCGTGCTCGCTGCGATAGTCCACCTGGTGGGCTGGCTGCTCCATGTGGCCGTGATCGTGGCGGTCGCGGCCGGCGTTTGGTGGATGATCGTGGGTCGCCGCCGCCACCACAGCACGAGCGCCTGACGCCCGCCTGTCCGGCAGGGTGTGTCCGGCAGGGCCTGTCCCGGAGGGCCTGTCCGGCAGGGTCTGTCCGGCAGGGTCTGTCCGGCAGGGTCTGTCAGGTCGCCCCGGTCGGGACCGGCGGCGCCCCGTAGGCGTCGTGGCCCGCCCACCCGGTCCGCCCGAGGCCGCGCTTGGCCGCCCTCCGCGGGGGACCCGGGCAGAGGTGAAGGCCCCGGAACGCCACGGCAGGAAGTCGATCGAGCTGGAACAGGCAGTTGTTGACCCGGCTGACCCAGCGATCACGTGACTTGGCCGCCCGCAGCATCTTTGCGTCGTTGCCGTGGAACTTCCACATCTTCTTGGCCTTCATCCATGCCAGGTCCCGCGCCACCACGACGACCAGGTCGCCCAGCATGTTCTCGACTGTCGAGACGAAGGCTCGGTCGAAACCTCGCCCGAAACGGCTCTCGAAGTGCTGGCGCAACTGCTGCATGTGGATGGCGAAGATCTGATTGATGAGCTGGTAGTCCTCGTGATTGGTGCCCGCGTCGAGTTCCGAGGCCAGGACCGAACACGCCTTGACCAAGGCGAACGGCAGGTCGAAGTTCACATGGGCATTCACCCCCGCGATGGCGAAGATGAGCGGCGAGATGTCACGGGTCTCACGATGGTCGATCAGCGTCTGCCAGCAGCTCGGTTGGAAGTCCGGCGCTTCCCCAAATCCCAGCGCGGTCAGGTACCGATTTGCAAAGGCCACGTCGAGACATGCCAGGAACTTCAAGTCCTGGAACCGGGGGTCGTCCTCGGCGAGCTGCTCGGCGCCTCGGGCGTGGACGCAGCGCAACACGTGCTTGGTGATCACGGTGTAGAGGTAGTCGAAGCACGCCACGCCATCGTTCTCATACAGCGGGTCCCGCTGGTCGGCGTCGTTCTGGATGGCCTCCAGCGCCCGCACGACCTGGGCGACCCCTTCGGCGTCGTAACGGTCGATCAGCCTCGGCCCGGGCGCGATGGGGTCGGACGAAGGCAGCGGCGGGCTCGTCTCGGGCGGTCGGACCGTCATGGTTTCCATCGACTAGGCGGCCGCGAGCTCGAGCAGGATCGGTGCGGTCCGCAGGCGCTCCAGGCACCGCTGACGGGTGGGGCCGATGCTGCCAATCGGCATGCCAACGGTCTCGGCGACCTCCTCGTAGCTGGCCAAGGGGGTGTCCATCAACACCTCGAGCAGCGAACGCCACCTCGGCGGCAGGCAGTCGAACGCTTCGCGCAGGGCGGCGTCGCGTTCCTCGCTCAGCAACCCAAAATCGACATCACCGTCGCTGACGCGCTCGTCGAGGTCGAGGGAGTCGGCCACGGCGACCTCACGCTCGGCGTGGCGCAACACCCGCAGGCACTCGTGGCGGGTGACCGACGCCAGCCACGCGCCGATGCTTCCCGGTTGGCGGATGCGCCCCATGTTCTCGATCAGCCGCAACCACACGACCTGGCTGACGTCTGCCGCGTCGGCGCCGTTCAGCCGGTACCCCCAGGCAATCGACCACACCAGGCCGGAGTACCGCTGGACCAGGGCTTCGGTTGCCCGTCCGTCGCCACCGGCGGCGGCCGACACGAGCGTGGAAACTACCCGGCGGTCCTCTTGATCTCCCACGAGATCGAAATAGGTGCGACGGTCGTTCGGCTGGAGCATCGTGTCCTCCCGCGGCGTGTACTGGCGACATCCTCGCGCCCCTTGGTATACGCCGTATATACGGCAAACGCCTTATCTACCGATTGCGACGACTTATTCCTGGAGTGCCCCTGAGGCGACCACACCCGCCTGGTGGGCCAGGGCGATGGCTTGGACCCGCGACTTGACCTCCAGCTTGCGCAAGATGTTGGTGACGTGCACGCTCGCCGTCTTGCCGCTGATGAACAACCGCTCCCCGATCTGGTTGTTGGTCAGGCCTTCCGGCAAGAGCAGCCACACTTCCAGCTCACGGTGGCTGAGCCCGTACCGGGCCTGGACCGCGGCGACAGCGGCATCCTGGCTGGTGCCCGCGGCGACAGTGGGGGCGTCGGTGTCAGTGGCGGTGTCGGCCCCCGCCGGGGTGCTGGTCCCGGGCGGCGGATGTTTCCCGTCGCCCCCCGATCCCGCCGCGCCGTGCGTCTCCGAGGTCGCTTCCTCGAGTGTGACCCTGGCCCGGCGAGCCAGCGCCTCCACCTGGCGCCGGAACGGCGCCGCTCCGAGGCTTAGTGCCGTCTGATGGGCGGTCCGCAGCAGTCCCGCGGCCCGGGCAGATCGGGTCTGAACGGCGAGCAGCGCCTCGGCCTCCCGCCACGAGGCGTACGCCGAGGGATACGGCTGCTGGAGTTGCAGCCATCGCCGAGCCGCGTCGGCCCACACCTCCGGCGTGGGCTGCCCCTCCGCCCGCGCCGCTTCTCCCTGGCACAGCCGGAGGTAGGCATCAAGGGCGAGACGAATCGAGGGGGCGGCGTCGGTGGACTCCTCAGCCAGGTTCTCGACCTGCGCCATGAGTCCCGCTGCGAGTGTGAGCGCGCTCTCCAGGGCAGCCGCCTCGCGACGTGCTCGTGCCTGCTCGGCGAGGTCGGCCTCGGCCCGCAACCCGTGCCAGATCAGCGGAGCCAGCAGCCAGACGTCATCACTCCCGCTGACCGAGGCGATGATGCCTCGATTGACGGCGTGGCGCGCCTGGATCGCCCGGCCCAACCAGAGGTCGAGACCGGCCCGCAACGTCAGCAGCGGGGCCTCATACCGGGGTCCGAGACCACTGACGGCCATCGCCTCCACCGCCTTCAAGTCGGCCTCCGCCGCCTCAAAGTCGCCTCGGCCGACCGACAGCTTGGCCCGGGCCAGGCACAGATCGATCGCTGCAGTACCGGTCGGCCGGGCCGCCAGGGTCTGCTGCACCAGCCGGTCGGCCTCGGGCCAGCGGCCCAACCGGAACAACGTGTTGACCCTGATCGCCTGCAGCGCCACACCGTAGGTGCGTTCCAGTCCGAGCTGGCCGACCCGGGTGACGCCCTGCTCGGCGATCTCGGCCGCCTCCGACAGGCGGTTGAGTGGTCCTGAGAGCAGTCCGGCCCGGTTCAGATAGGCCCGCCCTATGTCGTCGGGGTCGCCGAGCTCCTCGGCAATCAGCTGCGCCCGTTCGAGCGCCAGCACGCCAGACGCCGAATCGCCGAGATACGCCAGGTCGAAACCCAGCGTCGCGAGGATCTGGCTCTCCTCCAGTTGTGCTCCGGAATCGTGCGCGACCTCAAGGGCCGCCTCGGCGTGCTCGCGGGAGGACCGGAAGCGTCCCGACAGCATGAGGGCCTCGGCATAGGCGCCTTCGACGCTCGCCCGTTCCCGGCTGACCTCCCCCGGTGGCAAGGAACGGACCGCCTCCTGATACGCCTTCAGCGCCTCCCGGCTGTCGCCCGCGGCCCACAGGTATCGGCCCAACCGCTGCTGACGTACCGCCCGGCGGATGCTCGGGCCGGGCGTTTCGTGGCCTCGGGATCCGTCGCCCGCAGGACCGTCGTCCGCCGCCAGGGCGGCCCCGATGAGGTCGCTGGCCCGACGGTGTTCCCCGGCCAGATGCGCCACCTCGGCTGCCCGCTCGAACAAATCCGACCGTTCGAGTCCGACGATGCCAGCCGGGTCGGCCACATTTTCCCAGACTTCGATCGCCCGCTCGTAGTGGCGCTGGGCCTCGGCGAAGCCGTACATGGCGGACGCGGCCACCGCCGCTTCGATTGCCGCCGCCAGCGCTCGCTCCGGATCGCCGGCGGCATACCAGTGGTACGCGAGCTTGGCCG
>JAUTXN010000255.1 GCA_030838045.1 Acidimicrobiaceae bacterium
TTGCTGGCCAAGATGGAGTTCGCCGTCCCCCGCGTCGTCGCCCGGGTCAACCACCCGAAGAACCAGTGGTTGTTCAACGAGACCTGGGGGGTCGATGTGTCGGTTTCGACGCCGCAGATGCTCACCGCCCTGGTCGAGGAGGCCGTCTCGGTGGGTACCCTCGTGCGCATCCTGCAGCTGGCGCAGGGCGAGGCCCGCCTGGTCGAGGTCACGCTGGCCGAGGACTCGCCGGCCAAGGGGATGTCCCTGACCGAGTTGGAGATGCCCCGAGATGCCACGATCGTGGCGGTCGTGCGCGACCAGCGGGTGGTCGTGCCTCACGGAGACACCGTGCTCTACGCCAGCGACGAGGTGATCGCACTCGTCACCGAGGAGTCCGAGGGCACGGTCAAAGCGCTGCTCGTCGGCGGCTAGGGGCTGAGCGGCCCAGGCGCCGCGAGCAACTCGCGGTAGCGCTCGAAGGTGGCGTCGTCGAATGCCACCAGGCGCACCAGTTCGATCCCCAACGGCGTCGACGCCAAGGTCGATCGCAGGGTGGACACCGCAACCGAAGCCGCCTCGGCTGCCGGATACCCGTAGATGCCCGTCGAGATCGCGGGGAACGCGATGCTGCGGGCACCGAGTTCGGCCGCCACGACCAGCGACCGCCGGTAACACGACGCCAGCAGTTCCGCCTCGCCGTGGCCGCCCCCTCGCCACCGCGGTCCGACGGCGTGGATGATCCACTGCGCCGCAAGGTTGAAACCCGGCGTCGCCTTGGCGTCTCCAGTCGCACAACCGCCGAGCGCCTCACAGGCCGCCCGCAGCTGCGCCCTCCCCGCCGCTCGGTGGATCGCCCCATCCACCCCGCCCCCGCCCGCCAGCCCCTGGTTGGCGGCGTTGACGATGGCGTCCACCTCCTGCCTGGTGATGTCGCCCCGTACCGCCTCGATCGCCACTGATTCCTCCATCTCCCAGCGCCGCATAGCACGTCACCGCGGAAATTTCATGGATACCCCTTGCGCCAGGACCCTGAACTGCGAGAAGATCACATCGGTGTAGTTACAGAGATGTCACGGCACGTCGATGTCGCTTCACCTCGGTGCAACAGAGGGAGACCACCGATGGATCGCCTATTCGAACTACTCCAACGGCCACCCAAGCCGTGGCAGCGAAACGCCAACTGCATGGGCGTCGACCCCGACTTGTTCTTCCCCGAACGAGGGGCGTCCACGCGCGAAGCCAAGGAGGTATGCCGGGGTTGCGTGGTCCGAGAGGATTGCCTGGAGTACGCCCTGGCCAACGGCGAGAAATTCGGGATCTGGGGAGGTCTGAGCGAGCGGGAGCGGCGCCGAATCCGGCGACGCCGCGCCATGGAGCGCCGGGTGGACGGTGCTTCGGCCTGAGTTCCGCCGTCAGCGTGCCGCGCCGGCATCGTCGCCGGCGCGGTGCCTGACGGCCCATGCAGGTTCAACTTCCCCCATCGAGGCCCGTCTGCTCGAGGCGGGCCTCGATTGTTCGTGAGCGGTCGAGGTCGAGCTCCCGCCACCGGTGCTCGGGGATGGCGTCGAGCACCCGGGCGGGCACCAGCCCCACCAACTCGGCCCGATCGACGCCGCTTCGAGTGGCAACGGCATCAAAGACAGCGGCCGGGCCGACCGATTCCGGGTCGATGAGGTTGCAGGACACCTGGACGGCGTCGCCGACCTGCAGCCCCAGGGCCCGCACGGCAGGGCCCCGCAGGCCGGCCGCCAGCCGCCGGGCCAAGTCCAAATCGGCGCCCGCCAGCCACAGGTTGTAGGCGACGAGCACCGGCCGGGCACCCACGGCCGCGGCGCCGGCAGTTGGATGGGGAAAAGGGGGACCGGTTGCCGGCACCAGCGTCTTCCATGCCTCGCGGCGGATGTCGGGGAGCGATCGTTCGGTGCCGTAGACAAAGCACGGAAGCTCGAGAACGTCGCCTGCCCACCGGGCAAAGGCATCCCGGGCGTCGACTGCGAGCTGCCACGGACCCGGCGTCACGGGCCAGCCGCATAACGCCACCCACGGCACCACGTCGAGGACCCCGATGCGGGGGTGGACTCCCTCGTGGGAACCCAGATCGAGACGGTCGACGGTCGCCACCGCGAGCCGCCGGACCGCATCGGCTACCGGCCCCGCGGCCCCGGCAAGGGTGATAACGGCCCGATTGTGGTGTTCGTCGCGATGCACGTCGAGCACCGTCGGACCCGCCGCCCCGGCAATCTCCGCCACGACCTCGGCCCGCTGGCCCTCGCTGACGTTGACCACGCACTCGAGCAGGGACGTCACCACCCGAAGCCTGCCATCCGGAGGGGCTCGCGGTGCCGAAGAACCATCAAACCACTACTCTGGAGACCCATGCTTACAGCAGAGATTTTCTCGCCGGAAATCATATTTGTGATCATCCTGGCGATCCTTTTGCTCTTCGCCGCCCCGAAGCTTCCGAAGTATGCGAAAAGCCTTGGCGAGGCCAACAAGGAGTTCAAGAAGGCCCAGCGCGAAGCTGACGAAGAGGCCAAAGCGGAGAAGGCCAAGCCCGCTCCGGTCGATGACAAGATCACCATGAGCAAGGCCGAGCTGGACGCGCTCATCGCCGAGCGCGAGGCCAAGGCCCGCCGGGAGTCGGAGAAGCCCACCGCGAACTAGGTCGAAACGAACGAACGGGCGGCTGGGTGCCGCCCGTTCTCCGCGTTACTGGCTACGGCTGGGGCTTGGGCTCGGAGAAGTGATGGGGGCGGCCACACCACGACGACGTCGGGCGATCCGCCGGCGCTCGCGCTCGGAGGCGCCGCCCCAGACCCCATGCTCGATCCGGTTGTGCAGGGCGTACTCCAGGCAGGGCTCCTTCACCGGGCAGTCGGCGCAGATGCGGCGAGCGATCTCGACACCAACCCCATCACTGGGGAAGAACGTCTCGGGAGGAAGCTCCCGGCACTTGCCGTCCTGCATCCATGACGTTTCCATTCCGCCTCCATGCGCCTCATCGGTAACGATGGGCGCCCATTCAGGGTTGCCGCGAAGAATTTTCATTCCCCTTCCTGGTTTGTATTACGGGCGAAACAACTGATCTGGATCGAATTACATCGTGAGGAGACTTGAGAAGCCATGAGCACTACCGGTGAACCTTCCTCGGCTGGCACTGATACCAGTATGCCGGTCGAAGGTTCGACGGACGAATTGGTCGACCCGGTTCCCGAGTCGCCAAGTGTCCGTCCCCCCCGGCCGGCGAAGGGCGATGCTACCGCTCGCCAGTTCTTTTCCGCCGCCGGCCGCGGGTCTCCGAGGCCGCCGAGCGCGCCGGTCCCACCCCCGTCGACGCCGGTGACCGAGGCTCCGCCGCCCCCGCCGCCCGCCACCCCAGCGTTCGCCACCGAGTACCGGCCACCCCCGCCGCCCCGAGACCCCACGGCTCCTATGGCCACCACGCCAACGGCCGCACCTGCACCGGCCCC
This sequence comes from Acidimicrobiaceae bacterium, assembly GCA_030838045.1. Lineage (GTDB taxonomy): Bacteria > Actinomycetota > Acidimicrobiia > Acidimicrobiales > Palsa-688 > JALYXV01. Next base: position 3,453 of record JAUTXN010000255.1, read on the forward strand.
GCCGGCCCCGCCTGCTTCGCCCACAAGATCCACCGGCGCGCTGGCGCCCCCCTCGGGACCGCCTGCCCCGACGATCCTGCCCCCGGACTCGACCTCCCGCCCCACCTCGCCCCCCGGGAGAGATGCGGCGGCACCTCCTGCTCCACCCGCGGCGCCGGTCGCTCCGTCAGCCCGGCCCAGCTCAGCGCCGTCCCGGCGCATCCACCCCGCCCCGCCGCATGCCACGCCAGCGCCCGCCACTGTGCCCTTTCCCGCGTTTGCCTACGCCGCGCCCCCGCTCGAACCGGCACCGGCTGCGCCGCCCCCGTACGGATTCGGCTACCCCTATCCCGGTTCCGGTCCTGTCCCCGGCGACGACGGCGACGCCGTCCGCCCGGCCCCAACGCCGACACCCGAAGGGGCACCGGCCCATTCCGCCCGCACCGGCGGGCCAAGGCGCTGGCTCGTGGTCGCCCTCGTCGCGGGCCTGATCGGCGCCCTCGTCGGCGGAGGCGTCGGCGCGGCCGTGGCAGGCCGCAACCACAAGACCACGATCGTCCGCCAGGTCACCCAGCCCAACTCCAGCGTCATCACCCACCAGGCCACGGTCCAAGAGGTGCTCGGCAAGGTGCAAGACGCCGTGGTCTCGATCAGGACCGACATCGGCGCCGGGACGGGCATGATCATCACCTCCGACGGTCAGGTCGTGACCAACAACCACGTCATCGACAAGGCCACCAAGATCACGGTGACCCTGTTCAACTCGACCGAGGCCCGGCCGGCGACGCTGCTCGGCCATGACGCCACTGACGACGTCGCCGTCCTCAAGGTCGACAACATCTCGGGCCTGCCGACCGTCGCCCTCGGCGACTCGTCCAAGTCAATTGTCGGCGACGACGTGGTCGCCATCGGCAACGCCTTGAACCTGCCGGGCGGCCCGACCGTCACGACCGGGATCATCTCGGCCGTGGGCCGCAACCTTCCGGACCCCCGCCAACCGCAGAACCTCATCCAGACCGACGCCGCCATCAACCCTGGCAACTCCGGTGGCCCCCTCGTGAACGCCAACGGGGAAGTGGTTGGGATGAACACGCTCGTCATCCAATCCGCGAACGCCCAGGAGCTGGCGCAGAACCTGGGCTTCGCCATTCCGGTCAACAACATCAAGCCCCTCATCCCAGACCTGGCCAAAGGCATAAGCCGCAATCCCGGCTACCTGGGTGCCGGTGTCGGCGACATGACGCCGCAAATCGCGCAGCGCGTCGGCAGCAGTGTTGACACCGGTGCCTTCGTCGCCAGCGTCGAAGCGGGTGGCCCGGCCGCGTCAGCCGGCATCCAGGCCAACGACGTCATCATCATGTTCGACGGCAAGCGGGTCGCGGGCAACAGCGAACTCGTCACCTTGATTCGTTCCCATCAGCCCGGTGACAAGGTCGATGTCACCTACGTCCGGGGTTCGAGCACCAAGACCACGACGGTGACCCTCGGTTCGATCCCGACCAGCCCGTAGCCGGACTGTTCCTGCCATGTCTGTGGGCGTTTTATGTTTCTGTGGGCGTTTTAAAGCGCTGGACGACCATAGAACGCCCACAGACACATAGATCGCCCACAGACGTAACCCGGAACGGCTCGGGGGGGCGGGTTGGGGCCGTCACGAGCCGCCTGCCGGTAACCTGGCAGCGATGTCAGACCCGCAGCGCACCGAAGAGCAGCCGCAGCCCCCGAGAGGCAGCGTCCGGATCATGTATCTCGGTCCCGTGGCGCCCCACTGGCGGGTCGATTCCGATTTCGGCGACCGCAACCTGATCGAGGACTTCCGGCAGCGGGCCTTGGCCCGGCTCGTGCTGTTGCCGCCGCATGACCCGCAGTTCCGCCGTAACCGGGAACGAGTCGTCCGCGACGCCGAACGGGAGAACCTCCTGCTCGAGTGGGACCTCGGTCTCCCCGAGGAAGAGATAGCCGAATAACCGGCGCCGGCGCCGCCCCGCGGCCTCGCCTCTGGCGGCCGGGCCGGCAGCGCATCC
>JAUTXN010000269.1 GCA_030838045.1 Acidimicrobiaceae bacterium
CATTGTGTTGCGCGACCCCCCGCCGACGATGTGCACCGCGTCGACCGACCGCCCGGACAGCTCCTGGGCGGCCCCGACCGCCCGGCGATAGGCCAGCGCCAGGCTGTCGAGGATGCAGCGGACGGTCTCGGCCTGATTCGGGGGCGGGGTTTGGCCGGTGGCGGCACATGCCGCCGCGATCCGGGCAGGCATGTCACCCGGTGGCAGGAAACTCGGATCATCGGTGTCGACCAGGGCGCCGAAGGCCGGGGCCCGGGCGGCATCGTGCAACAACGTCGCGAGGTCGGCCGGCAGCCCGCGGTCGTTCCAGATCCGCATCGACTCCTGGAGCAACCAGAGTCCCATCACATTGCGGAGGTAACGGATGGTGCCGTCGACGCCCGTCTCGTTGGTGAAGTTGGCCTTCAGGCTGGCCTCGGTCAGGACCGGCGCGGGCAGCTCCAACCCGACCAGCGACCAGGTGCCGCACGAGATGAAGCAAATCCCGTCCCCGGTGGCGGGCACGCCCACGACCGCCGACGCGGTGTCGTGCGAGCCGACCGCCGTGACCGGCACCGGCCCGGCCAGGCCGGTCTGGTCCCGGACCTCGTTGGTCAGGGTCCCGGAAGGCTCGCCGGGACGTCGCAATGGTGGGAAAAGGTGAGTGGGGATGCTGAGCGCCCGCATCAGGTCCCAGGACCAGGTACCTGATCGGACGTCGTAGAGCTGGGTGGTCGAAGCGTTGGTAACCTCCGCTCCCATCTCGCCGGTCAGCCAGTAGGCGAGGAGATCGGGGATCAGCAGCAGCGTCTGGGCAACATGCAAGGCCGGTGTCGAGCGGGCCGCGACCAGCTGGAAGATGGTATTGAAGGGGAGGAGCTGGAGTCCCGTGACCGCGTACAACTCGCGGGGCGCCATGTCGAGCAGCACCCGGTCCATCACCCCCCCGGTGCGGGCGTCGCGGTAGTGGATGGGATTTCCCACCAGTGCCCCGGATTCGTCGAGGAGCCCGTAGTCGACGGCCCACGAATCGATGCCGACGCTGGCCAGCGGGCCGGCTTCACGGCCGGCCGCTCGCAGCCCGTTTAGCACTCCTCGGTAGAGCGCCAGGATGTCCCATTGCAGGGAGCCGTGCACCTGGACCGGTTCGTTGGGGAAGCGGTTGACCTCGACCAGCTGCAGGCTCCCGGGGCCGACCCGGCCCACCATGACCCGGCCGCTCGAGGCGCCCAGGTCGACGGCCGCCACGGCCACCGGCTTCACGGGCGGATGTCGACCAGCTCGACGCCCAGTAGGTCAGCCGTGGCGCCGAGCGCCGCGACGAGGTGACCGGTGCCGAGCGCCCAGTGGTGGGCGATTCCCGTGGCGCTCCATTGATCGGTCCACTCGCCCGGGTCGCAACCGAAATCGACGCGCGAGGTGGTGTTGCCGATCGCCAGCCGCGGGCCGGGCACGACCTGGCCCTCGGACGCCACGAACCGGAAGCTCCCATCCCGTAGCTGGGCGATCCCGAATGCCGTGACCGGACCGTGGGTGACGTCGAACTCGACCGACACGCCGAATCCCCGTTTGCCGTGGTAGGTACCGAGGCCTCGGAGCAGGGGTCGCTGATCACTGATCGCCAGGTGGGCCGGTCCGTCGTGGCCCATCTCGACCACCCCGTCTCGGAAGTTGAGCGCCTGGAGCTCGGTGAACGATCCGCCGCCGCCCAGCCGGTCGACGATCAGCATGGCGAGTGAGGTTCGCAGTTCGTACTCGCCCGCGGCCGGGATCCCCCGGGCCGTGAGCAGGGACGCACCAAGGATCATGCCCGCCCCGAGGCGCTCGTGTACCTCGCCCGCCAGGCCCCGGTGGTAGTAGGCCAGGCTGTCGAGCGAGAAGTCCTCCACCAGCCGGTCGAGGCCGACCGACACCCGCGCCGCCCACTCGAAATCCTCCTGCTTCACGGTCGGGTCGAGGTCGAAGACCTGGAAGGCCTCAGCCATTCTCCTGGTCATTTCCGCGTCGGTCACGGCGTCCACCCGGACCCGCAGGTCGTCGAACTCGAGGACCTCGATGTGGCCGCCGAAGTTGGCCGACACCAACGTGAGGTCGGTCGAGACGTCGAGCATGCCGGGGTAGAGGTGGCCCATCAGGCCGTGGCGGCCGTGGCGGAGGGCGCCGCGGACCCCGGCCGCCTGGATCCAGGCCTCGATCTTGCGCCAGGCCCGCGGGTCTTCGAGGTATCCGGAGACCGACCGGAAGGCGATTCCGCAGCGCAGGAAGGCGTTGGCCATCTCAGGCAGGGGGCAGGCGCCGCAATAGGCGAGCCACTGACCGGTGTCGAATGTGGCGTGGTCCATCGACTCGGTCGGCTGCAGGTTGATCAGCAGCACCGGCGCGCCGCTGCGCTGGGCGATGGGTACCAGCATGGTCGCCGTCATGTACGTGGTGAGGAAGCCCACGATCAGGTCGCAGCCAGCCGCCCGGAGTTGCTCGGCCGCGGCCGCGCCCTGCTCGGCATCGGAGATGAACCCGACGTCGACCACGTCGCAGTCGAGCGCCTGTATGCGCTCGGACACGCGAGCCGCGGAGCGCTGGAGCTGTGGGAGCAGGTCGGGGAACTGGGGCCAGTAGGCGCCCAGACCCCCGGCCACCAGACCGATCTTGGGCCGGCGGGCCACGATGCGCCGCGGCGCTGCCGCGTCGGGGATCGGGGCGAGCGGGGCGAGCGGGCGGCTGAGAGTCATGGTTGGCCTCCTCGGTCAGTTCAGCGCAGGAACGCGGCCGCGACACCGGCGTCGACGGGCACGTGCAGGCCGGTCGTCTGCGAAAGGTCTCCGCCCACGAGGGCGAACACGGCGCTGGCCACGTGCTCGGGCAGCACCTCACGCTTGAGCAGGGTCCGCTGGGCGTAGAACGCGCCCAGTTCGTCCTCCGCCACCCCGTACACGGCGGCGCGCTGGGCGCCCCAACCGCTCGAGAAGATGCCCGAGCCCTTGACCACCCCGTCGGGGTTGATGCCATTGACCCGGATGCCGTACTCGCCCAGCTCCGCCGCCAGCAGGCGCACCTGATGGGCCTGATCGGCCTTTGCGGCCCCGTAGGCGACGTTGTTGGGCCCGGCGAAAACCGAGTTCTTGCTGGAGATGTACACGATGTCGCCGCCCAAACCCTGTTGGATCATGAGCCGGGCCGCGGCCCGCGAGACGAGGAACGAGCCCCGCGCCATGACGTCGTGTTGCCGGTCCCAGTCGTCGACGGTCGTCTCCAGCAGCGGCTTGGAGATCGACAGACCGGCGTTGTTGACGACCAGGTCGACCCCGCCGAAGGCGATCGCGGCCTGGCGGAAGGCCTCGTCGACCTGGGCCTCGTCGGTGACATCGACCGTGACCGCGGTGGCCACGTCGGTCCCGCCCAGCTGTTCGGCGACCGCCTGGGCGCTGGCGGCGTCGCGGTCAGCGACCACGACACAGGCGCCCTCTTGGGCCAGCCGGATCGCGATGGCCCGGCCGATGCCCGATCCGGCGCCGGTGACCAAGGCCACGCGTGTCGCCAATGACTTGGGCCGGGGCAGGCGGGCCAGCTTCTGCTCCTCGAGCGCCCAGTACTCGATGTTGAACTTCTCCGACTCCGGGATCGGCTGGTACTCCGAGATGGCCTCGGCGCCTCGCATGACACCTATGGCGTTGATGTAGAACTCACCCGCGACCCGGGCGGTCTGCTTGTCGGCGCCGAAGCTGAACATGCCGATCCCCGGGACGAGGACGATCGCCGGGTCGGCGCCCCGCATCGCGGGCGTGTCCGCCGTGGCATAGCGGCGGTAGTAGGCGGCGTAGTCCTCGCGGTATTCGGCGTGGAGTTGACGCAGGCGGGCCACGACATCGTCAAGTGGTGCGTCGGCCGGCAGGTCGAGCAACAAGGGCCGGACCTTGGTCCGGAGGAAGTGGTCGGGGCAGGAGGTGCCGAGGGCGGCCAGCCGCGGGCACTCCGATCGGGCGAGGAAGTCGAGCACGTCGGGGCTGTCGTCGAAGTGGCCCACCTGGGGCCGGTCGGTCGAAGCCAGGCCCCGGATCAGCGGCGCCAGCGCCGCCGCTCGGATTCGGCGTTCGTCGGTGGGCTCTGTGGGCCGCGCCGTGAAACCGGGGCGGAGCGGTCCGAACGGTTCGTCGCGTCCGTGGGTATCGATGAACTGTCGCGCCGTCCGGATGATCTCGAGCGAGTGGCGCTCGCACTGGTCGCTCGTCATGCCCCACGCGGTGATTCCGTGGCCGCCCAGGATGACACCGATGGCCTGCGGGTGGGCCTGCTGGACCGCTTCGATATCCAGGCCCAGTTGGAAGCCGGGCCGCCGCCAGGGCACCCAGACCACGCGTTCTCCGAAGCATTTGAAGGTGAGTTCCTGGCCTTCGGCGGCGGTGGCGAAGGCGATGCCGGCATCGGGGTGCAGGTGGTCGACATGGGGGGCCGTGACCAGACCGTGCATGGCGGTGTCGATCGACGGCGCCGCGCCGCCGCGGCCGTGCAGGCAGAAGTCGAAGGCCGCGACCATCTCGTCTTCGCGCTCGACGCCGGGGTAGACGTCGACCAGCGAGCGCAGCCGGTCGAGGCGGAGAACCGCCAGCCCGGCTTCGGTGAGGGTGCCGAGATCACCGCCCGATCCCTTCACCCAGAGGAGTTGGACCTCCGATCCCGTCACCGGGTCGAGGGCCTCGCCTTTGCACGAGGTGTTCCCGCCCGCGTAGTTGGTCGTCGTCGGGTCGGCGCCGAGACGATGGCTGCGGGCGATGAGTTCCGCCACGACACCCGGCGTCGAGGCCGGTGACGGGGCGGGTGACGGGGTGGGCGCCGCCGATGGGCCGGTCATCAGGCGCCCCATCCGGCCTGACGGCCACCGACGCGCTCGGCGATGACACGTTCGCCATAGCCGGACCGGGCATAGGCCGACATCGGGTCGGGGTCGAGGCCGAGACCGGTGCGAACCTCGACGAGAAGGGGGCGGACGTCGGTGTTGTAGGCGTCCATCAGGACCGCGTTGGCGCCCAGCACATCACCGGACGCCTGGGCCGCGGCCAGGGCCTCGGCATCGACCAACAGCGCCTTGGCCGTCGCCTCTTGCACATTCATCACCGAGCGGATCTGGCCGGGGATCTTGGGTTCGATGTTGTGGCACTGGTCGAGCATGAATGCCACCTCCGACGGTGGGCCCAGGGCACCGGCGCGCACGACCTCGTACATGATCCGGAAGAGCTGGAAGGGATCGGCCGCCCCCACCATGAGGTCGTCGTCGGCATAGAAGCGGGAGTTGAAGTCAAAACCACCGAGCATGTCGGCCCGCAGCAGCACGGCGACGATGAACTCGATGTTGGTGCCCGGTGCGTGGTGCCCGGTATCGACCACCACCTTGGCTTTGGTGCCGAGCTTCATGCAGTGGGCGTAGGCCGTACCCCAGTCCGGGACATCCATCGTATAGAACGCCGGTTCGAACAGCTTGTACTCGAGCAAGATTCGCTGTTCGTCGCCCAACCGGGAATGCACCTCGGCCAAGGCGTCGCCCAGACGCTGCTGACGAGCCGAGATGTCGTCCTGGCCGGGATAGTTGGTCCCGTCGGAAAACCACAGCTTGAGGTCACGCGACCCGGTCTCGTCCATCACGTCGACGCACTCCATCAGGTGGGCGATGGCCTTTCGTCGGATCCGGGGGTCGGGATTGGTCACGCTCCCGAGCATGTAGTCGTCGTCCTGAAAAACGTTGGCGTTGACGACGCCAATGCGCACGCCGAGGTCCGCGGCGTGCTTGGCCAGCGCCCCGTAGTCCTCGACCTTGTCCCACGGGATGTGCAGCGCGACGCTCGGGGCGACACCGGTGAAACGATTGACCGTCGCCGCGTCGGCGATCTTTTCGAATGGGTCGCGGGGCACACCCTTCTGGGCGAAGACCTTGAACCGGGTACCGGAATTCCCGAAGGCCCACGACGGCAACTCGATGGTTTGCGTTTGCAGTGCCTCGATGGCGTCGAGGCGTCGACTTTTACTGGCAACGTCCATGGTGTTAGTACTCCGCTTTCGGTTCGAGGTTCATGAGTTGGTCGTCGAGATTGAATATCTGCTCCAGGACAAGGAGGCCCTCGTCGGGACGTCGCCCGTCGAGTCCGGTGAAGAAGCGACTCATCTCCGCCTGCCACCGGGTGTTGACATCGGTTGCGGCCATCGCCATCTGGGCCTCGGCCAGGTCGGCGGCTTCTACATAACCCACCAGGAGGCCGTCGTCGCGGGCGAACAAGGAGTAGCGATGCCAACCGGCGGCATTCAATGCTCGAAGCATCTCGGGCCAGACGTCGGCGTGACGGGCCCGGTATTCGTCGAGTAGCTCAGGCCGCACCTGGAGTAAGAAGCAATACCGTCGCACGTTGGTTTGACCACCGTTGTGGGTCTCCGGCCGGCGCGCCGTAGGGGACACGCCGACCAGAGAGATCGAAAAGGGGTGGGCGACCGACCTGTCCTAGAAGTTGAACTGGTCGATGTTGGAGGAGTCGAAGACCGTCGGTGGGCCGAGCACGACCGACGGACCGGTGGTCCCCGCCGGGGCGAGCACGGTGTAACTCCCGAGCCTGCCGGCCGTGAACTTCGAATCGGTCGTCAGGCTGGCGGTACCAGAAGCCAGAGAGGCGGCGGCATAGCCCGCCAGGTAGCCGAGGTCATTCGGATTCCACAGCTCGAAGGCCTTCACGGTGCCGTCCTTGATGTACGGCTTCATCTGGGACGGGAGCCCGAGGCCGGTGAGGGTCAGATGGCTGAGCAGGTCCTTGTGGTTGTCGAGATACTGGGCCGCCGTCGAGATGCCAACCGTCGTCGGGGAGATGATCCCGGCCAGGTTGGGGTAGGCGGACAGCAGGCCCTGGAGCACCGTCAATGAGGTGGCGGGGTCGTCGTTGCCGTACACGGTGGAGACCAGGTGCATGTTCGGGTACTTGGTGAGCTGCTGCTTCATGTAGCCGATCCACTGGTTCTGGTTGGTGGCGGTGGCGGCCGCCGACAGGATCGCGATGTCACCGGTGTTGTTGATCTGCTTGGCCAACAGGTCCACTTCCGACGTACCGATTTGCTCGGTGTTGGCCTGGTTGATGAACAGATGGTTGGCGCAGGTCACGTCCGAGTCGAACGAGACGACCTTGATGCCGGCCGCCTGGGCCTGGGAAAGGGACGGGCAGAGCGCCGAGGGGTCGTTGCCCGCGATCACGATGGCGTCGGCATGGGCTTGGATGGCGGCCTGGATGGACGGGATCTGGGCCGCGGCGGTGTCCGCCGTCCCGCTCGAGACGACGACCTTGCCGCCCAGGTCCTTGAGCGCCGTCGCACCGCCCTGGTCGGCGATGACCTCGTAGGGATTCTGGGTGTCCTTCGGGATGAAATAGACGACCAAGCCCTTCTTGATCGAACCGCTGGTGCCCGACGCCGTGGTACCCGGTGTCCCGGTCCCGGCCGTCGTGGCCGTTGTCTTACTGCCGGAGGAGCCGCATGCCGCGACCCCGAACGTCAGTGCGGCCATGGCAATCGGAATGCCGATCCGTCGCCGTGAATACGAGTGCGCCATCGTCTTACTTACCTTTCGGTTGTCGTTGTTGTTGCTAGGTCGGTGGGGCGCAGCTGCGCCCGACGTCGTGCCCGCCCCCGGGATCGAGCGCGGAGTCGCTGTATGCCGTCGGCGCTGTTGGGCACGATCACACTGATCAGGAGGAGCGCCCCGGTGACGATGTTCTGCACCTCGGCCGCCACGTTCTTCAAGGTCAGGGCCTCCTGGATGCAGCCCACGATGACGACGGCCAGGACGACGCCGAGAATGGAGCCACGACCACCGAAGATGGAGACCCCGCCGAACAACACGATCGTGACCACGGTGAGCTCCAAGCCCGTGCCGGCGTCAAAGCGCGACGTCGCGAAGCGCAACGTCCAAAGGATGCCGGCGAAGGAGCAGATCAGGCCGCTCAGGACGAACAATGTGAACTTGATTCGCTCGACACGAATGCCCGAGAAGTGGGCCGCCTCCGATTGGAGTCCGATGGCGAAGATGGATCGACCGACAGGCGTGGCGTGCAGCACCACCGCGAAGACGACGGCGAGTACGAGGAAGATCCCTATGGAGTAGGACAGCTTGGTGTGCGCGATCGGGACCACGCCGATCTTGGTCAACGACGAGGGAAACCCGGTCACCGAGCCGGTCCCGAGGATGATCTCGGCAATGCCTCGGTACAGCGTGAGCGTGCCGATCGTCACCGCGATCGAGGGCAGCTTCATCTTGGTGACGAGGAACCCGTTGAGCGCCCCGCCGGCGGCGCCGATGATCAGGACAACCACCATGGCCAAGGCGATCGGCCAGCCGTGCTTGAACAGGTACCCGAGCAGGGTGCTGGACAGCCCGAGCATCGAGGCGACCGAAAGGTCGATTTCGCCGGTCATGATGATAAGCGTGAGGGGTAGCGCCATGATGGCGATCTCGCCCATGTTGATCCCGATGTAGAAGATGTTGGTGGAGCTCATGAAATGCGGGACACCGGCGCCGTAGATCAAGGTGGCGACGAGGCAGAAGACCAGCGCCGTCTCCCAGCGCAAGAGGCTTCGCCACGACCGTGGCGCTCGACTGGCCGCTCCGGGGCCCGGTTCCGTGCCGCCGGGGCCCCCGAGGAGCGGTTCCTGGCTGACCGCGATCGCCGGTTCAGATAACACGCCGCTCCCCTCGGGTCGATTGCATCTTCGCCACCCGTTGGCCGAGCCAGCGATCGAAGGCGATCGCACCCAGCAGCAGGGCACCAGCCACCGCCTGGTTCCAGAAGGAGGAAACCTTGGCCGCCACGAGCGCCTGGTTGATGGTGTTGAGGAGCAGGGCGCCGAGCGCCGCGCCGAGCACCGTGCCGCTGCCTCCGTAGATGGCGACTCCACCCACGACGACCGCCGCCACGACGAGGAGCTCGTAACCGCTGCCGGCCGTGGAGTTGACGGTGGCGAACTCCGAGACGAACAACGCTCCGCCCAGGCCGGCCAGTGCCCCGCTGATGAGAAAGGCGGTGAAGACCCGCTTGCCGGCCGGCACGCCGGCCAGTGCCGCCGCTTCAGGGTTGGAGCCGATGGCGTAGAGGTCGCGGCTCGAGCGGAACGACCGCATGGCATACCCCGCGATCGCAACGATGGCGGCCACCATCAGGGCCAGCCAGGGCACACCGAGGACGGTTTGGTATCCGAGCGCCTGAAAGGCTCTCGGAATACTGGTCGGGTCGATCTGTTTCCCGGCCACGATTTTGGCGTCGACCCCTCGGACGATGTAGAGCGCTGCGAGGGTCACGACCAAGCTGGGCACTCGGGTCACGGTGGTGATAAGGCCGTTGATGGCGCCGATCAGCAGGCCGATTCCGATCCCGAGGGCGAAGCCCATGATCACCGGGGTATGGGGATGATGGACGAACAGGTCGCCGACCAGGTAGGCCGACAGCCCGAGAACCGATCCCACGGAAAGGTCCACGTTCCTCGTGATGATGACGAGGGTCTCCCCGACCCCGAGCAGGGCGATGATGGCGGCGCCATTCAGCAGCTGTTGGATGCTGAGCGAGCTGCCGAAGGCGTGGTTCTTGAAGTACGTCAGCCCGAACACCATGACGATGGCCAGGCCGATTCCGATCTCGCGGGCCCGCAAGAGTCGCTCGGCGCGGCGGACCCGGGCGGTGGCGGCGCCCGGAGGCGCGGGCGGCGCGCTGTGGGGAGCGGGAGCAGTGCTCATGCCGCGGCACCCGCTTTCTGGCCCGTTGCGGCCCGCATGATCGACGCCTCGTCGGCGTCGGCCCGGGAGAGTTCGCCGACCAGCCGGCCCTCTCGCAGGACCAGGACTCGATCGGCCATTCCGAGCACCTCCGGGAGCTCCGAGGAGATCATCAGTACCGCGACGCCTTCGGCGACGAGTTGATCGAGAAGGCGGTGGATCTCGGCCTTGGTGCCGACGTCGATGCCCCGGGTGGGCTCGTCGACGATGAGCATGGATGGGCGGCGGGCCAGCCATTTGGCCAGCACGACCTTTTGTTGGTTGCCCCCGGAAAGGGTCGCGACCGGATTATTCATTCGGCCGAACTTGAGCTGGAGCTTGCGGCCCCAAGTGGTAGCCAGATCCCGTTCGCGGGCCCGGCGGATGATGCCGTGGCTCCGCAGGCGCGAGAGCGACGCCAACGCCACGTTGTGATCGATGCTGAGGTCCATGACGAGGCCCTGCTGGCGGCGGTCCTCGGGCACAAAGCCGAGTCCGGCGCTCATCGCCTCTCGGGGCGACGCGCCTCTGAGGGGCCGGCCGTTGATCGTGACGCTGCCGGTGTCACGGCGGTCGATCCCGAAAATGGCGCGAGCCACCTCGCTGCGCCCGGCGCCGACCAGGCCCGCCAGCGCGACGATCTCTCCTTTGCATACCTTGAACGACACGTCGTCGAAGACGCCTTCTCGGCCGAGCCCCTCGACCTCGAGGACGACTTGGCCTGCCGCCGTCTCGGTCTTGGGGAACAGCGCCTCGAGGTCCCGGCCCACCATGGAGCGGATGATGTCGTCGATGGTGAGATCCTCGATCAGAGCCTCCCTGACGAATCGGCCGTCACGCATGATCGTCACCCGCTGACAGATGGCGAACACCTCTTCGAGGCGGTGCGAGATGAACAGCACGGCGGCCCCTTCGGAGCGCAGGGTCCGAACGACGTTGAAGAACCGGTCCACCTCGGCCGAGCTCAGGGCCGCCGTCGGCTCGTCCATCACGATGACGTTGGCGCGGAACGAGATTGCCTTGGCGATCTCGACGATTTGCTGATCGGCAACCGAAAGTCCGCGCGCCGGCCGGGTGGCGTCGAGCTCGACGCCGAGGCGGGCGAAGACAGCCCGGGCTTCGTCCTGCATTCCCGCTCGGTCGATTCGCCGTCCCTTGGCCAGCGGCTGGCGCCCCATGAAGATGTTTTCCGCAACGGTCAGGTCGGGAAAAAGGGTCGGCTCCTGGTAGATGATCGACACCCCGGCGGTCCGGGACGCCGCAGGGCCGTTGAACGTCACCTGGATCCCGTCGACACTCAGTCGTCCACCGTCGGGCTGGTGAACCCCCGCCAGGATCTTGACCAACGTCGACTTTCCGGCCCCGTTCTCGCCCAGCAGGGCGTGGGCCTCGCCGGGGAACAGCCGGATCGAGCCGTCGATGAGCGCCCGTACGGCACCGAAGCTCTTGGTCGCCTGGTCCAGCACGAGGACCGGTGCAACGTCGCTGGTCGATGTCAACTGGTGCTCGCGCTTGGCGCCGGGCGGCTCCTGGCCTTCGGTCAACCGAACCCCCCCACGGGTCATTGGAACGTTTCAACTTTCTAGCCGGGATCGTAGGCGGGCGAGCAACAGATGTCAACAAGTTTCTGTTCACACAGGCCTGACATTCGGCCTCCCAAGGGATTGACACGTTTCAAACATTGAGTGGTATCTTGACCTCGGGCCACCGCTACGAGGAAGGACAACGCTGCTGACTGCGAGCATGAAAGACGTCGCTCGCGTGGCCGGGGTGTCGCTCGGGACGGTGAGCAACGTGCTCAACCAGCCCGACCTCGTGTCGCCCGCGACCAGGCGACGGGTGGTCGATGCCATCGCCCAGTTGGGCTTCGTGCGAAATGAGTCGGCCCGCCAGCTTCGGGCCGGTCGAAGCCGCACCATCGGGCTGGTCGTACTCGATGTCTCCAATCCGTTCTTCACCGATGTGGCCCGCGGAGCCGAGACGGCAGCGGCCGAAAACGGATCGATCATCATGTTGTGCAACAGCGGTCAGAAGGTTGAACGCGAGGCGCGCTATCTCGACCTGCTCGAGGAGCAACGCGTCCAAGGCGTGCTGATCACACCGGTCGGGTCCGACAATGCCCGCCTCGACCTTCTGGTGGCACGCGGCACGCCGGTCGTGCTCGTAGACCGGGGTACCGAACACCCCAACTGGTGCTCAGTGGCGGTCGACGACGTCCTCGGGGGACTCGCGGCGGTGAGTCACCTGATCGAGCGCGGCCATCGACGGATCGCGTTCGTCGGGGGACCGATGGGGCTGCGCCAGGTGAGCGACCGTCATGTCGGTGCGGTGAAGGCCATGACCGATGGGGGACGGGATCCCGGCGAGCTGATGCTCTTCGAGACGACCTGGCTGACCCTGAGCTCGGGGCGCCAAGCGGGGGAACGGATCGTCGGTCTGAGTGAGGCCGAGCGTCCGACTGGGGTCTTCTGCGCCAACGATTTGTTGGCGTTGGGTGTCCTCCAGGCGTTGGCCGGCCATGGCCTTCGGGTGCCTCACGACGTCGCTATCGTCGGCTACGACGACATCGACTATGCCGCAGCGGCGGCGGTGCCCCTGTCGTCGGTGCGTCAGCCTCGTGAACTCATCGGTCGCACCGCCACCGAGCTCTTGCTCGACGAAATGCGCGAGGGCAGCTCCCATCAGCATCGTCGCGTCACCTTCAAACCCGAGCTCGCCATTCGGGCCTCGAGCGACATGCGCCGCCGGCGCAGCTCCTCTGCGCGAACCGCCCGTGCGGCGCGCCCGGCCGTGTAATGCGCATCGCGCTCTTCGTCACCTGTCTGGGCGACACGCTGTACCCGTCGGTCGGCCAGGCAACCGTGCGATTGCTGGAGCGCCTGGGCCATGAGGTCGTGTTCCCGAAGGGACAAACCTGCTGCGGTCAGATGCACATCAACACCGGCTACCAGAACGACGCGCTGCGGCTGGTGCGCCATCATGTCGAGGTCTTCTCCTCGTACGACGTCATCGTCGCCCCCTCCGGCTCCTGCGTCGGCTCGATACGCCACCAGCACGCCATGGTCGCCCGCCGCGCCGGCCAGGAGCAGCTGGCGGCGGCGGCCGAAATTGTGGCCGGCCACACCTATGAACTTTCCGAGTTCCTGGTCGACGTGTTGGGTGTCGAGGACGTCGGAGCGAGCTACCCGCACCGGGTCACGTACCACCCGACCTGCCATTCTCTGCGGATGCTGGACGTGGACGACAAGCCCCTCCGCCTCCTCCGCCACGTTCGGGGCATCGACCTGGTGGAGTTGCCCAACGCCGAACAGTGCTGCGGGTTCGGCGGAACCTTCGCATTGAAAAATGCCGACACCTCCACCGCCATGCTGGCCGACAAAATGCGAGATGTGCTCGCCACCGGCGCCGAGGTGTGCACCGCAGGTGACGCATCCTGCCTCATGCACATCGGGGGCGGATTGTCACGGCTGCGCGCGGGTGTCGGGACGATCCACTTGGCCGAGATCCTGGCGAGCACCGGCGGCCCGGCGTGACTCCGGACCCGCCTGCCTATGCACCCCATGATGTGGGCGGACTGCACACCGGGATGACGTTCCCGGAAGCGGCGAGGGCGGCGCTGGGTGACAGCCAACTGCGCCGCAACCTGCGGGCCGCGACCGCGACGATCCGATCGAAGCGCAGCGCGGTCGTCGCCGAGGTCGAGGACTGGGAGGAACTCCGTGAAGCCGGCAAGCAGATAAAGGCCGACGCCATGAGCCGCCTGCCCGAGCTGCTCGAACAACTCGAGGAGCAGGTGACGGCGCGCCACGGCGTCGTGCACTGGGCACGCGACGCCACCGAGGCCAACCGCATCGTCACCGACCTCGTTGTCGCCACCGGCGCCCGGGAAGTCGTCAAAGTGAAATCGATGGCCACCCAGGAGATCGGGCTCAACGAGGCGCTCGACGCCGCCGGCATCGCGGCCTATGAAACCGACCTGGCCGAGCTGATCGTCCAGCTGGGCCACGACTTCCCCTCCCACATCCTGGTGCCTGCCATCCATCGCAACCGCAGCGAGATCCGAGACATCTTCCTGCGGGAGATGCCGGACGTCGACCCGGGCCTGGACGACGAGCCCCGTGTGCTCGCCATGGCGGCTCGTCGCCATCTCCGCAGGAAGTTCCTCGAGGCGAGGGTCGCAATCAGTGGCGCCAACTTCGCGGTCGCCGAGACGGGGACGCTCGTGGTCGTCGAGTCCGAGGGCAACGGTCGCATGTGCCTCACCCTCCCCGAGACGCTGATAACAGTGATGGGGATCGAGAAGGTTCTGCCGCAATGGACCGACCTGGAGGTCTTCCTCCAGCTGCTGCCCCGATCGTCGACCGGGGAGCGGATGAACCCGTACACCTCGATGTGGACCGGGGTCACCCCGGGCGACGGGCCGCAAGCGTTCCACCTCGTCCTGTTGGACAATGGGCGCAGCGCCACGTTGGCCGATGAGCGCGGCCGTGAGGTCCTGCACTGCATACGGTGCAGCGCCTGCCTCAACGTGTGCCCGGTCTACGAACGCACGGGCGGCCACGCCTATGGGTCGGTCTATCCCGGCCCCATCGGGGCGGTGCTCACCCCCCAGCTCACGGGCATCGCCACCAGCCCCACCCTCCCCTACGCCTCGACCCTCTGTGGGGCCTGCTACGAGGTCTGCCCGGTCAAGATCGACATCCCGAGTGTGCTGGTGCACCTCCGGGCTCGCCACGTGGAGGAGCAGCGTCGCGAGCACCAAATGCCCACCGCCGAGGCCATCGCCATGGCCGCCACGGCCTGGGCCATGGAGCAGCCGAGGCGCTGGGCCCGGGTCCAGCGGTTCAGCCGGCTGGGACGCCTCTTGAGCCGTCGCGGGCGGATCACGCGCCTGCCCCCGCCGTTGTCGGCATGGACATCCAGCCGCGATCTTCCCGCCCCACCCGAGCAGACGTTCCGCGAGTGGTGGGCCGAAACCCATCCGGGCGACCCCAACTGATGTCGGCCCGCCAAGTCGTCCTCGAACGCATCCGCCAGGCGCTGGCCGCCGATCCTCCGACCCCGACGGACCAAGGTGTCGCTCGAACGTATCGGACCAAAGGTCGGCACGAACCGGGCGCTACGGCGTTGCTCGACCTGCTCGAGGAGAGGACACTCGACTACCGAGCCGCCTTCCTCCGAGCCACTCCAGAATTGCTGGCAACCCAGATCGCCGCCGCACTGGCTGACGGACTGGCCCGGGCGCAGGATGGCGGTGGTCACGTCATACCACGGATCCTCGTTCCGCCGGGACTCGACCGCCAATGGGTCAGCGAAGCCGACGGCGAGATCGTCGCCGACGACGCCACCCTGACTCCGGCGACGCTCGACACGATGCACGCCGTGGTCACCGCGTGCGCGCTGGCCATCGCCGAGACGGGGACGATCGTGCTCGACGGATCGAGTGATCAAGGGCGGCGGATGGCCACACTCATACCGGACCTCCACATCTGCGTGGTTCACGGTCGCCAGGTCGTGGGGACGGTGCCCGAGGCGCTGGCGCGCCTCGACGCGTCTCGTCCGATGACATTCATAAGCGGCCCCTCGGCCACGAGCGATATCGAGCTCGACCGGGTCGAAGGTGTTCACGGGCCGCGGCAGCTGATCGTCGTCCTGCTGACGGGCGTGCCCTAGGGGGGAAGAAGGGCATTTCCCCGCGTGAGCCGCGGTCCCGGTCGGCTCCGCCTTTGGCGGCGGTGGTGCGTGGAGTCTGCGCCGGACGTTCGGTGAAGGGGGCTCCCTTTTCCCCAGACCTTCTCGGTTAGGACCGTGGCGCGCGGCAGTCGGCGCAGGTGCCCACGAGGTCCATGCGGTGGTCGTCGACGGTGAACCCGGTTTCTTCCTCGGCCACCCGGGCGGCCTCGGCGAGGGCCCGTTCCAGGCGGGGCGAGGCGGCGACGTCGACGACCTGGCCGCACGACTCGCAGATGAGGTGGTGGTGGTGGCCGGCGAGGTCCTCGGCCAGTTCGAAGCGTCCGTGGTCGTCGCTGCCCGCCACCCGGCGCAGCGCCTTGGCATCGATCAGGGCCGTGACGTTGCGGTAGGCGGAGCTCTGGGGGATGGCCGGCGTGGCCGCCAGGATCTCGGGGATGCTGAGGGGCCGGCCGGCCGCGGCCAGGGTCTCGACCAGGGCCCGGCGCGATGCGGTGTAGCGCTGCTCGACCTTGGCCAGGCGCACGGCGACCTCGGGGTGGAGGCCTTCGGCGGTCGTGGTGCTTGCGGTGCGATTCGCCACGTTGCCTAGTGCCCGTCCGGGTGGTCGCCGGGGGCCGCGTGGCGATGCCCGTCGTGCAGGTTGGTGTGGTCATGCACGGTGGGGGTGGTCATCGCTGTTCCTCCGGGGACTCGGATCGTACTGGTCGGGGCTGTCATTCGGACATCTTCAGGTTTTTGTCGAAACGTCAGGCGAGAGCCGCGCTCGCTCGACCGGGCCGCTCGAGCTGCTCGGGACCAGGCGCGCCAGCAGATAGGCCACGAACGCGAAGCTCGTGATGAGGAATCCGACCGGGAAGTTGGTGTAGTAGGTGATGACCAGCCCGCTCCAGACGAACAGGAGTGACGTGGCGACGCACAGCGCGATGGCCCGGCCGGGGGTGCGGCACAGGCGTTCGGCGATGGCGCCGGGGATGACCAGAAGGCTGAAGATCAGGAGGACGCCGACCACCTGGACGGCTGCGGTGACGGCGACCGCGACGATGACGAGAAAGCCGATCGACAGCGCCCGCACCGGGATCCCGCGCGCTTCGGCGACGTCCTCGTCCAGGGACGCAAACAGCAGCGGCCGGTACAGGGCGGCGATGAGCCCGACGGTGAGGGCGCCGCAGATGGCGATGATCCACACGTCGTGGACGCTGATGCCGAGGATCTGGCCGAACAGCAGGCTGAACGCCCCCGACGCGTTCCCCTGGTAACGGGTCAGGAAATACGAACCGAGCCCGAGACACATGGCCAGCACGCTGCCGATGACGGCGTCGCGACCCCGTAGCCGTTTGCCCAGGGCGCCGATCAGGACGGCACCGATCAGGCTCATCCCGAGCAGGCCGTAGACGGCGCTGAACCCGAACGCCACCCCACCGCTGGCCCCGGCGAAGCCGATCTCGGAGAGCGCGTGGGCGGCGAACGACGACTGTCGGAGCACGACGAAATACCCGACCACGCCGGCCAGGACGGCCACAATCGTGCCCGCGGCGAAGGCGTGGCGCATGAACGGGTAGTGCAGCAACTGCCCGACGTCGTCGAGGAGGTTCCAGCTGGGGTGCGGTGCAGTCGTTGCGAGGAGGCGGACCATCACCGTTGAGCTCACGGGTATGCCCACGCTCAGCGGACGTCGAGGACGCTCGGAGTGCGGGCCCGGGCGTCGAGGCCGTGGGGGTGGGCCGCCTCGTCGTCGAGTCCGACCACGAACCTGCGGCCCCGGCTGTCGCGCAGGACCTCGACGTTGGCGTCGTACAGGTTGGAGAGTGTTTCGGAGGTGATCACCTGTTCCGGCCGGCCGATCGTGAGTCTGCCGCGGGCGAGGTAGATGACTCGGTCGACGACGGGGAGCAGCGGGTTGACGTCGTGGGCGATGAGCATGACGGCCATGTCCCGTGCCTGGGCGAGGACCGCAACGAGGTGGGCCACGCTGACCTGGTTGCGGACGTCGAGGCTGGCGAGGGGTTCGTCGAGCAGCAGGATGGCCGGTTCGCTGACGATGGCCTGGGCGAGCGCGAGGCGTTGGAGTTCGCCGCCCGAGAGGTTGCCGATGGGATCCTCGGCGTAGCGCTCGGCGCCGACCGCGGCCACCGCGTCGTCGACCCGTCGCTCCAGTTCGGCCGTACGGCGCCGGCCCGGGAGTCCTGGACCCCATCGGCCTCCGGCGAGCCCGAGTTTGACCAGTTCGGTGCCCGCCAGGCGTAGTTCCGGGTCGACTGGGCGGCGCTGGGGGACATATCCGATGGCCGCGTTGCCCCGCTGCGGTGTCTGGCCGAGCACCGCCACCCGGCCCGCGGCGGGCTTCAAGAGGCCCAGCAGGACCCGGAAGAGCGTCGTCTTCCCGGCCCCGTTCGAGCCCAGCACGGCGACGAACTCGCCCGGAGCGACGCCGAAATCGGCACCCGAGAAGACGGTGCGGTTGCCATAGGAGACGGCCAGACCGGAGGCTTCGATCACTGCGGGGGCCGGCCGCGGCGCGGGCGCGGTGGGCTCGGGCGCGGCGGCCTCAGCGCGGGTGCGGGCGGGGGGCGAGGGCGGGGGCGCCATGTGCGGGGGCGGGGGCGGGGGCGGGGGCGGCATGGTCAAGCTCCTCCCGTCGGGGCCTGGGTCAACGCGTTCTGCAGGTCCCGCGCCTCGGCGCCGAACCAGTCCTGGAAGGTCGCCCCAGCGGGCGCGACGGTCTCGGTGACCCCGACGACGGGGATGCCGTGATCGGTGGCCAGCTTCTGAAGGTTCGTCGTGACATCGGTGGAGGTCTGCCGGTTGTAGACGAGCACCTTGGCCACCTTGTTGGTCAGCAGGTCGTGGAACGCCGCCACCGACGGTCCGGGCGGATCGTTTCCTTCCGCCACCGCGCTCATGAACTCCGGCGGCGATACCAGCTTCAGGCCCAGATAGTCCGCCAGGTACACGAAGATCGACTCGGTCGACGCCACCGGCGTGGCCGAGAAACGGGCTTTGATCGCATCGAGTCGGGCGCGATCGGGAGCGAACGCGGCGTTCAACGCCGCCCGCTGGGCATCGAAATACGTGCTGTCCCCCGGGTCCATGGTTTTCAGATCCGCCGTGACCCGGTCGACGACCGTGGCGACGTAGTCAGGCTGGTACCAGAAATGCGGGTTGTCGCCTTCCTTCTTGCCCAACGCCGCGGCCACCGTGAGCACCTTGCGTTTGGGGCTCGGGTTGGCGTTGAGCAGCTTGTCGCCCCACGCGTCATAGCCGGCGCCATTGAGCACGACGTAGTCGGCGTCGGCGAACGCCCGGGCATTGCTCGAACTCGACTCGTAGTTGTGCGGATCGGCGCCTGGGTTGGACATCACACTCGTGACCGTGCCGGTCCGGCCGGCCAGTTGCGACACGATGCTGCCCCAGAAGTTCTCGCCCGCCACGATGCGCAGCGTCTTCGTGGGAGCGGGGGTGGCCGAGTTGCGGGAGCTGCTCGAACACGCTGCACTCAGCACTCCGACGCACGTGAGTGCCGCGGCACTTCGGCACACGACCCGTCCCCGACGGTGCCGGCATCTGGCTCTGGCGATGACCACAGAAGCCAGGATAAGCGAGAACGGTTCTTATTACAACCGGGCTGTAACGGGAACCATCCTCATTGTGGGTGACAAAAAAAGGAGACCGGCCGGAGCCGAAGCCCCGGCCGGTCGACGGACTACATGATCCCGGCGGACTTCTCCGGATCCATCATGTCGCCTTCCACTTGGCCCGCAGGCCGCTGGGTCGGGCCCTGGGGATGGGTCTCTTCGTCGCTGTCGTGGTCCTCGGCCCTCGCCTGACCTGGTACGTGGGTGCCTTCGGTTGCATCAGCCATAGCTGGATCCTTTCGTCGAGTTGGGACTTTCCCTACCCAACGGCAACGACCGGAAACTCAGACTCCGTTCATATGCAGCAACGACATTCAACGCGCCACGTTCTTGAGCGCCTCACGTTTCGAAAGATTCGAGAGGACGGCGGCTCCGGGGCCCTGGACGAACGCAACGACAGCGCCGGGATCGACCCAGGCCAGGTCGCGCAGGATCCAGCCAATTGCCTTTCGAATGAAGAAGTCGGTGTCCCCGGCCCGGGCCAAGCAGGCCGCAAACACCCAGTCGCGGTCGATCGAGTCCTTCCACCCGCCCATGTGGATGAGGGCGCTTCGGGTGAGCCACAGGTTGTCGCCTGCCAGCCACAGGTCCATTGTCGACCGCCGCGCCGGGTGGCGACGAACCACTTGGCCGATGCAGCGCCGGGCCAGGGCATCACAGGTGTCCCACCACGGATCGGTGATGATCCAGCGGGCGGCGTTGTCGACAAATCCGGGTGATGCCCTCGCGGCGAACCGGCTCGCCAGGTCGCAGCCCACGTGCCGATACTCCCGCTCCCGCTGCGCCCAGAGCTCCTCGATGGCCGCGATCACCTCGTCCTCGTCCACCGGCCGGCCCGCCGCGAGCAGGGCGGCGCGTATCGCGGCCCGCTGTCCCGCGGCGCGCACACCGAGGAACGAAAACTGGCCCCGCATGTAGGCGGTCATCGCGTCCACGTCGGCTGGGACGGCGGCCGCTGTCAGGGCAGTCGTGACCTCCGCGACGAACCGGCCGGACCAGTCCCCCATCACCATCGCCAACTCTCGCGCTGCGGAACACACTACGGAGCCTCTTGAGTACGCCCGAGCTATTCTTCGCCGAGGGCTGATCGCGGCAGGGGCGGGCGTGGCAGAACTGACCGGACAACTGATCCCGTCGACGATTCCCAGATCCAAGCCGTCGAGCTGGGTCCGGACGATCGTCGGCTGGGCGGTCGTGACACTGGTGGCCGTGGGGATGGTCGGCGTGGCAGTGCGCTCGGCTCGCGCCGGGGGCACCGGCGCACTCGACCGCCTGGCCCCCGAGGCCCCTGGAACGACGTGGGTCTACCAGGACGTCACCAATGGCACCCCCACGGGGTTGGCCATGGTTCGGGTGGCAACCACGGCCGTGTCCACCGGGGCCCGCGGACCGCTGCTCGACGTGCATGTCGACAACTATCTCGGCCGGGGAACGCCCCACGACGAGATCCGCTTCGAGGCGAAGGTGGACAACCGGCTGGTCGCGATCGGCTACCGCCAGGCCGGGACGTTCTCCACGTTCACGCCGCCACAGACGAAGCTCGAGCTTCCCCTGCAGCCCGGTCGCAGCTTCACCTGGCGGGGCAAGCGGGATTCGCCTGCTGCCGACCTGTCGGTCACGACCCGAGTGGTAGGGATCGAGACCCTGACCGTCGCAGGCCAACGGCAGAGCGGGTGCGTGCATCTGCGCGACGACTCAGTCGAGTCCTCCTCGGACCAACCTGACTTTCCGACATCGGTCGATCGGTGGCTCTGCCCTGGGCTGGGCGAGGTGAGGTCCCGTTTGGACGCGCCGACCGCCGGTGTGCACGTCGACGAGGAGCTTCAGAGCGTTCATGGGCCGGGCATCAATCTTGGTCCTCCAACACCAGAGGCGGCGGCAGCGGCGGGCACACCGTCGGCGCCGGGCCCGGCTCCAGTGCCCGTGATCGACTCGTCGCGACTGGCCTGGAGCAACACCCGCGTGAACCTGGTGCAGTTTCCCCCGGCGGGGCGCCAGGGTCTGGTGGTCGTGGAGGAGGAAAACGGGAGGGTCGCAGCGTTCGACCCAGTCGCCGGCAAGGTGGACTGGGATGTCGACATAGCCGTGCCCGCGGGGGCGAGCCCGGTCGTGGCGAGCGACACCGTCCTTGTTCCCGACGCCGCCAAACACCTCCTGGCCCTCGATCCGGCCACGGGCGCAACCCGCTGGTCCGCCAGCTTCGACGACGTCGTGTCGATCGCACCTCTCGTGATCGGCGACAGCGTCATCGTGGCCACCGAGGATGGCCAGCTGCACTCCCTCGCCATCGGGAATGGACAGGTCCGCTGGACCGCACCCCTCGGCGCAGCCCCGTCGGGACTGGCACCGCTCGGCTCGGACGTGATCGCAACGACGACCGATGGCACGGTCAGCGCGCGAACGGTGGCGTCGGGTTCGCTTCGATGGACGGGAGGTCTGCAAGGCAAATGGTCCGCCGGGCCAATTGCCGGATCCGGCGTTGTCGTGGTCGCCGACGACCAGGGCACGCTTTCCGCCTTCGACGCCACGACGGGACACGTCCGCTGGACCGACTACCTGCGAACCGACCTGAACCTCCCGATGGCCCTCGCCGGCTCGACGCTCTCCGGTTCGACGGTGCTGGTGCCCGACGGGACCCGCATCCGGGCGTTCGACCTGAGCAGCGGCCGGGCCCGCTGGACGACAAATGTCGGGGCGACCGTTTCCCCCCCGACCCCCGCCGGAGACGACGTGTTCGTCGCCACCAGGGACAATCTGGTTCGCCTGGCTCTGGCCGATGGCACCCGCCGGTCGGTGCAGGCGCTGCCGCGGTTCGGCCCCGGTCTGCGGGCCCGAGCGGCGATGGTGCCCACGATGATCGCCGGCCAACTCCTGGTGACCCTCACGCTCGACCCCGGCCT
>JAUTXN010000296.1 GCA_030838045.1 Acidimicrobiaceae bacterium
GGCGGCACCATCCTGAAACCGCCGCAGCGAGCCGACTTCGGTGGGTTCCACGGCTATTTCGCCGATCCGGCGGGATTCCGCTGGGAGGTGGCAACAAACTCCGGCTGGCATGTCGACGCCGACGGCACGGTCACCCTGGGCCCGGTCGTCGACTAGCGGACCCAGGGACCCGCGACCCGCGACCCGCGGTTAGCGCTCGTCCGGCAGGACCAGGCGGGCCAGGGACTTGGGCGCCACCATGGTGTAGGAGGTGGTCACCCACTCCTCGACCTGTTGCCAGCGTTCGTCGCTGACCGGGTCCTCGAGGGTCAGCACCACCCAGCCGTGACGCCCGAGCCCATGACCAGTGGGTTCGACCCATGTTTCGGTGGCCACCGCGGCAATGGCTTCGTCCTTCGAGAGCTTCACGCTCAGATGCACGGCGCTCTGGTCGCAGAAGACGAAATTTTTCCCCCGTACCCTGAACGTCGGGTGGTCGCCCCATTCCTCGATGTCGACTCGCTGCGCCTCGGGGAGGCCGAGGGCCAGCGCCTCCAGGCGGTCCATGTTGCTCACCGGTTGACCTCCACGGTGTTCGTCGCCGGGGGGTGGGCCGCCCAGGTGCCGGTGTGGCCCGACCAGCGCTGGCCGCTGAAGGTGACCGTCGCCACGCCGAACTGGCCGGCGTGGCCGATGAGCCAGCTCGCCACCTGCCAGCCCCGGGCGGCGTCGAGGGAAGCCCCCAGCGTGGGGGGACCCAGGTCGGCCGCCAACTCCGAGGCCAGGAACTGGTTGAGGGCGGGGTCGGCCTTGCCCGGCACGTGGCAGGCGAAAGCGGCCGGCACCTCCCCCGTCAGGGCCTGGGCCAGCACCCGGGCCTCGGCCTCCCACCGGGCGTAGGCGTCGGGCCCCGCGCTGCGCTGGACGGCCTGGGCGGCGACGGTGACGTCGAGGGTCTGCCAGTTGTCGACCTTGGCCAGGTGGGTGTAGAAGGCGGTGGCGGCGTAGCGGGGCGACATGATCTGGTCCTTGGTGCCCCATCCCTGCGACGGGCGCTGCTGGAACAAGCCGAGCGAGTCGAGGTCGCCGTAACTCAGGTTGTACAGCTTGGACTCCTGCAGCGCCGTCGCCAAGGCCACCGTGACGGCGTGATCGGGCATGCCGAGGTGCTTTCCGACGGCGGCGATCGTCGTGGCATTGGCCGCCTGGTCGGCGTCGAGGGCATAGGTCTCGGTCCCGGCGGCAGCGTGGCACGGCAGTGTGGCGGGCGCCGATGGGCGGTGGCTACAGGCGGCCAACGAAAAGGCAAGCAGGGGGAAAAGGGCCAGCGCCGACCACGGCGAGCGCCGTCGTCCCCCGCGAGGCCGCCGCCGATCGAGCGTCGCGATCAGCCGGTTCACGCCTGAAGCCTAAAGCGGGCCTGTCCGCCGGCGGTGTCACGGCCGCGCCGATTGTTCAGCGGGCGCCCTGTGCCGCGCGGTGCGGTGCGGCGCGGTGCGGCGCGCTGCGGTGCGGCGGTGCGGTGCGGTGCTCGGACGTGCGGTGTGCGGTACGCCGCGATACGCCGGGGCGGCGGGTCAGTCGGCGATCGAACGCTGGAACTGGCGGATGGCGATGGGGGCCGCCACCGCGATGATGACCGCCGAGGCGATCACGGTGTAGAGGACCGGGTGTTGCAAGGACCATGGCGCACCGGCGGGCGCCTTGGCTCCGGGATTGCCGAACAGGGTACGCAGCGAGCCGGACAGGGACGACACCGGGTTCCACTCGGCGAAGGTCTTCAGGACGCCGGGGAGGGTCGAGGTGGGCACGAAGGTGCTGGCCACGAAGGTGAGCGGGAAGATGGCTACGAACGCCACGCCCTGGACGGCTTGCGGGGTGGCCAGCGAACTGCCGAGCAGCACACCGATCCAGATCATGGCGAAGGCGAACAGCACCAGCAACCCGTAGGCGGCCGCGGCGTGGAGAACGTCGGTATGGATCCGCCAGCCGACGATGAGCCCGCACACCGACATGAACGCCATCGGCAGCAGGGCCTTCAACAGGTTGGCCAGGGCGTGGCCACCGAGCACCGCGCTGCCTGCCATGGGCAGCGAACGGAATCGGTCCATGGCACCATTGGTCCGATCGGCGGCGATCGCCATGGCGACGCCGAACGTCCCTCCGAAGACGATCGTCTGGGCGAAGATGCCCCCGATGAGGAACTCGCGGTAGCTGCCGCCGCCGGGAACGCTGATGGCGCCGCCGAAGACATAGGCGAACAACAGCACGAACATGACGGGCTGGATGGTGGCGTCGGCCAGGACCTCAGGTTCGCGGCGCATGTGCAGCAGCCCCCGCCGGGCGACCACCCACATGTCGCCGAGTGCCGAGCCCCGGCGCTCGCCGGGCGGGCTGAGCTCGGGCGACTTCGTCGCTGTCGTTCGGGGCGACGTAGACGTCACCGGCGTTGAAGCGCTGGGCACCGTTTCGGTCGTCATCGCAGGACCTCCTCGGCCTCGGGAACCGAAGCAGTGGTTTCCGCGACCGGTGTGTCGTTGGCCGCGGGCGTGCCGGTCAGGGTCAAGAACACGTCGTCCAGTGTCGGCTGGTGCAGACCAAGGTCCTCGACATCGATGCCTGCGGTGACCAACTCGGTCGCCACCGAGGCGATGGCGGCCGCGCCTGACGCGGCAGGCGCCATGACCCGCCGGGTGGGCAGGTCGATAGTGGCCCGGACGCCGACGACCCGCTCGACGATCGCCGCCACCCGCGACAGGTCGTCGGGGTTGGCGGGGACGATCAGCAGCTGGTCGCCTCCCACCTGGCGCTTCAGGTGGCGGGCATCACCGCGGGCAATGACCCGCCCGTGGTCGATGACCACGATCTCATCCGCCAGGCGCTCCGCCTCCTCCAGGTACTGGGTGGTCAGCAGCACCGTGGTCCCTTCGTCAACCAGGGTGTCGAGGACGGCCCACAACTCGTTGCGGCCCCGGGGATCGAGCCCGGTGGTGGGCTCGTCGAGGAAGAGCACCTCGGGGCCCGCTACCAACGTGGCGGCCAAGTCGAGCCGCCGGCGCATGCCGCCGGAATATTCCTTGGCCAGCTTGGTGCCCGCGTCGGCCAGGGAGAACTGCTCGAGCAGCTCCTCGCCCCGGCGTCGGGCCGTGGCTCGGCCGAGGTGGTGCAACTCGCCGATCATGATCAGATTCTCCAGGCCCGTGAGGAGGCCGTCGACCGTGGCATCCTGGGCGGCCAGTCCGATTCGCCGGCGCACCTCGAGCGGGCTCGCCGCGACGTCGAAGCCAGCCACCTTGGCGCGGCCACCGTCGAGCTTGGTGAGCGTGGTGAGAATACGCACCGCGGTCGTCTTTCCCGCGCCGTTGGGCCCGAGCAGACCGCACACCGACCCAGTGGGCACCGACAAGTCGACACCCGCCAGCGCCAGGCTGTTGCCGTAGCGCTTCCGCAGATCGTGGGCCTCGATGGCAAAGGTCGAACTCATCGCCAGGAGGCTACCGGCCGCCCTAGGGGCGGCCGCCAGCCATTTTTCTTGTGTGAGTTGCTAGCTACCGACCTTCTGCAGCACCGAGCGCAGGGCGTCGTACGCCCGGTCGACGATGGCGATGGCCGGGCCGACCAGCACGTTTCCAGGGAAGCTGTTGGGCGCGTGGGGGTGCGGGTGGGTCGGCGCCACTGCCTTGGCGATGGTGTAGGCCTGTCCCAGGGTCTGAAGGCGCTCGGGCGAGACCCCCGCCTTGAGCGCCGGGAACACCTCGGCTTCTTCGTGCGCCGCGTGGTCGAGCACTGCGCCTTTGAGCTGCAGCAACGACTGGCGAAACATCCCCGAGCCGATCTCCATCTTCTCCATGGCCGCCAGGAGTTCCTCGGCCTCCTGCTGCTCGGCGACCCTGGCCTCGGCCATGGCGTCGCCGCCCTCCACCCAGGATCGAAGGGCGGGGTAGACGATCTCCTCCTCAGCCACCTCGTGGGTCACCAGGTCTTTGACGAGCTGCGGGAACAACGTCGCCAGGTCGGCGCTGTCACCACTGTCGTCGATCTGCTCCAGAAGGCTCTTGGCCTTGGCGTGATCCTCGAGGAGCAACTCGATCAGATCACGGCCCTCATTGCTCTCAGTGTCTGCCACAACTACCTCCTCCGCCATCCCGCCATGTGCGGGCATTTTCGAGTGATACCCATTCGCGACGTGGACGTAGCCTGGTGATCGCCAGCTTTTTGTGACAACTCGGTTTCCCTCTACTGGTGGAACACCGCCAGGCGCTCGGCCTCCTGGGCAACCTCTCGCTCCGCCGCCCACGCCAGCGGCGCGAACGGTTCGATGTCGACCTGGCCGTTGTCGTAGCGCCAGGTCCCGGCCACCGTGCCGTCGACCAGGAAGGTGTTGACGGAGTGGGGGTTTTTGGACGTGAAGAGGATCGGGCGATGCTCCTCGGACAGCACCCGCTTGCGGCGGGCGTGCACCAGGAGCAGCGCCTCCCACACTGGAAGGAAGCGAACGGGCGCCAGGGTGCCGGGCGCCGGCAGAGGCGCTCGCGGGAGGTCGAAGAGGTGCTTCCCATCCTCCGCCTCGAAGTGACGGAGGTCGAGACGCCGCAGGATGGGCAGGATCCGACCGACCGGCAAGCCCGCCCAGTCCGCCACCTCATTGGCGGTTGCCGGGCCGAACCCCCCCAGGTAGCGCCGCACCAGGTGCTC
>JAUTXN010000357.1 GCA_030838045.1 Acidimicrobiaceae bacterium
CCCTCCCTCGGGCTGGCGCCCCAGCTGGCCGAGCAGGTGTTCTCCCTGATCGCCGCCATCCGTGAGACCGGCATCACCGTCCTGCTGGTCGAGCAGAACGCTCGCCGGGCCCTCGAGCTGGCCGACCGGGCCTACGTCATCGAGACCGGCCGGGTCGTGCTCACCGGCACCGGCGACGAGTTGCGGGACCACCCCCTCGTCCGCCAGGCCTACCTCGGGACCAGCTGAGGGCCCCGGCTCATCGTCGAGGAATCGCCCGAATCGCGTGGGCGCCACCACCGCGGCCACCGCGTCGAAGTTGGCCACCGTCTCAGACAGCCGCTTCGGGGTGAAACGGACGTGGTCCGACGACGTCGGGGCACTCGGCAACCCCAAATGGCGGCAGATCCGGTCGACCGTCGCCTGCTGCGCCGAGGCGTCGAGCAGGTCCTGCTCATAGGTCAGCGTCAGATGGGGCAGACCGTCCAGGGCGGCCCGGAGAAACTGGTCGCTCTCCTCGAACAGGTACGCCATCATGAGCACTTCGACGGGATCGACCCCGAGCGCCGTGAACTCGGGGCGGTCGGCCCCCCGCCAGTGCCACCGGGTGCGACGGGCGACGGTGGAGGAAATGGCTTGGGCCAGCAGGTTGTCCCGCCGCAAGAAGATCAACCGGACCCCGGACTCCGACAGCTCCCGCAGGTAGTCGGGTCGTTCTCGCAGCACCTGGTACCCGAAGTGGCCGCAGTGAATCTTCAAGCCGAAGGCCCGGGCGCCGGCCAGGCCGGCCTTGGTCGAGCGGCCGGCAACGAAGCGCTCGGGCCAAAGCATGCGCTCTCGCAGGATCTCCGCCTCGCAGACGATGTCGGGATGTGAGTTGAGGAGGTCGGTCAACAGTTCACTGCCGGCCCGCCCCGGCGTGACGATGACGAAGCGGGCCTGCGGTTGGATCCAGCGGGCCGCCACGCCCAGGGCGTACATCCGACCCGTGTGGGTCCGGATCCACGGTGTCCGGTCAGACCAGGGGTTGCGGGTCCGCACCCATTCGACAACTCGTCGTCCGGCCACGTCTCCCACCGGCGGCCATCCTAACGAGGATGCTGCGCCGCCGATCGGAGCGACACCGGACCCGCCGGCCCGTCGCTCCGGGCGGCCGCCAAACGTTGCACCGGCGCATCCCCAGCCTGTTCGATGACCTCGTCCAACCGGACCAGCGCCCGGTCGAGCTGGAGGACGCTCTGGCGAAGCTTTCGGGTCAGGCGGGCCACACCGTCGGCCAGCTCGGAGCCGCTTCCGGTGTTGGCCGTCAGTGCCGTCACCTGCTCGTCGATGCGGCTGGCCAACCGCTGCATCTCCTGGTCGACCGACATGGTGATGCGCTCGGCGAACGCCGCCCGCCGGTCGCCGGCCTCCAGGTGGGTGCCCATGGCCTGGAGAAGCACCGAAGACTTCTCGAACTGATCCTGGAGACCGTCGAGGCGAACCTGAAGCTGTTCGATCCCTGCCATGAGATGCAGGGTCTCGAGGCCGGCCCCCGGGTCGCCTGAGCGACGCCGAAGGATCGTCTCGGACAGCAACGCGCCGACATCTGCGGCCACCGCCTCGGCCAGGTCGCCGGGGCGGGGCACGATGTGGGACACCGCTTCGACCAGGGCGCTGGTGGTCGGGAAGTCGAGCGATTCACCTATCCGCGCCGACAGCCGCCGGGCCAGCGGCTCGACGGACTCTCGGCGCTCGTCGTCCAGGGCCCGCCGGATCAGCTGCTCGACCTGGCTGAGATCGACCTCGACCACCAGGTTGCCGATGGCTTCTCGGATGGCGGCGCTGAGGGGCTCGCCGACTCTTCCGCCCAGGGCGTCGGTGGACGCGTCCGCGGACGCGTCCACTTCGCCCACCGGTGCGTCCGCCGGAGCAGCGGCCGCGACCTCCAGTGGCACCTCCTCCGGTACCTCGCCCGGCGCCTCGACCGGTGCCCCCATCGGCGGGAGATCGGCGAATGGATCGGCGTCTCCGGGCCCGTCCAGGGGGCGGGCGTACTCCGAGGCGTCGCTCGCCGGGGCCGACCCGACATCGGCGGTCGTCAGCGGCATCGACGCCTCGGGCGTGAACTCGGGCAACGGCACCCACCACCCGGATGGCTCGCCGCCTTGGGCGGCGGCGGTGACAGGCCACTCGACTTCCGGTCCCGCCGCGGGCGCCGCGGGCGCCGCGGGCGCCGCGGGCGCGTCCAGTGGATCCGCGTCGGGCTCCTCGTACGCCTGCGTGGGGACCGCAGCCGGGCGCCGCAACGTCCGGTCGGCCTCTTCGGAAGGGACCCACGCCCGCCAGCTCGCCAGGGTCGCCTCCCAGGACCGGCGGGCCGCAGTGCACTCGGCGGGAACGCCGATGAGGGTCTCGGGGCTGGCGAATCGAAACTCGAAGTCGCCCGTCGAGTCGCGCACCAGGACGCATCGCTCCAGGCCCGATTCCGCCCGGCTCACCACTTCGATCCCCTCGTCAGAATCGCGAGCACCACGAAGGGCGATCTTGAGCGCCGCGGCCGCGCGCAGCCCGTCGCGAACCTCGGTGGGCACCAGGTCACCCGGTCGGTAGCTACGGACCTCGAAGGTGGCATCCCCGTCGGGCATGGGGACGAGGTACGGGGTGATCAGTTCGTCCCCGCCCTCGATGGCCCCCACCACCAGCAAGCGGGCGAGGATCCGGCCGGCGGTGGGACTGGTCTCGGCCCCGGGGGCGGTCAGGGCGCAACGCAGCAGGTAGTCGAGGAAGAAGTCGGGTTCGTCCGACGAGATCAGCTGGTTGTTGGCCATGACGACACTCCTGGCAGCCGGGACAAAAAGACCGGGCCGGCGAACCGGCCCGGTCTACCACCAGTGTGACTTGCTACCGCCGCTTGCGGTGGCCAGCGGCGTGATTGATACGGCTAGGCCTCGACGGTGCCGGCCTGGCGGGGAACCCACCAGAAGCGCCACCCGATGAAACCCGAGATCAGGAGCATTCCGATCGCGATCGGGGCACCCGCGGCGGGGATCACGGGCGTGAGCGGAGTCACGGCGTTGGGTCCGCACGAGACGGTGCCGACGGTCAGGTGGATCAGCGGCGGGACACCGGGAAGCCCGCTGAGCACTGCCACGTCGAGAGCCGAGGTGCTGACCGAACCGGCGGGCGGCGCCGGTGAGGTGGCCGGCTGCTTGTTGAACGTGGCCGTGACCAGCGCACCGAGGTTGATGGCGGTGTCATTGGCGGGCGGGGAGGAGATGATCGGGGTGGTGCCGCCACCGAGGAGGGCGACGGTGGCATTGACCAACTGCACCGAGCGGGTCGTGCCTCCGGTCGACGACGCGGTGCACTCGGCAAGGATGGCGTCGGCGTGCACGGTCGCCAGACCCAAGTTGAGTTGCACCCCGCCGGGCGCCGCTCCGCTCACGGTGCACTGCCCAGCGGTACCGATCTGGATCGTCCCGCCGGGACCGACGAGGCCCGCGCAGGCGGCCGAGGTGCCGTCCGCCCGGGCGACGGTCTGCTGGACGAGGAGACCGGCGGTGATGGCCGTCTGCGTCCCGAGCAGGGTCAGGTTCGGCGTCTGGTTGCACGTGTTGTTGGCCCCGCTGCCCGGGTTGCTGCTGGTGCAGAGGCCCGTCGTCAGGGCGGTGGCGCCCCCAATCGACAATGTCGCCGCGTTGGCTGTGGCGGTTGAGGTGTCGGCGAAGGCCGGCGTGGCCGTCATCCCCAGGGCAACCGCGGCCACCAGGCCGGCGCCGGCGACCTTGCCGACCGTGCGGCGCAGTCGAAATGACTTCATGAATCCTCCATTGGGTAACTGCTGGTGGGCTCGGACAAGGTGCCTAAGGTGCCGCCAGGCGTGTACATCAGGTTCGAACACCGCGGCGCCGACCATCGGGGCTACTGACCAGCATCCAACAGAAGATGATGATCCCGATGATGACTCCGACCGTGCTGAGGACCGTCCCCAGAAGAATGTGGCTGCGCTCGTAGCCGGACTTGAAGCCCCACAGCATCATGGAGCCGGCAATGACCAGCATGCGGAGCTGGTTGACGATGAAGATGATGACCGACGTGAGGGCCAGCGCGACCAGGGCCCGCCGGCGGTCGACCCGTCCCGAAAGCATGAGGAGGCCGGCGACGATGAAGAACGGCATGATCAACAGCGCCGCGGTGCACGCGACGCTCAACGAGAAACCGACCCACTGGCCGTGCAGCGGGAAGACGACGTTGTCTCCGAGTGAGCTGGCGGGACGCAGCCGCACCAGACGAAGGACCCACGCCGACACCCGGGCCTCGGCGACCCGGAAGCGGGCCTCGCCGACCACCAACGCCAGACCGACCAGGACGACCGCCAACCCGGCCGGGAGCGCGATGCGGTCCCGCGGCCGACCGTCGGATGAATCCAACCAGACCGACATGCAGGTCTAGCTCTGGCCCCGAAGGCACACGGCCCGCACGAGGATCAGCCCGAGCAGGATCATGAGGACGCCGAGCAGGACCAGCCCCCAGATGGGACGGCCGGTAGCCGCCAGGGCCCCCGCCCCCACAACGCCTGTTGCCGTCGGTTTCCCGTACATCGCCCTCCGCCCGGAACCTTGCGGTTGATCCCGACTTTCTAGTCGGAAGTGGGCCTCCGGGCAACGTTTACCCAAAGATGTGCTTTAACGGACATTCCGGCCCTCCCCCAAAGCGCACAGGCTTCCCGATGTCACTGCATCTGGAAGGTGACGACCTTGCTGTTGTCGGCCAGATCGGTCTCGCCGGGCGCGGCATCGATGCGAGCGGTCAGCGTGGTTGGCTGGCCTGCCAGGACCCGGAGCCCACCCAGGGTCACGGTGCGGGTCTGGCCGGGCGTCAGGTCGACGAAGTCCCGCACCGTCTGGGTGGGGCCGATGACCGACGGGGCGATGGTCGCGGTCACGGTCAGATTCCTCTCCGACTGGTTGCCCGTGTCGGCGACGACGATCTGCAGGCTCAACTGCTTGGCGATGGGCAGGATCTGGACCCCGTTCTGCAGGTTGACCGGTAGGGGGGTGGTCGTCAGCAGCACCACCGACACCGCGTGGACCGGCGCCAGGCTCCCCTCGGAGCGCAGGCTGGCAACGAACACCGCCAGCGTGGCCGGCGTGTAGGCCGCGGCGTCGGTGACCCAGCGGGAGTTCGGCGGTGGGGTACTCAGGGCCGGCATGGCCTGCTGGAACAAGGTGTAGGCCCGGTCCGCGGCCTGGTAGTCGAGCCCGACGCCCGCCAGGGCCTGGACGCCGGCGTCGACCGGCTGACCGCTCATGGCGGTCCCGATCGCCTGGCCCAGCGCCTTGGTCCCGGCGTAGCGCATGTCCATGGCCGCGATCAGCAGGGCGTGGGCGGTCTTGACCGACGGCGGCGCGTTGAGCTTCTCGACCGCAGTCAAGGTCTGCTGGGCCTGCGCCAGGATCCCGTTGATGTGGTTGGCGATGATCGGTGGCGTCAGGCTCAGCGCCTGGGCGCGCACCCCGTTGACGTCCAGTCCCTGCTGGCTCGACTGCGCGATGGCGGGAAGGGCGAGATCGAGGTAGGACTGCTCGGCCTGCTGGCGGGCGGGGGCGGGCGAACGGGCCGAGAGGGCGGCATTGACGGCGATGACCACGAGCGTCGCCGCCACCGCGAAAAACAGCCAGGGCCGGCCCCGACGGTGAGTGGTACGGGCGGGGCGGCTTCCCAATGCCATCTCCGCCAGACCCTAGCGCCACGCTCCTCATCCCGGCTCGGCGCCCGCGCTCATGGAGGCGGGCTGGACCGCGCGGTCCCGATCGGCGACTATCTGGGCATGCGTCTGTCGAAACGTGCCCGACTCGTCCTACCGGCCGCCGTGGTGGCGGCGGTCCTCGCCAGTGGTTGTGGCGGGGGCGGAACGTCGGGCCCGAGCAAGGACAAGGTCCGCAGCACCACGGCGGCCGACGTGCTCGCGGTGCTGCGCACGCACAACGTGGCGGCGAAGGGTTCGATCACCTGCGACGGCCAGGCCCCCGGGGTCATCGACTGCCATGGCACCACGACCGACGGCAAGGACATCCAAGCGACGCTCGTCGCCAGCACGTCCGGGCTGAGCTGCACCGGCCCCCTGGTCGTCAACGTCGACAAGACCCAACTGGACTCACTGCCCGACGAGAAGTGCAGCTGAGCCGTCAGCCGACGGTGACCGACGCGGCCGGCCCGCCGGCGCAGCCGAGGGGCACCTGACCGCGACCCTCCAGGTTGACCTTGACCGTGCCCGTGGCACCGGGGCGGACGACGGGCCCTCCCCGGGGCCCGATGGTGACCACGCACGGCCGATCCGTGTGGTTGCGGATGACGAACGCCACCCGTTCGCCGCTCGCAGCCACGAGTTGCGGGGGTGACAACCCGGCCGGGGTGACGTCGAGGTACACCGTCCGATTGGTCGGCGTCGCCGATCGTGCGACCCACCGCGTCCCGGCGACGATGCCGGCCAGGAGCAGCACCGGGGCCAGCCACGCCGCGACCACGCTCCGGTACCCCATCCGGACGTGAGCCCCCCGGGCGAGGCTTTTCCCCGCCCCTGCTTCGAAATGACGCAGACGCAAGCTGTTGGTGACCACCGACACGCTGGACAGTCCCATCGTGGCGCCCGCCAGCACCGGGCTGAGCAGGCCCAGCGCCGCCAGCGGCAGGGCGGCGGCGTTGTAGCCGAACGCCCAGCCGAGGTTTTCGAGGATCGTCTGGTGGGTCCGCTGCGACACCTGTATGGCGGTGGCGACGCCTTCGAGCCCGGCCGAGAGCATCGTGATGTCTGATGCCTCGATGGCCACGTCGGTTCCCGTGCCGATGGCGATCCCGAGGTCCGCCTGGACGAGGGCCGGGGCGTCGTTGATGCCGTCGCCGACCATGGCGACCACCCGGCCGTCGCCCTGCAGGCGGGCGATCTCGGCCGCCTTGGCGCCGGGGAGGACTCCGGCGACGACGCGCTCGATGCCGACCTGCCGGGCGATGGCGGCCGCGGTGCTCGGGTTGTCACCTGTGAGCATCACCAGGCCGAGCCCCATTTCCCGCAACGTGGCGAGCGCCTCGGCCGCCCCGGCCTTGACCGTGTCGGCCAGGGCCAACGCCCCGCAGGTCTCACCGTCCCAGGCGGCCAGCACGACGGTGTGGCCCGTCGCCTCGAGGTTCTGGGCGACGGCGGCGACGGCGGGCGGGATGGTCACGCCTTCGGCCGCCAGGAGCAGTGACCGGCCGACCAGGACCGGCCGCCCGTCGACCAGGGCTCGGACGCCGTGGCCCGCGACCGCGCGGAAGTCGACCGCCTGGGGCAGTGGTGTCCCGCCCCGTTGGGCCGCGCCGGCGACGATGGCCCGGCCGACGGGGTGCTCGGAACCGGCCTCGGCGGCTCCGACCACGGCCAGCAGCCGGGCCTCGCTGAAGCCCTCCACCGTCACGACTTCGACCAGGGCCATGTTGCCCGTCGTGATCGTGCCGGTCTTGTCGAGGACGACAGTGTCGATGCGTTGCGACCGTTCGAGGACGTCGCCGCCTTTGATGAGGACGCCGAGGTTGGCCGCCCGACCCGTCCCGACCATGATGGCGACCGGAGTGGCCAGGCCGAGGGCGCACGGGCAGGCGACGATGAGCACCGCGACGGCGGCCAGCAGCCCCTGATAGGGGCGATGGGCCACGAGGGTCCACCCGGCGAGGGTGGCCGCGGCCACGACCAGCACGACCGGCACGAAGATCCGGGCGACCCGATCGGCCAGCCGTTGCACCGGCGCCTTGGCACCCTGGGCCGCGGTCACGAGGCGCACGATCGCGGCCAGCGCCGAGGCGGCACCCACGGCGGTCGCCTCGACCGTGAGGACGCCGTGGCTGTTCACGGTGGCCCCGAACACGGCATCGCCCGGGGCCTTGTCCACCGGGACCGACTCGCCGGTGAGCATCGACTCGTCGACCGCAGAGGTGCCCGACCGGACAATGCCGTCGACCGGGATCTTCTCGCCCGGGCGAACCCGCACCACCTGGCCCGCAGCGAGCTCGGCGGTGGCGACCAGCCGCTCCGACCCGTCGGGCGCGACGAGGTGGGCCTCCCGGGCCTCGAGTTGGACCAGGGCCCGCACCGCGGCCGACGCCCGGCTGCGCCCCCGGGCCTCCAACCACCGGCCGAGCAGGAGGAAGGCGATGATCAGGGCGGCCATGTCGTAGTGCAGGTGCAGGCCGAAGGCGCTGGGGGTGCCCCGTGGGTCGGCGGCATGGTCGTGGGCCTGGACGCCGGGGCCGAAGAGCAATTCGGCGGTGGAAAATGCGAAGGCCGAGAGTGTGCCGAGCGCGATGAGCGTGTCCATGTTGGCGCTGAGAACGCGGGCCCGCCGGGCGGCGCCTTTGAGAAATGGCCAGCCGCACCAGAACTGGATCGGGACGGTGAGGGCGGCCGCCAGCCAACGGGCCGAGTTGGCGTGGGGCCAGACGTTGGAGACGACGAGCACCACGAGGGCGAGCGGCCAGGCCACCACCAGCCTCCGCCGCCATCCAGCCTGTTCGGCCCGCTCGGCCGCGTCGGCTGGGTCTTCCTGGTCGGCCTGGTCGGCGGCTCGGTCGGCGGCTCGCTTGGCCGGGTCTTCGGCTGGGTCGACCTGGTCGGCGGCTCGGTCGGCCTGGTCGGCGGCTCGGTCGGCCTGGTCGGCCACTCGGTCGGTTGGGTCTGCGGCCGGTGCGTGATCCGCCCGCTCGGGGCGCTCGGCGCGGGTCGTTTGGCTGGCGCGGTCGGTGGCGGGCGAGAGCTGGTAACCCGCCCGTTCGACCGCCTCGGTCAACTCCCGGACGGCGGTGCCGGCGCCGGGGAGGACATCGACAGTGGCCCGGCGGGTGGCCAGGTTGACCGATGCCGAGATGACGCCCGGCCGGCCCACCAGGATCCGCTCGACCCGGGCAGCACACGAACCGCATGACATCCCTGCAACCGCGAACTCCAGGTGGAGCGGCGGTAGGTCGGTCGTGGTCACCGCTCCCATCCTGCCCGACGATGGCGGCGTTTCCCAAGGCTGCCGGAGTATCGGCGTCGGTTGTGGGCATCATTGTCGCCATGCGATCTGGGGACGGGCGATTCAGGGACGGGCAAGGGGCGCGGCATCGGGATTTCGGGCGCCGAGGCGGGCTCTTCGGGACCGTGGCGACACTGGCCGGCGTGGTGGCGATCGTGGCGCTGGGAGCGTGCAGCAACTCCAAGGCCGCCGTGGCCACGACGACGATCGCCACGACGACCACGTCGACCACGCTCGCCGCAGTGAGCCAGCTCACCGTCGTCGGCGTCCGCCCCGCCGTGCTCCAGGCGCCGTTCTACCCGCAGCTGACCGTGACACAGGTGAGTTGCGGCAAGGCGCCCCAAGGGGGCCGGTTCGTCCGGGTGGACCTGCCCGCCGGGGGCGCCGGTACCCCTGCCAAATCGGTGCTCACCCAGCCGACGGCGGTGATCGTCGTCAGCGGCGGGGCGGTCCTGGTGGACCCGCGCTACATCACCCGGGTGCTGTACGCCGAGTCCATGAAGAGCATCACCACCGCCACCCACGGCGCCTTCGTCCTGACCCTGGGGAACCTGGCCAAAACCGGCGGCGACGGCCTGTCGGTCGTCGTCGGCAACGTCCAGGTCAACGGTGACTACGAGTGCCCGGGCGCCGACGTGGCCTTCCCCGGCACCTGATCCGCTCAGCCGCCCGACTTGGAGAAATGCTGGTAGTCGGGCGAACTCCAGCGACCTCCCCACTGCCAGCCGACCGATGCGAACGCCTCCACCAGCTGTCCGCCGGGGACGGCCATGCCCGGACGGGACGCGGTGCGGTTCACGTAGGCCGCCCCGGCCGGGGGCATGACGGTGGATCCGTCGACGTAGGGGTTCTCGACCGTGTCGACGTCGATGGCCTCGCCGTAGGCATGGGCCGACCAGTGCGGCGCCCCGGACGCGACGGCGTTGCGGCAGTTGAAACCGGAGGTGTTGTCGGCTGCCATGGAATCGGGGTCGCTGCCGTGAAAGGCGTCGACCGGTTGCATCTGACGGATCGGGAAGCGCTGGGCGAACAACCGGGCGAAGACCTTGAGCACATCGGCCGTCACCGCGGCGCTGACGACCATGGTGCCCACGTGCGATTGGCTGTCGAACCCCCAGTAGCTGAGATGGAGGAGGCGGAGCTGTGAAGGTCCGACCGGACAGCCGGGGCGCCAGCTGAAGGGCAGGTCGGACGCGGCCACGGTGGCGACGGTGCCGACGAAGGCGCCCGACCCGACCGAGGGGGTGCTGGGGGCGGCGGTGCTGGTGGTGGTGGTTGTTGTGGTGGTGCGCGACGAGGCGGCTGAGGACGAGGGCGTGGTCGAGGTGGATGCGGGAGTCTGGGGGGTGGACGCGGGAGTGGTCGATGACGAGACGGCGGTGGTCAGCGTGAGTGGCGCCCCAGCGGTGGACGGGGGCTGGCCGGCCGCGGTCGGGGTACCACGGCGGGGCGAGCCGCCGCAGGCACTGGCGACCGAACCCAGAGCCAGCAGTACCAGTAGGAGGCGAACACCACGCTCGTGCCCCGGGGACGTCCGCATGACCCTCACGATAAGGTCTCCGGGGAGTGCGAACAGGTCGACATCGACGGCTCATCGTGGTGACCGCCGTCGTCTTGGCGGGTTGCAACGGTGCCCACACCCGCACCGTCGCCCTCCGCACCACGACGACCTCGTCGGCGGTGGTCTCCCTACCCCTGCCCCCGGACGTGACGACCAACACGAGCACCACCGTGGCCGTCCGGCCTGCCACCGTCCGGCCCTCCACGATCCCGACTCCCGCGACCAGCGCCCGTCCCCGAACAACGGCAACCACCAAGCAGGCGGCGGCCACGACGACGGTGACTGCCAGGTCGACAGCCTGCCCATCGACGCTGGCCGGCCAGTTGACCTCGACCGGGGGCGGGTCCCAACTGATCACTGT
>JAUTXN010000361.1 GCA_030838045.1 Acidimicrobiaceae bacterium
GCCCGTGGGCCGGCTTGTAGAAGTCGTCCGCCGAACAGGTCTCGACCGCGGCCGCGATCGCGTCTCGGGACAGCAACATGGCGCCGAGCAGGGACTCCTCGGCCTCCAGGTTGTGCGGCGGCACCCGCCCCGCGGACCCCGAGGCCCCGGATGAACCTCCGGCCTGCCAGCGCCCGCCCTGGCTGCTGTGTCCGAAGTTGCGACGCCGGGCGTCGTCGAGGGATTGGACCATGATGACCGCCCCTACCCTCGCCGCTGCACCTGTGCAGTCGCTAGGGGATGACGGTGTGGATTCGAACTGAATGCTTGGGGACAACCGGGTTGGCCGAACATGCGTTCGAGTGTACGGCGCCGGTCTGACCATAACCCCAGACGCGCAAAGGGCGCCGGGCCAGGCCCGGCGCCCTCAACGCTCTACCAGGTGTCAGCTACGGACGACTTCGATGGTGATCCGGAACTCCACGTCGGTGTGGAGTTTGACCGGGACCTCATGGGTACCGAGCGAGCGGATCGGCTCCTCCAGGTGGAGGCGCCGGCGGTCCAACTCGATGCCGCTCTGCTCAACCACCGCCGCGACCACGTCGGCCGAGGTCACCGAACCGAACAGCTTGCCCTCGGCGCCGGCGCGAGCCGGGATGCGAATGACCTTCGGCACCAACTGCCGGGCCACGGTCTCGGCCGCCTCGCGGTCGCGGGCGTCGCGGCGGTCACGGGCCCGGCGCATGGCGGTCGCCTGGGAGTCGAGCCCGGTCCCGGCCACGATGGCGTGGCCCTTGGGCAGCAGGTAGTTGCGGGCGTAGCCGTCCGCCACCTCGCGTATGTCACCGCGTTTGCCCAAGTGGTCGATGTCGCTGCGGAGAACGATTCGCATCAGAACGGCTCCTCGTCCTCGGAGTTCTGGTTGTAACCGGACGGCGCCTGATTGGGCACCGGCCGGGCACTGGCGCCCGCACCGTCTCGTGACGGGGCGGCGCCTCCATCGGGGCTGCGGCGCTCGTTCTTCTCGATCTTGACCGTCGCCCAGCGTAGGCTGGGCGCCACCTCATCGGCGTTGATCTCGACCTTGGAGCGCTTCTCGCCCTCCTGATTTTCCCAGCTGCGCTGGTCCAGCCGCCCGCTGACGGTGACTCGGGTGCCCCGGGTCACGGATTGGGCCACGTTTTCTGCCAGGGTGCCCCAGCAGATCACGTCGAAGAACGACGTGGCCTCTTCCCACTCGTTGGTCTGCCGGTTTTGCCACCGCCGGTTGACCGCCAGCCCGAAGCTGGCGTTGGCCTGGCCGGTCGGCGTGAAACGCAACTCCGGATCCCGGGTGAGGTTGCCACTGATGCTGATGTGGTTGCCGTTGGACATTGTCTCTTACGCTCCGTTCGTGCCTTTGTCCGCTCCGGCTCCGGCTCCCGCCTCGACCTTGGTCGGGGGCTTGCCCCGGCCGGCGGTCTTCTCGGGGACCCGGATCACCTTGTAGCGGATCACCTCGTCTGCGAGGTGCAGCATCCGGTCGAGCTCAGCCATCACCGGGGGGTCTGCCGTCGTCTCGATGAGGACGTAGTACCCCTCGTTGTGATGCTTGATCTCGTAGGCGAACCGGCGCCGACCCCAGTAATCGGTCCGTCCCAGGGTCGCACCCTTGGACTTGAGCAACTGGGTGGCTCGATCCACCGTCGCCCGGATGACATCCTCGTCCAGGCCGACGTTCAAGATCACCATGACTTCATACGGCCGCATCGCGGACCCTTACCTCCCTCTGGACCCGGCGTTACCGCTCGGGGCCCCGGCGGCTCCGGGGCAGGGTTGTGTTGACCTGGTCATGGTACTGGACGTCTGCGATTGGTCCACCTCATCAGCATGACAAAGCGGTGTGACGAGAACCTCGGGGGCTAGCAGGAGCCGCCGACCGACAGGGTCGAACCGGGGCCCGCGCCCACGTGGCCCAGTTGGCCGAGGGGCACCTCGATGGCCACGGTGTAGGGACCAGTGGCGCGGTACAGCGGGCAGACCGCCGCCGCCCCGCACGGTGTCATGTCGGTGGCGGACACGAACTGCCCCGATACGTCGAAGAAGGCGATCGACAGGCTGATCAGCGTGTCCTTCATATAGAACTGCGTCGTCGTGGCCTCCGGGAACTGGAACAACATGGCGTCGTAGCCCGCCAGATCCGTCCGGTTCATGAGCCCCTGGTTCATCTGGGCGGCGGTGATGGCCAGCAGCCCGCAGTGCCGCGACCTGGCCCCGGCGGGGCTGCGGACCGAGAAACCGATCTGGTCGAAGCCCGCCACCCGTGACGGCCGGGCGCCGTTGGTGTCGATGGTGGGCCG
The DNA here is from genome assembly GCA_030838045.1 of Acidimicrobiaceae bacterium. GTDB lineage: Bacteria > Actinomycetota > Acidimicrobiia > Acidimicrobiales > Palsa-688 > JALYXV01. The sequence goes on from JAUTXN010000361.1 coordinate 2,319, forward strand.
CGACGTCGTGTCGGCCCCTCGGATCAGGTAGACGGCGACGCCGACGACGAGGATCGCCAGCGCCACCCGGATGGCCCACCGCAGCGCGGGATCGGAGGGGCGCGAAACTGCCACGCCCGCCATGCTCGCCGCTCAGGCGCGGCCGTACAAACCGATGACCGGTTCGGGGGGGGCGCTCAGCTGGCGGGCCACCTCTCCGCTCAGGTGGTAGCTCTCCTCGGAGTTGGGGAAACGGTGGCCCCGGACGTCGCTGGCGAAGGCGGCCAGGGCGGCCACCGCGTCGGCTTTCAAGGAGGCGTAGCGCCGCACGAATTTGGGCATCACACGATCTTCCAACCCCAGCAGGTCGTGGAACACCAGCACCTGGCCGTCACACGACGGACCGGCCCCGATCCCGATGGTCGGGATCGGCACTGCGTCGGTGATCATGGCGGCGACCGTATCCGGCACCCCCTCTAGGACGAGGGCGAAACACCCGGCGTCGGCCAGCGCCCGACCGTCGGCCACCAGCGCCTCGACCGCGTCACGTTCCTTCCCCTGCACCTTGAAGCCGCCCATCATGTGCAGCGACTGCGGGGTCAGCCCGATGTGCCCCATGACGGGGATCTCGGCGTCGAGGATCGCCTCGATCATGGGGAGGCGTTTGCGGCCACCCTCCAGTTTCACCGCCTGGGCGCCCGCCCGGATCAGCCGGGCGGCGTTGCGGACCGCGTCCTCGGCGTTCAGGTGGTAGCTGAGCCAGGGCATGTCGGTGATGACCATGGGCCGGGGCTGGGCCCGGGCCACCGCCGCGGTGTGGTGCTCCATGTCGGCCACCGTCACCGACAAGGTGTCGCCGTAGCCCAGCACCACCATGGCCAGTGAGTCGCCCACGAGGATCAGGTCGACGCCTGCGGAATCGGCGATGCGGGCGCCGGGCGCGTCGTACGCCGTGACCATGACGAGCGGTTCACCGGAACCCTTGCGGGCTCGGACTGCGGGCGCGGTGACCCCTGGGGCCATGTCGCCACCTCCTGTGTTGTCCCGTCCAGCGCCCCACGGCTGCCGGCGGTGCGTCAATGCTACCCGCCGATCAGTGTGGCGGCTTGGTCGTGGTCGTCGTACGCGCCTTGGTGGTGGTGCTGGTGTTGGGCAGGGTGGTCGTGCTCTGGGGCAACGTGGTGGTCGAGCGCCCACGAGGGGCGGTGGTCGGCGGCCCGCTCGGGGCGGTGTTCCTCGGCGCGCTGGGCGTGGGCGTCAAAGGCGTCGCTGGGATCGTCGTGGTCGCCGTGCCCGTTCCCTTCGGGAACGACACCAGGTTGCTGGGCGAGCCGATCAGCGTTCCGGGAAAGGTCGTGACGGGATTGAACGTGCCGGTGTAACTCCCATTGGAACCGTTGGCGGTCACCGCGGTCATGAAGTGTCGCCACAGGCTGGCCGGCACTCCCCCGCCCTGGGCGCCGCCCGCGGTGCCGCCGATATTGGTCATCGACTTCGAGCCGTCGCGGTAACCCATCCACACCGCGGCGGTCAGCTTCGGGGTGTACCCGATGAACCAGGCGTCGGTGAAGTCGCTCGTCGTGCCGGTCTTGCCCGCGATCGCGGTGTCGAAGTTGGCGGCGACGCCGGTTCCCTTCAGCACGACCTGCTGGAGGCAGTAATTCAAGATGTCGTTCTGGGCCTTGGTCAGGATCGGCTTCGGCGTGGGTGCCCCCCACGGCAGCACCGTCCCGTCCGAAGTCGTCACCTTGGTGATCACCTGGGGCGCCAGGAAGGTTCCGCCGCGCGAGAAGGTGGAGTAGGCGGCGGCCATCTCCAGGACCGAGACCTGGGCCGTGCCGAGGACGAGGGAGGGGTTCCTGGCCAGTCCCACGTCGCTCGGATCGAGGCCCAGTTGCTTGGCCATGGCCAGCAACTTGTCGGTGCCGATGGCCATTTCGAGCTGGGCGTACACCGTGTTGATGGAGTGAGCGGTGGCATCGATCAGGTTGGTCGAGGGGCCCCCGTCCTCGCTCTGGAAGTTGTTCACCGGATAGTCGGCGCCGTTGTCCCCCTGGCCTTTCAAGACGACCGTCGGGGGGCCCGGGAACGTCGAGCGCACGGAGTATCCCTCCTTGATCGTCTCGGCCAGGAGGAAGGGCTTGAACGTCGACCCCGGCTGGCGGCCCGACCCGCCGCCCGCCTTGCCCACCGCCAGGTTGACCTGGGAGGTGGCGTAGTCCTTGCCGCCGACCATGGCCTTCACGAAGCCGTTGTTGTCGACCGCCACCAGGGCGCCCGCCGGGTCGCCGCTGTACGCCAGGCCGGCCCGGCCGTAGATGGCGGTGTACGCCTGGTCCTGCATGTTGAGGTCGATGGTCGTGGTGACCCGCAGGCCCAGGCCCAGTTGGTAGCGCTGCTGGAGCTGCTGCTGGACGTAGTCGAGGAAGTACTGGGCGTGGTGCTTCTCGAGCAGGATGGTCGACTGCTGCTGGCCGGTGGCGGCCACGGCGGCGGGCAGCGGGGTGGCCTTGGCGTCGTCGGCCTGGACCTGGGTGATCTTGTGGTAGCGGACCATCGACGCCAGCGCCTCAGCCCGGCGCCCCTCGGCCACGGCCGGCGAACGCACCGGGTCGGCCAGCTCGGGGCCGCGGATCATCCCCGCCAGCAACGCCGCCTGGGGCAGGGTGAGTTGCTCGACGTTTTCCTGGAAGTAGGCCTGCGACGCGGCCTGGATGCCGTAGGCGCCCCGGCCCCAGTAGATGGTGTTGAGGTAGCGCTCGAGGATCTGGTCCTTGGAGAGCTTGCGTTGCAGCCGGATGGCCAGGGCCGCTTCCTTGGCCTTGCGCACCAGCGTCCGCTGGGAGCCCAGGTACGCCTGCTTGATGTACTGCTGGGTGATGGTCGAGCCGCCCTGGAGGCTGCCGTTGCCGCGGAGGTCGCTGACGAAGGCCCGCAGCACGCCGATCGGGTCGACGCCGCCGTGCTGGTAGTAGTTGTGGTCCTCGCTGGCCAGGACCGCGTCGATGGCGACGGGGGGGACCTGGTTCAGGTGGACGGCCACGCGGTTTTCCCCGCTGTTGATGGCGGCCAGCTGGGTCTTGCCGTCGGCGGCATAGATGAAGGTGGTCTGGGTCTGGACCTGGGCCGCGGGGAGGGGGACGCGCGAGAGGAGGAAGGCCGCCCCGGCCACGGCGAAGAAGATGAACAGCCACACGAGGAACAGCATCCGGCGGTGCCGCCACAGCCAGCTGCGGCGCTCGACCACCGGCCGGGTGGGCGATCCCGGGGCGGGCCTGCGGGCCCGAGCGCGGGTGGGCGCCCGGCCATTGCCGCCGCCTCGGTTGCCGCCGCCTTGGCGGTTGCCGCTGCTGCGGCGGGTTCGGCCCTTCGGCGCGGCGGCGAGGCGAGTTCGGGCCGCGGCCGGTCCGGCTGAGCGTCGAAGGGCTACTGGTGTGGGCCGGGCCATGGGCAGACGGTGTCGGGACGCAGCGGGACGGCGGGGGAACGACGACCGAACCAGAACCTTACGCTACGTCCGTTCGGCCCTCCGGCCGCTCACGGCGAATGTCCGGGCCAGATGGTTCCAGGAGCACGCCGGGCAAACCTCGACGACGTAGCAGGCCAGATCGCGCCCGGCGTGGGACAGCTTCGCCAGCTCGCCCTTGGTGGCCACGATCTTGCCACTCGCCGGAAGCCGGCTGCCGAAGGCGTAGGAGACCAGCACGACCTTCGTCTCGGCGCAGATCGGGCAATCCTCGTGGGTCGCCTGGCCGCAGCTGTTGGCGGCCCGCAGCAACTCCGGTTGGGCGTCGCAAACGTCGAGGCGCGACAGCCGCCCTTTGTGGAACTCGCTCACCACGGCGTTGCGCGCCAAGCGGTAGTCGACCTGCCCGGCGACCTGAGGAACGCTCGGTGCGCCACGCATGGTTTCCGGCCGGAAGCTCATCGTTCGCGAGGCTACCGCCGCCGGACGCTTCGGGGTCGAGTGGCGGCCGGCGGGGCGTGGTCGAGACTTTCGTGAAGGGGCGCCCATAACGAGCAGCGCCTGCGTATACTCACTTCGATATATCGCCCCGATACATCGAAGGGATACGTTTGCTGGAGTTGGCCATCCTCGGTCTCCTGAAGGAACAGGAGCTGCACGGCTACGAGCTGAAGAAGCGGCTGGCCGAAACGGTCGGCTCCGGCAGCTCCGGCATCGGCGTGTCCTTCGGCTCGATCTACCCGGCGCTCGGCCGGTTGGAGAAGGCTGGCGCGGTGCGGGTCGTCCCGGCCCACACCGGCGCGGGTCGGGGCAAGAAGGTCTACGCCATCACCGAGCAAGGTGATCGGCTGTTCGAGGAACTGCTTGCCGCCGACACCGGCGCGAGTGACGACGAGCGTTCGTTCAACCTGCGGCTGGCCTTTGCCCGCCACCTGTCGCGCGAGGCCCGCATCGGCATGCTGGAGCGCCGCCGCGCCTACCTGCTCGAACGCCTGGCCCGGACGCGGGGTGCGATCCGCACCGGGTGGGGTCGTTTCGACGCCTACACCCGCACCTTGATGGAGCACGGCAACGAGACAACCGAGCGGGACATCTCCTGGCTCGACCTTCTGATCGCCCGCGAGCGCGAAGCAGCGGCGGAGGGCGCGGGCGCCGCGGGTCCTGGTGTTTCTGGCGCTGCAGGTGGCGTTCCTGGCGTTTCCGATGTTCCCGGGGCGACGGTAGGGGCCGCCGGCGCCTCACCTGTTTCGGGTGAGGGACCTGACAACCCGCCGGGCCCCCCTTTCCCCAGTCCTAACCCCACAGCCTGGGCGGCCTCAGCACCGCCCACCATGCCCGTCCGGCCCGGTGCCGGGTCTTTTGTCCCTTCCCCATCCCATCCAAGCGGAGGCAACGTTCGATGAGCAGCAAGATTCGGGTCGCGATCGCCGGCGTAGGCAACTGCGCCTGTTCCCTTCTTCAGGGCGTCGAGTACTACCGGGCGGCCGACCCGACCGAGACCGTTCCCGGCCTGATGCATGTCAACCTGGGCGGCTACCACGTCGGTGACGTCGAGTTCGTGGCGGCGTTCGACGTCGATGCCGCCAAGGTCGGCCTCGACCTCGGGAAGGCCATCTTCTCGGGGCAGAACAACACCATTCGCTTCGCCTCGGTGGGTGACATCGGCGTGACGGTGCAGCGCGGGCCGACCTTCGACGGGCTGGGCAAGTACTACCGCCAGACCATCGAGGAGTCGCCCGCCGAGCCCGTCGACGTGGTGTCGGTGCTGCGCTCGTCTGGTGCCGATGTGCTGGTCGCGTACCTGCCGGTCGGCTCCGAGGTGGCGCAGAAGCACTACGCGGCGGCGGCGATCGAGGCGGGTGTGGCGTTCGTCAACGCCATCCCGGTGTTCATCGCCAGCGACCCGGAGTGGGCCGCCCGTTTTGAGGCGGCGGGGGTGCCGATCATCGGCGACGACATCAAGAGCCAGGTCGGCGCCACGATCGTGCACCGGATTCTGGCCCGGCTGTTCGAGGACCGAGGCTTGGTGCTCGACCGGACGTACCAGCTGAACGTCGGCGGCAACATGGACTTCAAGAACATGCTCGAGCGCGAGCGGCTGGAGTCGAAGAAGATCTCCAAGACGCAGGCGGTCACGAGCCAGCTGGACAACGGCATCGCGGCCGACGACGTGCACATCGGCCCGTCTGATCACGTGCCGTGGTTGGACGACCGGAAGTGGGCGTACATCCGGCTGGAGGGTCGCAACTTCGGCGACGTGCCGCTGAACATCGAGCTCAAGTTGGAGGTGTGGGACTCCCCCAACTCGGCGGGGGTCATCATCGACGCCATCCGTTGCGCCAAGCTGGCGCTGGATCGGGGCATCGGCGGACCGCTGGTCGGGCCATCGGCGTACTTCATGAAGTCGCCCCCGGTGCAGTACCACGACGACATTGCCCACCAGATGGTCGAGGACTTCTCGGCCGGGGTCTAGCTTCTGCTTCCGGGCGTCGTTTGGCTCGGGCCGGCTTGGGCCGGCTTAGGCTCGGGGCTTACGCGGCGCAGAGGTTGTTGTACGTCGTGGTGATTTCTCGCACCAAGCGGGCGGGCTCGTTGGAGGCCTCCCGCCAGTTGTAGACGAGCACCGTCCAGCCCGCCTGCTGGAGCCGGTTGCGCCGGGTGTCGTCGCGCTGCTTGTGCTCGACGGAGGAGTGGAAGATGTACCCGTCCACCTCGACGGCCAGCTTGATCTCCGGCCACGCGACGTCGAGCCGGTAGTCGCCCTCCTGCCCGACCGTCACCTTGAGCTCGACGCGTGGCAAGGGCAGGCGGGTGGCGACAATGATCCGGCCCAACCTCGATTCGAGCACGCTGGGCGCGGGTGCCCCGATGAACCCGCGGTCGTGGAGGTGCCAGCGCAGCCTTCCCACCCCTGGCCGGCCCCGCCGGGACAGCCGGTCGAGTTCGGCCATGAGGCCGGGAATGGTCACGAGCCGCTTCGCCAACGCGACATCGACGGCATCGGTGAGCTGCGCCGATGTCAACGCCGGCGAGCCCGCGAGGTCGACAATCGTCCGCAGCGGGTTGGTGACGAGGATGCCCATGCGTGACACCGCGGCGGCCCAGTCGAGGTCAGCGAAGTGATGGATGGTGACTCCCCGGAGTCGCCGCCCCGTCGAGGTCTGGATGCTCAACTCGGGACTGTCGGGTGGAGCAGGTGTGAGTTGCCAGAGCCACGCGGCCGACGCATGCGAGGCCACAGCGGCGCCTCGCAGCGCAAGCCAGGCGCCCCGCAAGTTCTGCTCGGGTGCCCGCGGGGCAGCGGTGTCTCGGTACACCCCGCGATGCATCCGTTCCCATTCCGCAGAGTCCAGCTTGTAGCGGACGACATCCATGGTGGCGCCGAGCCGGAAGGCCTCGTCGAGGCTGATGACACTGAAGTGGCCACGCAACCACCGGCGCAGATCGCGTTCGAGCCGCCGGCGAGCGTTCTGATGGGCGTTCGTATGTGCGTTCGTATGGGCGTCCATGCCCTTCTCATGCCGCAGCGGCTGGATTCGGCCCCAACCTCCGCGCGCCCGCGCAATCTCCGCGCGGTATCGCGGCTATAGCCCGGTAACGCGCGGAGGTTGCGTGAGCGCGCGGAGGAACGTCGAAAAGGCGCCGGCAACGGGCGGTGATGCATGCGATGTCGGTCGGCGCGTGCCTTTAGGGCAGGATGTTCGGGTGCCCAACGTGCGCGGGGCCGGTGACAACGCTGCGGCATGGGATCGCCACACCGCGGCCTACCAGGCTCGGGCGCAGCTCTCGACCAACACCGCCCACTACGGCCCGGAGATCCCGACCGAGGCCGGGTTGCGCCTCCTCGGCGACCTCAAGGGCAAGCGGGTGCTGGAGCTGGGCTGCGGGGGCGCCCAGTGTTCGATCGCCTTCGCCAAGCAGGGGGCGACCGCGATCGGTGTGGACTTCTCGGCCCAGCAACTGGCCTTCGCCCGGCGGCTGTGCGAGCGGGAGGACGTGCGCGTCGAGCTACGGCTGGGCGACCTGGCCGACCTGGCGTTTCTCCGGGCCGACTCCATCGACCTGGTCTTCTCGTCGTACGCCTTCGGCTTCGTCGACGACCTCAACCGGGTCTTCCGCCAGGTCCACCGGGTCCTCAAGATCGGGGCTCCCCTGGTCTTCTCGTTGCCGCACCCGGTGTCGGAGGTGTTCGACGGTGATAGTTCCGACCCGCTCGCGGTGCGACGGTCCTACTTCGACAAGACACCCGTCGAGCACGAGATGGGTGGGGTCGTGTTCACCGACTACCACCACACCTTCGCGGACATCTACATGGGGCTGGCCCGATCCAGTTATCGGGTCGATCTGGTGCTCGAGCCCGAGCCTGTTTCGAGTGGGCGACGCAGTCCGGAGTGGCGCGACGCCTACCTCTACGTCCCGCGCACCCTGATCGTGCGGGCCCGCAAAGAAGGCAACTAGCCCGAGCCGCGGCGGGCCCACCACGCATCCAGGCGCCGCGTGGCCTCCTCTGGGGAAAGTGGGCCTTCTTCGAGTCGGACCTCGAGCAAGAAGTCAAGCGCCTCCCCCACGGCCCGACTCGGTTTCAGGCCGAGATGGGCCATGACCTGATCACCGTTGAGATCGGGTCGCATCGCGGCCAGCTCCTCGCGCTGGCGCAGGTCGGCGATGCGCGCCTCGAGGTCGTCCATGCGCCGGGCCAAGGCCCGGGCCTTGGCGGCGTTGCGAGTGGTGCAGTCACAGCGGGTCAACTCGTTCAGCTGGTCGAGCAGCGGACCGGCATCGCGGACATACCGGCGCACGGCGCTGTCGGTCCAGCCCATCTTGTAGGTATGGAAACGGAGGTGGAGTTCGACCAGCGCGGTCACCTGTTCGATGTCCTGCGTCGGGTACTTCAGCGCCCGCATACGGTCGCGCGTCATCCGAGCGCCCACCACCTCGTGGTGATGGAACGACACCATGCCCCCCGGGCCGAACGAGCGGGTCTTGGGCTTGCCGACGTCGTGGAACAACGCCGCCAGGCGCAGGATCCGCTCGGGGCGGCACTTGGTCGCAACCGCGATGGTGTGGGCCAGCACGTCCTTGTGCCGGTGGATCGGGTCCTGCTCGAGGGCGAGGGCCGGCAGTTCGGGAAGGAACTCCTCCGCCAAGCCGGTGTTCACCAGGAACCACAGCCCCTCGGTCGGGTCTTCGGCCACCATCAGCTTGTCCAGCTCGTCGCGGATGCGTTCGTCGGACACGATCTCGAGGCGGTGGCGCAGGCGCGTGACGGCATCCACCAGGTCGCGGTCGGGGGCGAGCTGGTAGCCCGCGATGAACCGCCCGGCGCGCAGCATGCGCAGCGGGTCGTCGGTGAACGAGACCTCCGGGGACAGCGGTGTGCGCAACCGGTGAGCGGCCAGATCGTCCAGCCCGTTGAACGGATCGATCAGGCGAAGCTCGGGAAGGGCCAGGGCCATGGCATTGATGGTGAAGTCCCGCCGCGACAGGTCGGCTTCGATGGCGTCGGCGAACTCGACGTCGGGCTTGCGCGAGTCAGGGTGGTAGGCCTCGGCGCGGTGGGTGGTGATCTCCATCCGCCGACCGTTCTTGCGCAGGCCGATCGTGCCGAAACGCTTGCCCTGCAGCCAGACGGCGTCAGCCCAGTGGGCCACGATCGCCTCGATGTCGTCGGGGCGGGCGTCGGTGGTGAAGTCGAGGTCGTAGCCGAGATCGTCGTCACCGACGGGCGGGCTCTCCAGGCGCCCGAGCAGGGCATCACGGACCACGCCACCGACCAGGTACAGGCAGAAGCCGGCCCGCTGGAAGCGGGCGGCAAGCTCACTGGTCTCGGCCAGCAGTGGCTGGAGCCGGTCGGGGATCACACCGCGAGGGTAGCGGTGGGCCAGCGCCTGGCCGGTTGGTTATCCCCGGGCGCGCCCGCCCTAGCTGGAAACGGTCACCAGGCCGGCGTGCTCCAGGGCCAGGCGGAAGTCGTGGGGCCGCGACGCCGAGGCCATGGCCTGGCGGAGCGTGACCTGACCCTCCTGGTACAGGTGGAACAAGCTCTGGTCGAACGTTTGCATCCCGTACCACTCGCCGCTGGCGATCATCTCTTCGATCGTCTCGCCCTTGCCGCTCGTCGGCTCGACGATGCGGTCGGCGATCCGGCCGGTCATCACCATGACTTCGACCGCAGGAACCCGACCGATGTCGTCGGCGCGCTCGAGCAGTCGCTGGCAGATGACGCCCTTCAGGCAGGACGCCAATGTCAGGCGTACCTGGTGCTGCTGGAATGGGGGGAAGAAGTCCACGATCCGGTTGATCGTCTCGGTGGCGTTGGTCGTGTGCAGGGTCGACAGCACGAGGTGGCCGGTTTCGGCCGCTGAAAGCGCAGCCCAGACGGTTTCGGGGTCACGCATCTCGCCGATGAGGATGACATCGGGATCCTGGCGCAGCACCCGCCGCATCGCCTGCATGTAGTCGGTCGTGTCGGTCCCGATTTCGCGCTGGTTGATGATCGCCAGCTTGTCGGTGTGGACGAACTCGATGGGGTCCTCGATGGCGACGACGTTGCACGCCCGGGTCTCGTTGATGTGCTCGATCATCGACGCCAGGGTCGTGGTCTTGCCCGACCCGGTCGGCCCGGTGACGAGCACCATGCCGCGGGGCTCGCTGGCCAGGCTGCGGACCACGGGGGGCAGGCCGAGTTCTTCGATGGTCCCGACGTTGGGCAGCACGCGCCGAAGCACGATGCCCACCTCACCGCGTTGGCGGAAGGCGTTGCCGCGGAAACGTCCGACGCCGCCGGCGGAGGTGGCGAAGTCGGCGTCGTTGCTGGTGGCGAACTCCTTGGCCCGGTCGGGCGGGAGCAGCTGCACCAAACTGCTCTCCAGGTCCTCGGATGTCACGGGGTCGAAGGGCGCTTCGATCAGTTGGCCGTCCACGCGAACCCGGGGCCGGGAGCCGGCCTTCAGGTGGAGATCGGACGCATCTTCGTCGATTACATAATGAAGGAGCCTGATGAGGTCGAGCATCGGAAGCTGTATCGGCTTCTCCGACTTCCGACCTGAGCGGTTATGACGGAGAATTCTGCAGCATGCGGCCGAGCGGCCGCCCGCCGCCGGCCGAGCGCCGCCCGCTCAGCCCGTCAGCTGCCGGCGGAGCTCGGCCACCCGCTCGACGACGGCGCCACCAGGGCCCCCCGACGTCGCCGGTTCTGGCCGGTACGACACCCCCGCCATGGTGGCGACGCACGCTCCGGCCGAGTTGGCCAGCGCCCGCAGGTCGTAGCCCCCTTCCAACACCGCCAAGCGGTGTCCCGGTGGCACCAGCGCCATGACCCGCTCGGTGATAGCGGCAAAGTCACCGGACGCCAAACCGAGCGACGTGAGTGGGTCGTCGCGATGGCCGTCGAACCCGGCCGAGGCGATTACCCAGGTGGGGTCGAACGACGACGCGGCCGGGATCACGACCTGATCGAACGCCGCTTCGTACACATCACCGGTTGCTCCCGCGGGGAACGGAAAGTTGATCGTGTATCCCGCCCCCTCCCCCGCTCCGGTCTCCTCCAGCCGACCGGTCCCGGGATAGAAGGGGAACTGGTGCATCGAGACATACAGGACCCGCGGGTCCTGGTAAAAGATGGCCTGGGTCCCGTTGCCATGGTGGGCGTCCCAGTCACAGATGAGGACGCGTTCGCCCCGGGCGGCCAGGGCCGCGGCTGCGATGGCCACGTTGTTGATCAGGCAGAAGCCCATCGCCCGGCCACCGAGGGCGTGGTGTCCCGGTGGCCGCACGGCGATGAATGCGGCATCGGCCTCGCCCCGATCCAACCGTTCGATGGCGTCGGGCCCGGCCCCGGCGGCGAGTACCGCGGCCCGCCACGAGCCCGGCGACGCGGCCGTGTCGGGGTCGAGCCACCCGCCTCCGCTCTCGCAGAAGCGCTCGATCGAGTCGAGGTAGGCGGGATTGTGAATCCGCTCCAGTTCGACTCGGGTCGCCGGCCGCGGCGCGACCGGGACCAGGGCGTCGCTCACGCCCGCGGCGCGAATGCCGGCCAGGGCGGCTTCGAGCCGGGCGGGCCGCTCAGGGTGCCCGCCGTTGGGCAGGTGCTCCAGGAACGCCTCATGGGTCTCGAGCAGCACCGCACCCGCGTGCACGTTTCCGATGGTAGGCGCCCCGGCCCGCCCACCGGAGTCCCGACGAGCGGGCACCGTGACCGCCGAGCGGCCGATAGCGGTCGATAGCGGTCGATCGCGGTCGGTACCGGCGACAAACCGTATTCGCGGCGCATTCCCGGAGGGGTGCTCCGCTACGCTGATGGTCCGCCGTGAGGGAGCAGCCGAGCGCCGACGAAGGTCCCGGGCGCCGCGCCTCGGCCCCCTCCGATCTGGGTACGCCGCGATCATGAGCGCTCCGTCGGTCGACATCATTCGTTGGGGGAGGGAGCGGGCTCGCACCTGGCCGTGGCGCGGCGATCGCAACGTGGCGTTCCTCGCCCCGGTCCCCGAAGCCCCGATCCTGTCGGCGGCGTTCCTCGGGCGCTGCCTGACGATCCTCGGCGAACGGGGCTTCGTCCGGGTCGTCACCTCTGCCCTCTCCCCACTCGAGCAGACGGGCTTCTTCGCCGCGGGCTTCGAAGTTGCCGAGGAACTGCACCTCCTCTCGCTCGACCTTGATGGCCTGCCGGCGCGCCCCGACGTCGGCGTGACCCGGGTGGCGGCCTCGGAACGCCCACAGATCCTGGCCATCGACCGGGCGGCGTTTTCCCCCTTCTGGCAGCTCGACGACCACGGCTTGAACGAGGCCCTGGGCGCCACGCCCCGAACCCGCTTCCGCGCCGTTGTCGAACACGCCCAGGACCAGGACCGGGACCGTGAGGCGCACGACGGCACCGCCGGGCGCACGCTCGTCGGCTACGCCATCAACGGGCGGTCCGGCTCCCGGGGGTTCGTCCAGCGGCTGGCGGTCGTGCCCGAGGCGCGCCGCCACGGGGTTGGCCGGGGGCTGTTGCTCGACGGGCTGCACTGGATGCGGCGGCGGGGGGTGCGCCGGGCCGTGGTGAACACCCAGGTCGGAAACGACGCCGCCCTCGCCCTGTACTACGACGCCGGGTTCCAACGAGAACCCTCGGGGCTGTCGGTCATGGAAGCGGGGCTGCAGTGATCTGCCAGACCGGGGGGCCGTGACCCACCGACTCCTGCGCCTGGCGGCCGCACTGGTGATGGTGGTCCTCGCAGTGGTGCTCACGATCACCCCGAATGCCACCGCCGCGCATGCGCAAGCCCCCCCGACCCCTGCCCCGAGCCAGCTACGCCTTACCGACCAGACGACCTGGGTGGGCGACGGCGGCACGTTCCGGGTCGCGATGGCGGTCAACACGCCGGACCCGGCGACGGCGCGCGTGCAGATGTCGGTCTACTCGGCGTTGTCGACCCGCTCCGATTTCACCGAGACGCTGGCCGACCGCATCCACACCAGCCGGCTGAAGGTGTTCGACCCGGTGACGCTGGCCTCGCTCGGGGCGGCACCGGAGCTGTCGGTCGCCATCAACCCGAAGGCGACGGCCCACGCCGCCCAGTCGGTGCGCTTGGCCGCGTCCGGCGTCTACCCGGTGCGCATCGATCTCGTCGATGCCGCCGGCCAACTGCTGAGCCGCCTGACCACCCACCTCGTCTACTCGGGCCCCGACGCCAGCAGCATCACCAAGCTCGACGTGGCGTGGGTGGCGCCGTTGCACACCCCACCGACCGGCACCTCGAACGACGTGGCCGGGCTGGTCAACCTGACCGGGCAACTCGCAGCCCTCCCGGCGGTGCCGCTCACCGTCGCGGCCACGCCCCAGACGATCGACACCCTGGTCAACGGCTCGACCGCCGAGCGGGCGACGGTGGCCCAGCTCGCCGAGTCGCTCGGGGGCGGAAACCGGGAACTGGTCGCCGCCCCCTACGTCCGACTCGACCTGCCCGCCATGCTTGCCGCGGGCCTCGACACGGAGATCACCAACCAGGTCTCGACCGGCGCCAGCGTCCTGGCCAGCGCCCTCCACGCCGTGCCGACCAGCGCCACCTGGATTGCGACCGGTCCGATCAGCGCCGCCACCATCGACGACCTGGCCGACCGGGGCGTGCAGCGGATCGTCACCGTCGACAACAGCTTGACACCGCTGCCGGCGGTCGATCTCACCCGCACGTTGGCGCAGCCGTTCACCGTGTTGGGGAAATCCTCCCGGATCGCGGGCGCGGCCGTCGACGAGGGTTTGGCCGCCCACTTCGGTAGCAATGTCGATCCGCTGCTCTCGGCGCATCAACTCCTCGCCGACTTGGCGCTGATCCAGCTCGAACTGCCCAACCGCCGGGGCGGCCGGGGGGTCGTCATCGTTCCCCCGGCGGAGTGGAAACCCGACACCACCTTCCTGGCGACGTTCCTCACCGGCCTGGGCAACGCCCCGATGCTGGCGCCGGTCACCGTGGAGCGGTTCTTCGCCGAGGTGACGCCGCTCCAGGCCGGTTCCAGCCCGTTGGTGCGCCGGGTGGCGTCGGCCGACCAGCAGCCGCGCGGCCAGACGATCACCGACGGCGCCGCGATCCGAGCGGTCCGGCGACCGGTCGCATCGCTGGCTGCGGTCGTGCCCGCCAGCACCCCGGCCCTCGCCGACATCAACCGCCACGTCCTGATCAGCGAGTCCTCCGACGTGGCCGACCGGGCCCGCCCGGCCGAACTGGCCATGGCCAGCCAGATGATTGACCACTTGAAGGGCATGGTGCGCCTGCCCGGCAATCAGTCGATCACCTTCACGGCCCGCCAGGGGCTGATCCCGATCACGATCTTGAGCAGCGCCCCGTATCCGTTGCACGTGCGGGTCCGGATCACCAGCCAGAAACTGGGGTTCCGGCCGGCCGGGTTTCCCGGCGGCGGGTGCGTCGAGTCGGCCACTTCGGCGATCTGCACCATCGACCTGCGGGCGCAGAACACGACGCTGCGGGTGCCGGTCGTGGCCAAGACGGCCGGCGTGTTCTCCCTGACCGTGGCGCTGGACTCACCCGACGGCGCCCTCACCCTGGCAACCAGCCAGGACACGGTCCGCAGTACCGCCGCGTCGGGGGTGGGCGTGTTCCTGTCGATCGGGGCGGCCCTGCTGCTGGCCGTGTGGTGGGTCCGCAACGTCATCCACGGCCGGCGGGCCCGGCGCCTGGTCCCCCGGGGCACTGGCGGCGGCGCGGGTGGCGGCGGCGGCGGCGCTGGTCTCGGTGGCGGCGGCGGCGCTGGTCTCGGTGGCGAGGGCGGGAGCGGCTCCGGTGGATCGGGCGGCGACGCCTGGGGGGATGGCGCGGGCAGGTCAGGCAGGTCGGGCGGGTCGGGTGCGTCGGGCGGGTCAGGCGGGTCGGGCGGGTCGGGCGACGGTGACGAATCGGTGTTCGGCGCCCCAGCACCGGTACCGGCCCTGGCCGGGGTCGCGGGGCGCTCGGCCCCTTCGGCGCAGCGCGCCGCAGCCCCCACCGCCCTCGCGGCGTCGCTCGGTACTGCGGGCGCCGGGGCACCCGTTCGGCCCGGCAGTCGAGAGGATGCGCCGGACCCGATCACGCAACCGGTGCCGGTGGTGGCCGAGGACCGTCCTGCCGAGCGTCCGCAGCCAACCCTCAGGCCAAAGCCGGATGGACAACCGGCGCGCAAGGATGCCTCGTTCACCCGCAACACCGCTGTCATGGCCAGCGGGACATTGCTGTCGCGACTCACCGGGTTCGGCCGGGTGCTGGCCCTGATCTGGGCGTTCGGCATCACCAGCGGGCTGACCGACGTCTTCACCATCGCCAACACCGCGCCCAACATCCTCTACGACCTGGTGCTCGGGGGCATCCTCTCGGCGACGCTCGTCCCGGTGTTCGTCGACTACCTCAACCACGACGATCCCGAAGAGGGGTGGCGGGCCATCTCGGCGGTCGTGACCGCGATCACCATCACCCTGGTCGCGCTGTGCGCCGTCTTCTGGTTCCTGGCGCCGGCCATCATCCGCTTCTACCTGGTCCTCAACAACACGCCGGGCGCCGCGGACCAGCGGGTCGTCGGCACCCGGTTGCTGCACATGTTCGTGCCCCAGCTGTTCCTCCTGGGTGGCATCGCAGTCACCACCGCCCTGCTCAACGCCCGGCGTCGCTTCGCGGCCGCCGCCTTCTCGCCGGTGGTCAACAACGTGGTCGCCATCGGCGCCATCGTCGCCGCCCGACTGGTCGCCACCGACCTGACCGTGCCCGGACTTCGCAAGGACCAGTCCACCTTGCTGATCCTCGGCCTGGGAACCACCGCCGGCTACCTGCTCCAGTTCCTCGTGCAGGTACCGCCCATGTTCCGCTCAGGGGTGCGCCTCCGACCGGTCTGGGACCTGAACCATCCGGCGGTGCGCACCGTCCTGCGCCTGTCGCTCTGGACATTCGGGTCGGTGATGGCCAACCAGGTTTCGTTCAACCTCATCCTGGTACTGGCCGACCACAGGAAGGGAGACGTGACCGTGTTCAACACGGCCTATCAGTTCTTTCAACTCCCCTACGCCATCTTCGCGGTGTCCATCGCCTCTGTCCTCACCACCGAACTTTCCGAACAATGGGCGCGACGGGATCTCCTGGGATTCCGCCGGCAGATGGCGGCCGGGCTGAGGCTGACCTTGGCGGTACTGGTACCCGCGGCGGTCGGCTATGTCGTCCTGGCGCAGCCCTTTCTCCGCCTGGTCCTCGAACACGGGTCGTTCTCCGGAGCCGATGCCCATCGCATCGCCAGTGTGGTGGTCCTGTTCGCCATCGGACTGCCGGGCTTCAGTGCCTACCTCCTCCTGATGCGGGGTTATCAGGCCATGCAGGACACCCGATCGATGTTCTGGCTCTACCTGATCGAAAACGCCGCCACGCTGGTGCTCGCCGGCGCGCTCTACCCGGTGATGGGCGTCCAGGGCCTCGCCCTCGGTTGGGTCGGCGCCTACACGCTCGGTTCGATCGCCGCCTTCGCCCACCTGCGGGGACGCACCGGGGGCCTCGACGGCCAGGCGATCCTGGGCGCCTTGCTCCGCATCCTCGCCGCCACCGCCCTCATGATCCTGCCCGTGTTCGCCCTGACCCATCTGGTCAAGGGCGCAACGGACCTGGTGCTGGTGGCCCAGGTCGGAGGCGGGGTGATCGCCGGAACCGTCGTCTATCTGGCGGCGGCCCACGCGTTCGGTGTCACCGAGTTCACCAATGTGCTCCCCCGGAGGGGTCGATGAAAACGTTCGTCAAGCTCGTGCTGGTCGCCGTAATCGTGGCCGGGATCATCTTCGAGATCGGCTCGCCGCTGTGGGCCCGAACCGCGGCTGCAGGCGCCGCCGATGACGCCGCCAACGTGGCCGCCCGGGATTACTTCGACAGCCGCAACCTCGACGAGGCCCGCACCGCCGCCAGCAGTGCCGCCGCCGTCCGGGGATCCACCCTGACCAACATCGTCCTCCTCGACGACGGCAGCATCAAGGTCACGGTGCACCGCCCCGCCAAGTCCTACGTCCTGCACCACATCTCGGCGCTGAAGAACTGGTACAACGTGTCGGCGTCATCGACGGCGCCGCCGATACGAGCCTGATTCTTTTTTCACCCGAGGGGGGACATGCCCGGCATACGAGTGGTCGCGGACAGCGCCTGTGACCTACCCGACGACACCGTCGCTCG
Source organism: Acidimicrobiaceae bacterium (assembly GCA_030838045.1). GTDB lineage: Bacteria > Actinomycetota > Acidimicrobiia > Acidimicrobiales > Palsa-688 > JALYXV01. The sequence continues at coordinate 19,428 of JAUTXN010000361.1, forward strand.
GCACCGCCTGACGATTGTTCCTCTCACCATCCGTTTCGGCACCGAGGAGCTGGCCGATGTGGGGCCCAAGGACTTCTGGGTCAAGTGCCACCAGTCCTCGGTGCTGCCCGCCACGGCGGCGCCCGCCCCCGGTGCGTTCGCGGCGGCATTCCGACAACTGGCAGCCGAGGGTGCCGACGGCATCGTGTGCATCAACTTGTCCGGCAAGCTCTCGGCCACCGGTCAGTCGGCCCAGGCTGCCGCGCGGGAGCTTGACGGTGAAGTTCAGGTCGAGGTAGTCGACTCGACCAGCGTCAGCCTCGGACAGGGCCTCCTGGTGCTGGGTGCGGCGCGCACAGCAGAGGAGGGGAAAGGCCTCGCCGAGGTGGCGGCCTACGTCACGGGGGCGGCGCCCCGGTTGAAGGTCTACGGAGTGCTCGACACGCTGGAGAATCTCAAGAAGGGTGGGCGCATCGGCGGCGCGCAGGCCCTGCTGGGCTCGATGCTGGCCATCAAGCCGGTGATCGAGATCCGCGACGGCGTCGTCCACGAAGAATCGAAGCAGCGGACCCGGGGCCGCTCCCTGCACTACCTGGCGGACAAGGTGAACGAGGCCGCGAAGGCCGGCAAGGTGCAGGAACTGGCGATCATGCACGGCGACGCCTCCGACATCGACAAGTTCATCGACCTGGTAGCGGTCGCCGTCCCCCGGGAGCAGATGCTGGTGGGCCTGGTCGGTGCGGTCATCGGCACCCACGCCGGTCCGGGAGTCGTCGGGGTCGCCTGGATCGAGCCCCAGTAATCCCTCCACCGTCGCTGACGCCTGTCGGGCGTCACTCCGCTCCGGGTGCCTCAGCGGCCCGCGGGACGGGCGGTAGCCTGTGATCCCGTGTCCGCTCCCGACGCGACCCAACCGGTTGGCGCCGGCACCGTGCTCAGCGGCCGCTACCGGCTCGTCCGGTTGGTCGCCCAGGGCGGGATGGCGTCGGTTTGGGAGGCCTACGACAACGTCCTGGCCCGCTCGGTGGCGGTCAAGATGCTCCACCCCCATCTGGCCGAGGACCGCCTGTTCCTCGAGCGGTTCCGGCGGGAGGCGGTGTCCGCGGCCCGCCTGGCCCACCCCAATGTGGTCGCCACCTTCGATGCCGGGGTCACCCCCGAAGGTACGGCGTTCATCGTCATGGAGCTCATCCGGGGCCAGACGCTCTCGGCGTTTTCCGCCGATCACCGGCCCCTGCCGATCTTCGTGTGCATCGAGATCGGCATGCAGATCGCCGACGCCCTGGCTCACGCCCATGCCGCCGGCCTGGTCCACCGCGACATCAAGCCGGCCAACGTCTTGGTGTGCGACACCGAGTCCGATGGCGTGCCGCTCGTCAAGGTCACCGATTTCGGTATCGCCAAGGCGGCCGAAGGGCTGGGCCTCGAACTGACCAAAACCGGGATGATCCTCGGGACGCCCAAGTACCTGAGCCCCGAGCAGATCGAGGGCCGGGAGCCCGACGCCCGGGCCGACCTGTACGCCCTCGGCGTGGTGCTGTTCGAAATGGTGGCCGGCACCGCCCCTTTTCGGGGCCCGACCGAGATGGCCGTGGCCGTGCAGCACCTCAACGACACCCCGGCACGGCTGCGCGACCTTCGGCCGAGTGCGCCGGAAACACTTGAGGTCCTGGTCGCGGCGCTGCTGTCCAAGCGGCCTGACGACCGGCCGCCGTCCGCCGTCCGGGTCCGTCAGGCGTTGTCGGCGATCGAAGCGAGGGGCCGCCCCGAGCCCGCGGATGCAACCGCGGTCTCACCCCGTCCCGCCCAGCCCAGGTCGGCCAGGTCCACCCCCACGGGGGTCCAGGGCCGCGCCGGCGCCGGCCTCGGTCCGGGTGGCGGTGGCGCCGGCGGTGGCGGTCCGGGTAGCGGTGGCCGGGGCGCTGGCGGTCCCGCTCCGGGTGGCGGCGGTGGCGGTCCCGGTCTCGGTGGGTCAGTCGGTGGCGGTCCCGGTGGTTGGGTCGATGGCGCTCCGGGTGGCGGCGGTGGCGGCCGGCCGGTGGGTCCTGCCCCCAGCCAACAGAGGCGTCCGCCGGCCAGCCCCCCTCGCCCAGTGGCGCCGCCCCCCCGGTCCCGTCCGGCTCCGCAACCCACCCGGCGGCGGCCCAACTGGACCGGCCGGCTGGTGGCGGGTCTGGTCATCGCGGCCTTGATCGTGGTCATCGTCGTGGTCGGCACCCATGGCTCGGGCGGCCGGCGAGGTCCGACGGCTCCCACCACAC
>JAUTXN010000006.1 GCA_030838045.1 Acidimicrobiaceae bacterium
CTGGCCACTGTCAGCGTGGGGTCGGCGTGGTTGGTACGAGGCCTGGTTCACCGTCAGGAAGAGGGTTTGCTCCGCGAGCGGGCCGCTGAGGTCAGCCTGGTCCTCACCACCGCGATGTCCAGTGTCCAAGCCCGGCTGAACCTGCTCGGGACGGTGGCCCAGGTGAGCAATGGGTCACCCCGAAGCTTCGCCGACGTTGCGTCCCCTGATGACCGCAACCTCGTCGGTGTTGCGCTCGTCCGGCCGGCTCCCGAGGGCTTCGTCGTCGTGCTCGCCGCTGGCCCCGGCATGGTGGTGGGCCAGACCTTCACCGGCGCCCGGGCCGACACCATGAGGCGGGCGCTCCAGGTACCGGGCATGGTCACCACCCCCGTGATCGCGGAGCGTGGCGTCCAGACGTTGGGATTCGCCCTCGGTCCGCCAGCAGCCCCGCCCGGGGAGGTTGTGTACCGCGAGAACGTCATCAAACCGGACGCCCCGTCACGTACGAAGGCCTCGGCACCATTCTCAGAGCTGGTCGTGTCGCTGTATGCCTCGCCACGACCAGATCGGTCCCAGCTGATCTTGACCAACGCCCGGCCCGACCAAGCCGCAGCGTCCTCCGGCGCCCTCCAGCAGCCGTTCCTGGCGGGCGACACCCACTGGCTGCTGTCCGCGAGCGCCGAGAAGCCCTTGGTCGGATCGCTCGCCGGACGGGCGCCACTGACCATCCTGGTCCTCGGCCTGTTGGTGTCACTGGCGATCTTCGCTGTCATGGATGCCATGGCCCGCCGTCGCGACTATGCCCTGAGGCTGGTGGAGGTTCGGACCGCCGAATTGCAGCAATCACTCATCTCCCTGAAGGCAGCCCGCCAGCAAGCAGAGGAGGCCTCGCGCCTGAAGTCGCAGTTCCTCGCCAACATGAGTCATGAGATTCGAACACCCTTGAACGGGGTCATCGGGATGTCCGGCCTGCTTCTGGACACCGATCTCGATGCGGAACAGCGTGTGTTCGCGGCAACGGCTCGGCGGTCCGGCGAGGTATTGCTCGAGATCATCAACGACATCCTGGACTTCTCAAAAATCGAAGCTGGTCATTTGGAACTGGAGACAACCGACTTCGACCTGCGGGACGTGGTCGAGGGAGTCGCCGGCCTCCTCGCTCCGATAGCCCAACAGAAGGGTCTCGAGCTGGTCACCATGACCGGGCGTGAGGTGCCGACTGTGGTGTCGGGCGACCTTGGTCGGGTTCGGCAGATTTTGACCAATCTGGTGAGCAATGCCATCAAGTTCACCGACCACGGCGAGATCGAGGTGACCGTCTCAGCCGATATCGGAACCGCTGATCTGATCCGGTTCGAGGTGCGAGATACCGGCGTCGGCATCGCTGCGACGGACCGTGAGCGGCTCTTCGAGTCCTTTGCACAGGCCGACCTCTCGACGACGCGGCGCTACGGCGGCACCGGCCTCGGTCTGGCGATTTCGAAGCGGCTAGTCGAGCTGATGGGCGGAGCGATTGGGCTGGACAGCGTCGTTGGCCAAGGCAGTGCGTTTTGGTTCACGTCCCGGCTGCCGGGTCGCCCGGAGCTGACCCCACCGATCGAACGCGAATCGCTCCAGGGGGTTTCGGCACTGATTGTCGACGACAACGCGTCCAGCCGGGCGATGCTCGAACGCCAGCTGACGGCGTGTGGGGTCGTCACAACAGTCGCTCCAGACGCCCAGTCAGCTCTGGAGTTGATGCGGCACGCGGCTGACGCCGGGACGCTGCCGGGCGTCGCCCTTGTCGACTCGCACATGCCCGGTATGGACGGGCTGGAACTCGTCCACGCCGTAGCCAGCGACTCCCGTTTCGACCCCCTTCGCATCATCATGCTGACCTCAGCGGTCTCCTCGCGATCCGCGAGCAGCGACCGCGTCGCCGCTTGCTTGACCAAGCCGGTGCGCCAGATCGAGCTCATCGACACGATGCTCGCAGTGGTCGCCGTCAGGTCGGCGGCGGCTCCCGAGCCCGACCCATCGAAGACCACGGTCGCGCTACCGGGCTCGGGCGGGCGAGTGCTCGTCGCCGAAGACAACCCGGTCAATCAGATCGTTGTCGACCTGATGCTGAAGCGCCTGGGCTACCAGGTCGACTTGGTCGCCGACGGTCGTGCGGCCGTCCAAGCCATGGAGAGTGTCTGCTACGCCGCGGTGCTGATGGACTGCCAAATGCCGGAGATGAACGGCTACGAGTCGTCGGTGGAGATCCGGCGCCGGGAAGGGGCTGACCACCACGTCCCGATCGTGGCCCTCACCGCCTCGGCCGTCAAGGGCGACGAGGACCGGTGCCTGGAGGCCGGAATGGATGCCTACCTGACCAAGCCGATCGACGTCGACGCGTTGGCCGCCATGCTCGCCAGGCTGATACCGAGCCGTCCAGGGATGGGCGATGACGGCGTGCTCGACCAGGCGACTTTGAACACCCTTTGGGAGCTGGGCGGGGATACGACTTCGTTGCTCCAGGAACTGGCCGGCCTGTTCATCGAGGGCGTCCCAGCGGACATCGCCGCGCTCCATGGCGCCGTGACCAGGTCGGACCTGCCCGCGGCGGCCCGGGCGGCACACCGGCTCAAGGGCACGTGTGTCGCCGTGGGGGCCACAAGGATGGGCGGCTTGGCCGAGCAGATCGAGGCTGCCGCCATGGAGAACCGTCCAGACCGACTCAGCGTCCCGATCGCCGAGTTCGAGCACTTGTTCGAAAGCGCGCCCGCCGCCCTCCGTGCCGCCACCGCCCGCGCCCTGGCCGGCCACCCCTGAGCCCTGCGCCCAGCACCCCCGCACCCCGCACCCCGCGCCCAGCACCCCTGCGCCCAGCACCCCTGCGCCCTGCGCCCTGCACCCAGCACCCAGCACCCCTGCGCCCTGCACGAGCGGCATGGCCCCGACCATCAGCCGCCTTGCAACCGACGGATCTACCTCGTAGTATACCGAGTATGCTACTCAGTCATACGAAGCTGAAGCTGGACCTGAACGGCCTCAGGCCATGACCGTGAGGCACGCCCTGCTGGCGCTGCTGAGCGAAGGCCCGAAGTACGGCCTGCAACTCCGCCAGGAGTTCGAGGCCCGAACCGGCGAAGTCTGGCCCTTGAACGTGGGCCAGGTGTACACGACGCTGCAACGCCTCGAACGCGACGGCTTCGTCGAATCGGAGGATTCGGCCGAGGATGGCCCGCAACGAGGCTTCCGGATCACCAGAGACGGTGAGAAAGAGCTGGCCGAGTGGCTGCGGACCCCCCCGGACCTGAGCTCCCCGCCCCGTGACGAGCTGGTCATCAAGGTGCTGGTGGCGTTGCGGGTGCCCGGCGTCGACGTGCACGAGGTCATCCAGGTGCACCGCCGGTACCTGGTGGAGCTGATGCAGCAGTGGACGCGTCTCAAGGAGGACGCGGCCGAGCACGATCTCGGCTTCGCGTTGGTGGTCGACGCCGAGCTGTTCCGGATCGACTCCGTGGTCCGGTGGCTCGACGCCGCCGAAGGCCGCCTCAAGCGCGCCTCGGTCGAGGCCGACGCCCCCGAGGCGACCACCGATGCTCAGTCGCCGGCGGCGATGCCCTTGCCGAGGCTGGGCCGGCGAGTGGGAGTGCGGCGATGACCGCGGCCCTCGAGTTGCGGAGCGTGTCGAAGGTCTACGGCGACGGGCCCACCGAAGTGCAGGCCCTGCGAGAGGTCAACCTGTCGGTCGAGGCCGGTGCGCTGGTGGCGGTCATGGGTCCGAGCGGATCGGGAAAGAGCACGCTTTTGACCATCGCCGGCAGCCTCGAGGACGCCACCACGGGCGAGGTGCTTGTCGGGGGGCTGACCTTGTCGGGAATGTCGCGCAACGACCGGGCCCGGCTGCGGCGCCGCGCGATCGGCTACGTGTTCCAGGACTTCAACCTGCTGGCCGGGCTCACGGCGGTCGAGAACGTGGCCCTTCCGCTGGAGCTCGACGGCGTCGCCGCCCGCACTGCGCAAGCGGCCGGTATGGAGGCGCTGGAACAACTCGGCTTGAGCGACCAAGGGTCCCGGTTCCCCGACCAGCTGTCGGGCGGTGAACGCCAGCGCGTCGCCATCGCCCGCGCCGTCGTCGGTGACCGCCGGCTGCTTCTGGCCGACGAACCGTCGGGCGCGCTGGACTCGGTCAACGGGGAGGCGGTGATGCGCCTCATGCGCGCCGCCTGCCGCCGGGGTGTCGCGGGTGTCGTGGTGACCCACGACGCGCAGCTGGCATCGTGGGCCGACCGGGTGGTGTTCCTCCGCGACGGTCGGGTGGTCGACCAGACGGCACCCCCGCTCGGCCCCGAGTCGCTCCTCGAACCCAGCCCCAGCCAATGACCGTGAGCGAGGCGGTCCGGGAGCACGCGGCCGAGCCGGCCGACGAACTGGAGGTCGGCACGGGCGACGGTGGCGCACCGGCCCGCCGGGCCATCACCCGGTGGGCGTGGCGGCTGTTCCGGCGCGAATGGCGCCAGCAGCTCTTGGTGCTGGCGCTGCTCACCCTCGCAGTGGCAGCGACGACCATCGGCGTGGCGATCGCCTCGAACACGTTGTCACCCGTGGACGCCACGATGGGGACCGCCAACCACCGCGTCACCATTCCTGGTTCGGACCCCAACCTGAGCGCCCACATCGCCGCCATCCAAAAGATGTTCGGCCCCACCGAGGTGGTGGCGCACCAGCCGATCGCCGTCGCCGGTTCGGTCGCCACCGTCGACCTGCGGGACCAGGATCCCAAGGGCGTCTACGGGCATGCGACCGTGCGCCTGGCGGCGGGGCGATACCCCAACGGGGCCGACGAAGTGGCGGTAGCACCACCCGTAGCGGCCACGTTCAGCCTTCATATCGGCAACGTGTGGCACCAAGGAGGCCGGGACCGGCGCGTGGTCGGTCTGGTCGAAAACCCGCAAAACCTGCTCGACGAGTTCGCATTGGTCGCCCCGGGCCAGGCCATCCCGCCCAACGAGGTGAGCATCCTGCTCAACACCACCGACGCCAGGTTCCGGGCCTTCCATCTTGGGGACGTGGCGCTGAGCGTCGAGGCCCGTTCCTACGCCGGTCAGACCGCCGCCGCGACGGCCGTGCTCGCCTTGGGCACCATCGGGCTGCTTTTCGTCGGCCTGGTCGCGGTGGCCGGCTTCACCGTGATGGCCCAGCGGCGCCTGCGGGCCATGGGCATGCTGGGCGCGATCGGCGCCACCGACCGCCACATTCGCCTGGTGATGCTCGCCAACGGCGCCGTCGTGGGCGCCCTGGCGGCCATCGTCGGCACGGTCGTGGGGCTGCTCGGGTGGATCGCGTTCATTCCCCATCTCGAGGGACTGGCCGGGCATCGCATCGACTGGTTCCACCTGCCCTGGTGGGCGATCGCCATGGCCATGCTCCTGGCGTTCCTGACCGCGGTCGCCGCCGCCTGGTGGCCGGCTCGCTCGGCCGCCCGGATCCCCATCGTGGCCGCTCTGTCCGGGCGACCGCCCCGCCCGCAGCCCGCCCACCGCTTCGCCGCCGCGGGCTCCGCCCTCCTCCTGGTCGGCCTTTCGCTCCTCGCGTTCGCCCACCAGAAGCGACCTCCGCTGATCGTCACCGGCATCGTGGCCATCACCCTCGGTCTGTTGTTCCTGGCCCCCCTCGGCATCGCCGGCCTCGCCGTCTTCGCCCGACGGGCGCCGATCGCGGTGAGGCTGGCCCTGCGCGACCTGGCCCGATATCAAGCCCGCTCCGGAGCGGCGGTAGCCGCCGTCACCCTCGCGATCGGAATCGCGGCCACCGTGGCGGTCAGCGCCTCCGCGGCCGAGGCCGAAGCCGTCCCGACCGCGGGCAATCTTCCGACCAACCAGCTCCTCGTTTATCTCGCGGGCCCCGGCCCGGTGGGCGGCGGGGCCCGCTGCCCGAACAGACGCCGGCGCAACTCCAGGTCCTCCAGGCCCGCATCGATCAACTCGCGGCCTTGCTCCACACCCAGGACGTGGCCGCCCTGGATGCGGCGGTGAACCCGTCGACCGACGTACCCCGCCTGGGCAACAGCCCAGCCGGCAAGCAATCCGCGGCCCTGGTCAGGATCACTCCCATGGCGCACGGCTACGGCGAGGAACTCGTCTCTGCGCTCTACGTGGCGACGCCGGCGCTCCTGCAGCACTACGGGATCACTCCCAGCCAGGTCGATCCCGCCGCCGACATCCTCACCTCCCGGACCGATCTGGCGGGCTTGGAGATCGGCTCCGGGCCCCGGGAGACGGTGAAACCGAAGATCCAGACGCTCGCACTTCCGAAGTACACCTCCGGCCCGAACACGCTCATCACCACCGAGGCGGTCCAAAAGCTCGGGTTGCTGCCGGTCCGGTCCGGCTGGCTCATCGAGACGCCCCGGCCGCTCACCACCGCCGAGATCAACGCTGCCCGGAACTCGGCGGCAGCGGCCGGCCTCACCATCGAAACCCGCAAACCGCAGAAGTCGCTCGCACCGCTGCGCAACTGGTCGACGGCCATTGGCCTGCTCGTCGCCCTCGGCGTGCTTGGCATGACCGTCGGGCTGATCCGAACCGAGACCGCCAACGACCTGCGAACCCTCACCGCCGCCGGAGCCAGCAGCACCATCCGCCGCGCCCTCACCGCCGCCACGGCCGGCGCCCTGGCGCTCCTCGGTGCCGTGCTCGGTACCGCCGGTGCCTACCTCGCCCTCATCGCCTGGCACCGGAGCAACCTGCACCCCCTCGGCCACCTCCCGGTCGTCGACCTGGCCATCATCATCGTGGGCTTACCCGCCGCCGCGGCCACCGCCGGCTGGCTGCTGGCCGGCAACGAACCCCCCACCATCGCCCGCCAGCCGCTCGAGTAGACCCGGGGAGCCGCTCGCGACTCGGTTTCGCCCCGCAGGCGTTAGCTGGTGTCTTGGACACCATTGTGTTCATTCCATGTATCTATTTCATCAGTTTTTGAACACAACGGTCCCCCGGGGCCGGCGCTCTAGTCGCTGTTGAGCCCTTCAACCACTCCATCGACAAAGTCGTCGTAGTCGGCGCCGCTTCTTTTCCTCCGGCCCTCTATGGCACCTCGGGTGATGTCCCGCAGCGACTTGTACAGATCATCGTCGAACGAGTTCCATTCGCGGGCCAACGCGGTGGCGCCATCGAGCAGCGGCGGATAGCACTGCGAATTCGGTTCGTATGTCCATTTCGACTTGTGCTTGACGCGATCTGCTATTCCACGGCCCTGCGGGACCTTGATGACGTAACCCTTCTCGACTACCTCTATCAGGACCAGTTCGATTATCGCCTCGAAAGGGACAGTGGTATGGGGGATAAGTCCGGACACGAGCGCCGCAACGCTGTCGCCGGCACCGGTTGCCGTTTTGCTTCGTGCGAGCTGATCCAGTAACCGCCCTTCAATCCCGCTCGACTCTCCGGGGTGGGTGAGCACCGCCCGCACCCCCTTGTTCCTCTTTTCCTCATACGGGCGCAATGAAATGTGTCCTGAATTCTGCAGCGACCACAGGGCGAGGACCGGCAGGTTCACTGCCAAGGCCCGAGTATTCACCGTCAACCCGGTCGCGTACGACCTCATCCCCCGCGTTCCCGGTTCCGCAGCCACGACGAAGCGGCTGGCGAACAGATAGGCAAGGGAACTACTGCTGAGAAGCCGATCCGCCGTATCGGTAGCCATTTGTCAGTCTCCTCAAAGGTCGGTCCAAGTGGTCTCACCTCTGCGAAGGCACGAACCAGCTTACCGGGAGAGGTGCGTCAAGGAGGTCGGTGTGCCCGCGTTGGACACAGCCGAATTTGTGCAAATGGATGAATTTGTCCTTTTCACCCCGACGAAGTCCGCGGGGATCACGATGGTCCTCAACAACCGGCCTGGGGAAAACGGGGCGGCGGCGTTGCTCACGTAGAGCAACCCGGTTCACGCCACGGTGGAAAACGCCGACGTCAGCGCCCTCGAGCGCCGCCACGACGGTCGGGTTTGGGAGCAGCTATGGATCCGCCAAGCTCCGCGCTCCCATGGGCAATAGGGTGCGCTTGATGAAAACAACCGTCGTCGTCGCACCCGCGCCCCGGTCTTCTCAGGCGGTGCGGCGGTGACCACCGGGCACAATCACCCGGCCGGTCATCGCCACGAGCCCGAACCCCATGGTGACGTCGTCATGGACGCGGGCTTCTGGGACGAGCGTTACCTCTCGAGTCCCGCTTTGTGGAGTGGCCGGCCCAACGCGCACCTCGTCACCGAGGCGGCGGACCTCGCACCTGGCGTGGCTTTGGACGTCGGCTGCGGCGAAGGCGCCGACGCCATCTGGCTGGCCGAACGAGGCTGGCAGGTCAGCGCGCTCGACATCTCCTCGGTCGCCCTGGAACGAGGCGCCGCCCGCGCCCTCGAGGCGGGCGCCGACGTGGCGGCCCGGATCACCTGGGTACGCGCCGACCTCACCGACTGGGTCCCTCCCGCGGCATCATTCGACCTGGTATCGGCACAGTTCATGCACCTACCGCCCGACCAACGCCGGCCGCTCCATCGACGGCTGGCCGGGTCGGTGGCACCGGGCGGCACCTTGCTCATCGTCGGCCACCACTTCTCGGACCTACAGACCGACGTCCCCCGACCAGCAGCACCCGAGCTGTACTTCACGGCTTCGGACATCGCGGCCTCACTCCCCGCGGAGGAGTGGGTCATCGTCGTCGACGAGGCACGCGCCCGCTCGACCCTCGACCCTGGGGGCGCCACGGCCACCATCCACGACGCAGTCCTGCGGGCCCAGCGGACCGGCTGAACCCGAAGAGTCCGACTCGAACTCGCGTAGGGCCGCGCTCTTTCAGGCGTGCAGCGCGAGGTAGTCATGCACCGAGCGGACGGCGCTCGACCCCTCGCCGACCGCAGTGGCTACCCGCTTCATCGAACCGAGCCGCACATCGCCGACCGCGAAGACACCGGGTTGGGACGTTTCGAATGGGAGCGGGTCTCGCCCCGCGAACACCTCACTCGTCGCGTCCTGCTCGGACAACGACCGGTCCGTGGGCACGAAACCATTGCGGTCGAGTGACACGCACCCCTGCAGCCAGGCCGTCGCCGGGATCGCCCCGATGAAACAGAACAGACCTCCACATCCGACGAGCTTTCGTTCGCCACTCGCGGTGTGCTCAAGCGTGAGCTCCTCGAGGTGACTGTCGCCCGCCAGCCCCCGGACCTCGGTGTGGGTCAGCACCTCTATGTGGGGGTCGGCCTCGATTCGTGCGATCAGGTAGTGCGACATGGTCTCGACGAGCTCACGACGCCGAACGACGAGCATCACCCGGCCTGCCTGTTGCGAGAGGAAGAGGGCGGCCTGCCCAGCCGAGTTGCCGCCGCCGACCACCGCGACCGTGGCACCTCGACAGAGCCGAGCTTCGAGCTCGGTGGCCGCGTAGTACACACCGGCGCCCTCGAATCGCTCAAGGCCATCCACCGCCAGGCGCCGGTAGCGCGCTCCTGACGCGATGATCACGGCGCGGGCCGCGATCTCGCTGCCATCTGCGAGGACCACGACGTGAAACCCGCTCTCCACCCGCAGCCCGACGACCTCGCACGGCGCGTTCAGCCGGGCCCCGAGCCGCTGCGCCTGGAGCGCCGCCCGCCCCGTCAGATCGCTCCCCGAGATGCCGTTGGGAAAGCCCACGTAGTTCTCGATGCGCGAGCTGGCCCCGGCCTGGCCGCCGACGGCCACCGCGTCGAGCGAGATGGTGTCGAGTCCCTCCGAGGACCCGTACACCGCGGCCGCCAGGCCGCTCGGGCCGGACCCGACGACCACCAGATCGGTGACCGAGCCGGGGACGGGCCGGTAGGTGAGCCCGAGCAACGCCGCGAACTCGCCGGGGGTCGCGCGGCGCAGCACCACGGTGGCGACGACGGCGACCGGGACGTCTTCGGGCTGAGCCCCGACATCGGCGAGGTAGGCGCCCACGTCGTCCAGGTCCTCGATCTCGACCCACGTATGCGGGAGGCGGGCTCGGTTGGCAAAGGCACGCAACGCCAGCGCCTCGGGCGAAAACCGCGAGCCGATCAGGAGGATGGCGCCGGCCGCCAGCCCGGTCAACAGCATCTCGCGGCGGGCAGCGAAGGCCTGAAAGATCGTGTCCGACAGGTCGGGCTTGGTGCTCATGAGCTGCCGGAACTGCTCCGGCTCCACGGTCAGCACCCGGCCCCCCCGGCTCACCCGGGCGCTGAGATAGGGCCGCTGGCCGGTCAACAGGTTGAGTTCCCCGACGATCCGGCCGGGACCGTGTGCGGCCAGCACCACCTCGTGGTGCCCTTCCCGGACGATCTCGATCTCCCCCTCGAGGACCACGAAGAAGTTGGGGGGTTCGCCCCCGGCGCGGTAGAGCATCTGACCGGCCTCGACTTCCATCTCCGCCCCGAAGGCCGCGATTTCGGCTACCGCGGGCGAGTCGAGCAGGGGCCAGGCCACATCACGCGCCGAAGCGTCTCCGTTGTCGGTCCCGCCGGGCTCGGTCGGCACATCCTGCCCGTTGGCCATGATCCATCATGCCTTTCCGGGCTCTCCTTCTCACCGCCGTCGCGTCGGGCGGCGGGATCAGAGAGTGCTGGCCGTAAAGGTCGCGAACCGGTCCCGGCCTGACTCCTTGGCCTGGTACATGCTCAGGTCGGCATGGGCGAGCACGTCGTCACCGGTAAGTGCGGAATCGTCGAACATCGCGATACCGACACTGGCGGTCGCGTGGCGGGCATCAAGGCCGCACAGGTCCGTCCCGTGTCGACGCACCGATCGCACGATCTTGGCGGCGACGATTTGGGCCTCGTCGACAGAGGCCCGCGGGAGGATGACCGCGAACTCGTCGCCCCCCATACGAGCGACGATATCGGTGTCGCGTACCGTGGCGCGAAAGATGTCCGCCACCGACGCGATCAGCTCGTCGCCGGCCAGGTGACCCAAGGTGTCGTTGACCTGCTTGAAATGGTCGAGGTCGACGACGAGCA
>JAUTXN010000084.1 GCA_030838045.1 Acidimicrobiaceae bacterium
TCTCCCGTCTCGTCGACCAGGTCGTTCAGGACATTCCCGAACGCCACCCCGAGACCGACGATGAGGACGATCACCACTTCGTTGAGGCTGCGCTCATCGCCTGACCGGGCCGACGCGTAGCCGACGACCGTCGTCGCCACGCCGAGCAGGCAGTTCTCGATCCTGACGAGCCGCAGGACGGCCAGCAGTCGCCGGCGACGCTGGTGGGGAGGCGCGCCCGTCACCCGGGTGCCGAGGTGGAAGCAGTGGGAATTTTCCACTACGCCGCCCATCTGACTCACCGGCTGGCGCCGACGATGATCGCCCACGCCCTATTCAACCTCTTGTGACTCTTACCATCATCGGAATCATCAACGGGCCCGGAATCGGCCATTGAGGAACCGAAGAGACGACCTCGACGTCACCGGGTGACGTTGTCCTTGCCGTCACACCCGGCGTGTTCGGGTCTTGCCCACGCTGGCAGCCCGCTGACGCCCTAAGTTGCCTCACGGTCGTACTCCGGTGGATCGGGAGGTGGTCGCCTGGATGTGACGTTGGACCGGTCGGCGACGAAGAAGGATTTCGGAGAGCTGCACCTGTCACCGTGGGTCGCAAGATACCCCGGACTTCGGCCAATGCTTCGAGGAACTCGGTGGTCGGTGTCCTCACTCGCGGCCGGACAGGGTGTCTGAGCCAGAGGGACGGTCGGACCTCCCTACGGTCTCGCCCAGCAACGGACACTCGTGGCCTGGGGCTAGGGTGACCGCTCGATGACCGTGAACTCAACTTCCCCGTACGCCGAGCCGCGGGCGGTTGCCAGCGTGGAGGACTGCATCTTCTACCACACCATGGACCTGCCCCGGGTGGGCCTGGTACACGGACAATGGGACCTCAGGCCCGCGCCGGGCGACTACCTCGGACACGTGGACTTCTCGGGGAAGCGGGCCTTGGATGTCGGGACGGCCAGCGGCTTCTTGTGTTTCGAGATGGAACGCCAGGGAGCCGAGGTGGTCGCCTACGACCTGAGCGAGCACAGCGAGAGCTGGGACATCGTCCCCTTCGGCGGCTGGCCGGCGGAGACGATGGCCACCGAACGGGCCGCAGGCATGGGCCGGATCAACAAGGGCTACTGGCTGGCGCACGCCGCCCTGGGCTCGCACGCACGGATGGCGTACGGCTCCGTCTACCAGCTGCCAAGCAGCATTGGACCGGTCGACGTCGCGGTCTTCGGTGCCATCTTGGTCCATCTGCGCGATCCGTTCCTCGCCCTCCAGCGGGCGTTGGCCCTGACGACCGAGACGGTCGTGATCACCGAACCTGCGGGCCGTGCCGCCAAGGTCATCGGCCGCCTGCCCGGTTGGGCCGCACACCGGGTGGCGTCGGCACCGTGGCTGCCGGCCAAGCTGGGGTTCCTGCCCGATCCGGCGCTGGGCCTGCCCGATGAGTCGTGGTGGCGGCTCACCCCCTGGGCGCTGGCCCGGATGGTTCGTGTCCTCGGCTTCGACGTGGCCAGCATCACCTTCCACAACCAGCTCTATCTGGGCGCGCCGTGCCCCATGTTCACCTTGGTCGGCCGGCGCCGGAAAGGTACCCGAAAGCCCGGCGTGTAATCTGCCTCGCCATGGTCGAGCGCTCGGTGCAGTTCCGCGGGTTTCGGCTGAGTGCCGAGGTGCCCGACCGAGTGGGACAGCTCATGCGGCGGGTCATCGGCGGCGCCCGCCGGCCGCCACTGGCGCAGCCCCAGGTCATCGTCCGGGGCGACTCACGCTTGCTGGTGCGCGACCCACCGCCGACCACCTTCGTTCGCCACGACCCCGAAATCGGCCTCGGATTCATCACCGATCGCATTGCCCACCGCGCCCGGGCGGCGGCACAAGCAGCGGGCCGGCCGAAGACTCCCACGTCAGCAACCGACACCGACGAGGCCGGTGCCTTGGCCCGCCAGGTGGCGGCCCAGCCGTGGTATCACACCATCGAGTTGCCCTACGGGATCGAGACGTCGGGCTACTACGACCACCGTCCCCTCGTCCCGATCTATGGGATCCCGGCGGACCTGACCGGCAAGCGGGTGCTCGACGTGGCCACCGCCGACGGCTTCTGGGCGTTCGAATTCGAACGCCGGGGTGGTGAGGTCACGGCGCTCGACATCGAAACCACCGCCGACGTCGACCTCCCGCCGAGAGTGCAGCAGCTGGCGACCCAGCGGGGCTACGCCGATCTGCTGGGCGACGGCTTCGAACTGGCCCACCGTTCCTTGGGATCGAAGGTGAAGCGAGTGGTGGGCACGGTCTACGACCTCGACCCCGACCGCCTGGGGCGCTTCGACCTGGTCCACACCGGCGACCTGCTCCTTCATCTTCGAGACCCGATTCGGGCCCTGCAGCAGCTGCGGACGGTCACCGAAGGCGAGTTCCTGCTTTCCGACGTGTTCGACTCCACCATCGGTTGGCCCCAGCGCATCGAATCCGGGGTCAGCCACTATCTGGGCGGCAGCATCATGGCCGGGTGGTGGACGCCGGCGTTGGGCACGCTCGTCCAGATGGTGATCGACGCCGGCTTCTCCGACGTCGAGGTCCTGACCGTCTACAGCCTTATCCCTCGCGGGATGCGCGACGGCCCGTGGCGGGCCGTCCTGCGGGCCCGGCCCTAAACCTGGGCTGGCCCCGCAGCCGCTCAGCGGCCCTTGCCCCGCCCGCGCTTGAGTAACGCGCGAAGCAGCTCACGGTTCATCCGGGCGATCGACTCCATCGGGATTTCCTTCGGGCACACGGCGGCGCATTCGCCGATGTTGGTGCAGCCCCCGAAGCCCAGCGAGTCCTGGGCCGCGACCATGGACAAGGTCCGGCGCTCACGTTCGGGTTGGCCCTGGGGCAGCGCCGCCAGGTGGGACAGCTTGGCGGCGGTGAACAGCATGGCCGAGGCGTTGGGGCAGGCGGCCACGCACGCCCCGCACCCGATGCACGCCGCGTTGTCGAAGGCCACGTCGGCGTCGTCCTTGGCGACGGGGGTGGCATTGGCCTCCGCCGCGCTTCCGGTCGGAGCGGTGGCCGACGCTGGCGGGGCGAGAGTGTAGGTGGCTACTGCTCTCTCGGTCATCCTTCTCCAGGAGCCGGCGCAGCGGGGACATCGCAAACCTCGAGGCCTAGGGCGCGACGTCGTCCTCGGCGACTTCGAGGTACCACATGTCGGCACAGTCGGAGCAGCGGAACGTAACGATGTCACCGACCTGCCAGCCGAACTCGGGCCGCTCGAAGGGCTGCCGGTGGCAGGTGCCGCCGCAGTCCACGCACACGATGGTGTCCGCCACGGCCACCGACTAGGCCGTCGAGCGGCGCAGGGCGTCCCAGCCGTAGATGCCGGTGCTGTGCCCGTCGTTCCAGTCGAAGCCGATACCGAATGCCCCGACCAGGCGAGCGTCGAGGATCCGCAGCGGCTCGGGCGAACCCGGTCGGGGCCACACGGGCTGGCCGGCCCGGCGCAGCTCGTGGCATCCGGCGCACGGGCAGTTCACCCGCAGCTCGACCAACCCCAGCGCCACGGTGTGACCGTCGGCCCACGTGAGCGTCATCCCGACCTCTCGATCGACGTCGATGGTGGACGGTTCGACCACTTGGGGACTCGAGGCCGCGAGCCCGCCTGAGTCGGTCATCTTGGTGATGGTACGTCCGCGGCGCGGCTTCGGCGGATGATTAGAGAGCCTGGACCGTCGCGAACCAGTAGCGTGGAAACATCGGGCGCGTCACAAGGACCCGCTCGGATGCTGAGAAGAGACCAAAAAGTGACTACCGGAACCGTAAAGTTCTTCAATTCTGAGAAGGGCTACGGCTTCATTTCTCGCGAGCAGGGCGACGATGTCTTCGTCCACTACTCGAATATTCAGGGTGGGGGCTACCGCTCCCTCGAGGAGGGTCAGCGCGTCGAGTTCGACGTTGCCCCCGGAAAGAAGGGCGAGGAAGCGCAGAACGTTCGCGCTATCTAAGCATTGAGTCCCGGCGAACGAACCGCTGGCTGTGCCGGCGGCTCGTTCGCGTAGGGTCGATCACCTGACGTTTATCCCGCCCCGCGCGGTGGAATGTCAGCCTGGATGAGCTTCGTCCGCTGCAACTTCTGTCCTGGCACGGACCCATGCGCGTGCTCGGTGAACCAAGCGCGACGCGACGGTCCCCTCGCCGAGGACATCTGCCGCCTGTGCGAGACCCCGATCGGCCGCTATGGCGGGGGTGTGGGCTGGCACCACATCTGGCCACTCGCGGCCCACAGCGCCTGCGGTGTCGCCAACGCATGGCCCGACATCGTCCACAGCGAAGATGGCCTGATCTATTGGGCCCGAGGCCACCTCGATCGGGATCTCATGGCCCGTGCCGTCGAACGCCATCTGGCGCACTGCGCGGCCGGCACCGCGGCGCCGGTGCCGCCCCATCGAGGAGTCATCCGCCAGCTTTGGCTGTTCGACGACGGCAGCGGGCGCGACGACGCGGTGCATCGCTGCCAGGCCGACTGGCCGGGGGCCGAGCCCTGGACCCAGCTCGTGGCGACGGTCGCCACCCGGACGGCGGGCGAGGCCGCATGACGGGTACCGTCGACCGCAGTGTCGGACAAAACCGATAGGGAAGAACAGCAGGTTCTCGAGCTCCTCAACGAGCTTCGCGTCATCCTTCCGGGCGTCCAGGTGCTGTTCGCGTTCCTTCTGACGGTGCCGTTCAGCCAACGGTTTGCGCAGCTCGGGCCGACCGACCGGGGCGTCTACTTCGCGGCTTTGCTCCTGGCAGCCGGGGCGTCGGCGATGCTGATCGCACCTTCGATCCATGCCCGCCTCACCTGGCGCAACCGGAACAACGACTGGCTCCTCCGTGTGTCCAATCCCCTCGCCGTCATGGGTGGAGTCCTCCTGGCGGGCGGGATCGCCTGCGCGGTCTACCTCGTCGCCGACGTGCTGTACCGATCCAGCGTCGCCGGAATCACCACGGCTGCGGTCGTGGTCGTGATCCTGGTGCTGTGGTACGGCATTCCGTTCCTCGGCCGAGTCACAGGACGCGCCGAGCTGAGCCGCGAGTGACTCCGCCCGGGCACGGTTCACGTTCTTGACACGGCGGCCACGATTGCCGCTACCGAGCGGTCCACGTCGGCCTCGGTGGTCCGCCAGTTGGACACCGAAATACGCATGAGGCGCCGGCCGTGCCAGGTGGTCGCACCCATCCAACACTCGCCTGAGCGCTGCACGGCTTCGACCACCCGATCGGTCTCCTCGTGGCCGCCGAAATCGACCAGGACCTGGTTGAGCACCACGTCGTTGGCCGCGCTGACGCCGTCGACCGCCGCCAGCTGTTCGGCGAAACGGCGGGCCAACGCGCAGCACCGCTCGACCAGTTCCGCGATGCCGCTTCGGCCCAGCTGGCGCAGGGCGGCCCAGGTCGCGAAACCGCGGGCTCGTCGCGACGACTCGAGGACATAGTCGGCCGGGGTTCGCAGGCCGCCTTGGCCGTGTCCGGTGAGGTAGGCGGCCGTGAACGACATGGCATTGGCGTGCGCCTGGGGATGGGCGCAGAACACATAGCCGCTGTCGTAGGGGACGTTCAGCCACTTGTGGCCGTCGGTCGCCCAGGAGTCGGCGGTGTCGATCCCCGCCGTGAGGTGGCGGGTCGTGGGGCTGGCGGCCGCCCACAGGCCGAACGCCCCATCGACGTGCACCCATGCCCCGTGCTCGTGGGCGACGCTCGTGGCGGCGGCGAAGTCGTCGAAGGCGCCGCTGTTGACGTTGCCGGCTTGGAGGCACACGATCGTCGGGCCGGCCGACCCTTCGGCGAGGACGCGGCTGAGATCGGCCACGTCGATCGCCCCCTGGTCGTCGGTCGCCACCGCCTCCACCACGCCTGCGCCCAGGCCCAGGAGGCGAAAGGTCCGATCGATGGTGGCATGGCGCTCGCCGTTGGCCACCACCCGAATGGGTGGCCCGCCCAACAGGCCCCGTTGTTCCACGTCCCAACCGACCCCGGCCAGCACCTGGTGGCGGGCCGCCGCCAGGGCCACGGTGTTGGCCGCTTGGCCGCCGGTGACGAAGCCGAACGACGCGGCCGCGGGCAAGCCCAGCAGATCCTTCAGCCACCCGCCGGTGACGTCCTCGACCAGCGCCGCCGCCGGTGAGGTGACGGCGTTGAACGCCGGCTGGTCCCAGCCGGTCGTCAGCACGTCGGCCGCGGTGGCGGCGTCGAGGGCGCCGCCGACGACGAAGCCGAAATAGCGCGGGCCGGTCGTGGCGACCAGCCCCGGTTCGACGATGTCGGCCAGTTGGTCGACCACCGCCCGGGCGGGGGTCGGGTGGTCGGGCAACGGGCCCAGGGCCTTTCGCATGGCCTCGTGGTCGAGGGAAGCGGGGAACACTGGTTGCCGGGCCGCCTCGGCGCGATGGTCGGCGGCGCGGGAAGCGGCGTGAGTGAGGAGATCTCGCAAGTCGGTCACCGCCCCATTTTCCCCGCCCAGCCTTCGGACTTTCCATACTTTCGAATGAAACTCTGCGATGTATGATCGGGGTCATGGCCAGCGGCACACGACGGGAAGGAATCGTGGATCGCCTGCGGCGCGACGGTCGGGTCGACGTCGGGGAGTTGGCGGCCGAGTTCGCCACGTCGGAGGTGACGGTCCGCCGCGACCTCGACGTGCTGGCCGACAACGGAGTGCTGCGCCGGGTCCGGGGGGGCGCCGTCAGCCTGCTCATGCGGGGCGAGGAACTTCCCTTCGCCATGCGCCAGGCGGAGTCGGCGGGCGCCAAGGAACGCATGGCCGCGGTGGCCGCGGCCATGGTGCGCGACGGAGAGGCGGTCACCGTGGACAGCGGGACCACCGGCCTGGCGATCGCACGGGCCCTGGTCGGACGGCGACTGACCGTGATGCCGCTGTCGTTGCATGCCGCTCGGGCGTTGGCGGCCAGCCCGTCGATCCAACTGATGCTGCCTGGCGGCACCGTCCGCTTCGGTGAGGGATCACTGGTGGGACCGATGGCCGAGGCCAGCCTGGCGGCCTTGCGGTTCGACACCGCGTTCGTCACCTGCTGCGGCCTGTCGTTGGACAGCGGTGTGACGGCCCATGACGTGCAGGACGCCGCGGTCAAGCGGATCGCCATGGCCGCCGCCAGCCGGGTGGTCTTGCTGGCCGAAGGGGCCAAGTTCGCCCGAACGGCGCTGGCGGTTGTCTGTCCGGCCAGCCAGGTCGACGTCGTCGTAACGGACCAGGCCGCGCCCGAGGAGGCCGTGACCCGCCTGCGGGCGGCGGGCGTCGAGGTCCTGCGTGCCTGAGGGGATCTCGACCGGCGCGCCGACGGGCGCCGATCGGCCAGCTGCGGGACGAGCTCCTGGTCGGGCTCGTACCGCCACCTTGGTCGTATTCCTCGGTCATGCCCTGCTGTTCGCATCGTGGACGGCGCACATCCCGCAGGTCAAGGCGCACCTGGGGCTCACCGACGCCCGCTTGGGTCTGGCCCTGTTCGGCGCGCCCATGGGATCGTTGGCGGCCATGCTGGTCACGGGACGGTTGCTGGTCCGTTTCGGGAGCCGCCGGATGGTGCAAGCGACGCTGCTCGGTTACTGCCTCACGGGAGTGGGCGTGGGGCTGGCGAGCACCCAGTTCCAACTGTTCGCCGCCCTCGCCCTGTGGGGCGTCTTCCTGGGAGCGCTCGACGTGTCGATGAACACCCAGGCGATCGTCGTGGAACGGACCCTCGGCCGACCGGTCATGTCCGGGTTCCACGGCGCCTGGAGCCTCGGCGGCTTCGCCGGAGCCGGCCTCGGGGCCCTGGCCGTGGCCCGGGGCCTGTCACTCAGCGCACAGCTCCTCGTCCTTGGTTTGCTGGCCGCGGCCGGGGCGGGGGCGGCCTCGACCCAGATGCTGTCCGACCCGCCCCATTCGCCACCGCCGCCGCCCGCTGGGGCGAAGCGCTCCCGGCGACCGTTCGGCGTCCTGCGCAACCCCGTGGTGCTCATTCTCGGCGCGGTCGCCCTGGCGTGCATGCTCTGCGAAGGCGCGGCCGCGGACTGGTCCGCGGTCTACCTCCACGATTCCCTGCGCACGACTCCGGCGGTGGCGGGCCTCGGGTACGCGGCGTTCTCGGCGACGATGGTCGCCTTTCGGCTGACAGGTGACCGGTTGCTCATCCGAGTTCCGAAGCGAACGCTGCTGCCCGCCCTCGCCGCCGTCGCCACCGTTGGTTTCGGCGCCGCCCTCTTGGTGCGCACACCGTGGGCCGGCCTCGTGGGCTTCGGCTGCCTTGGCGCCGGAGTGGCCCTGGTCATCCCGTCGGCCATGAGCGCCGCCGGTCGCCTCCCCGGGGTGCACGCCGCCACGGCGGTCGCCGCCGTCTCCGCCCTGGGCTGGATCGGCTTTGTCGGCGGGCCGCCGCTGATCGGCCACCTGGCCGAGGCGATCTCCCTTCCGGCCACGCTGGCGTTGTTACCCCTGCTCACCGCCGTCATCGCGATCGCCATACGCACCACCCGAGCGTTCGGCGGTGCGGTTGGCGGTGCGGTTGACGGTGCGGTTGGCGATGCGGTTGACGGTGCGGGTGGCGGTGCGGGTGGCGGTGCGGGTGGCGGTGCCTTGTCGTCGTCTTCCCCTTCCGACTGAGTACCCTAGGGGGGTATAGTGTCGTCCAGCTAGCCGGAGGGTGAACCAATGCGCGGGTATACCGACGACAAGGACGCGGTGCTGAAGCGACTCCGCCGCATCGAGGGCCAGGTGCGGGGCCTGCAACGGATGGTCGACGAGGACACCTACTGCATCGACATCCTCACGCAGGTGTCGGCGGTTACGAAGGCACTGCAGGCGGTGGCGTTGGAACTCTTGGACGGGCACCTGGACCACTGCGTCCGCCAAGCGGTCGCAGCTGGGGGCGCCGAGGCCGACGCCAAGCTGGCCGAGGCCACCGCGGCCATCGCCCGTCTCGTTCGGTCATGAGACCGATCCTCGCGGCCAGCGCCCTGACCTGGACCGGCCGCAGCCTGCGCGAGGGGTTCTTCATGTTCTGGGAGACCCTTTGGCCATTGGTACTGGGCTTCGCCCTGTCGGGCGCGGTGCAGGCGTTCGTCCCGAGGGAACAGATGGAGCGGGTGATGGGCGACCACCGGCCCGCTTCGGTGATTCGCGCCAGCGGGCTCGGGATGGTCTCCTCGTCGTGTTCCTATGCCGCCACCGCCATGGCCAAGTCGCTGTTCCAAAAGGGCGCCGACTTCGTCACCGCCATGATCTTCATGTTCGCCTCGACCAATCTGGTCATCGAGCTGGGCATCGTGCTGGTGATCTTGATGGGCTGGCAGTTCGCCGCGGCGGAGTTCGTCGGCGGAGCGATCATGATCCTGCTCCTGGCACTGCTCGGAGGCGTGGTGGTGCACCGCCGGCTCACCGACGCGGCCCGGGAGCGTCTCCAGCACGGTCAGATGGCGGGTGGCCACGACCACCAGGCGATGGTCGGCGTCAGCGACGAGCGCCTGGCGGTGCTCGAAGCCGAGCCGTGGTCGAAGAAGCTGACCTCCAAGGCGGCCTGGGCCGACGCCGCCAGCTACACGATGGCCGACCTCACCATGCTGCGCAAAGAGCTGGTCATCGGCTACGTCGTGGCCGGCTTCCTGACCGTGCTCGTCCCAAATCACCTGTGGAACGCGGTATTCCTCCATGGTCACGGCGCCTGGACCTCGATCGAGAACGTCCTCGTGGGCCCGTTCATCGCCATCATCAGCTTCGTGTGCTCGATCGGCAACGTGCCCCTGGCGGCGGCGCTGTGGAAGGGCGGCATCAGCTTCGGGGGCGTGATCAGCTTCATCTTCGCCGACCTGATCACCCTTCCGCTGCTGCTCATCTACCGCAAGTACTACGGAACCGCGCTCACGGTGCGCCTGTTGGTCTTGTTCTGGGCGATCATGGCCACCGCCGGTCTGATCGTCGAAGGGTTGTCCTCGGTCGCCGGGCTCATCCCCACCCAGCGGGCGCAAGCGATCGCTCCGACTCGCTTCCTCTGGAACTACACCACCTTCCTCAACATCGCGTTGTTGGCCGTCTTCGGTCTGTTGTACTGGCTGTACCGGCATCGGGAACGTCTCGGCGGCGGATCCGGCTACGCCCTCGACCCCGTGTGCGGAATGCAGGTCCGGACCGCCGATGCCCCCGCCCAGTCGGCGGTGGGCGGACAGCGGGTCTGGTTCTGCTCGGACCGCTGCCAGGAGCGCTTCGCGGCAGACCCCGCCTGCTACATGACGGCGAACAGCCCCCGCGACGAGCTCGTCGAAGGCGGGACGACTGATCCCGTGTGCGGGATGACGGTCGGACCAGACGGTCCCAATCGCACCCACCACGAGGGCAGGGAGTACGCATTCTGTGGGAAGGGCTGTGCCGACGCCTTCGAGGCCGAGCCGAATCGCTATGCGCCGGCGGTCGGGGACCGGGCGGGGCTGTAGCCCATCGCCGTCCGCCGGCGGGCGGGGCTCGGGCGGGTGGGCGCAGTCCGCGCCGGACGTTGCTAAGCATGGTGCGGTGACGGTCCGGTTCGAGTTCCGCGACGTCAGGGTCGACGGTGACGATGGTCCCATCGTCAAGGGCTTCTTCGCTGTCGTCCCGGCCGAGGGTCTCACCGCCATTGTCGGACCGTCGGGCGCGGGCAAGACGACCCTGTTGCGCCTGCTCAATCGACTGGACGATCCCGACGAGGGAGTAGTTCTCTTCGAGGGCCGCGACGTCCGGGACTACGACGTGCTCGAGCTGCGGCGTCGAGTGCAGAGCGTCGGGCAGGTACCGGTCACCTTTCCGGGCACTGTTCGCGACAACGTCGGCGCCGACACACCGGCCCTCCTGGAACGCGTGGGGTTGAATCCTGCGTTGGCATCCAGAGAAGCCGACCGGCTGTCGGTCGGCGAGGCGCAGCGGATGGCCCTCGCCCGCAGCTTGGCGTTGCGGCCCGACGTGCTGGCGCTCGACGAACCGACCTCGGCTCTTGACACATCCAGCAAGGGAGGGATCGAGCGATTGATCCGGGAGCTGGCCGATTCCGGCCTCACCGTCGTCATGGTGACCCATGACCCACGCCAGGCGGAGCTGGCCGACCAGGTGGTCGAGGTCCGACCCCTGCCGCGCCCCGAGCCGGGCATCGACGACCGATGATCGCCATCGGCGCGGTCACCGCCGGAGGTGCACCCCTGTCGGGCCCCATCAGCTTCGGCGATGTCGCCCTCTCACTGGTGCTCGTCGCGGTCGCGGTCGTCGTGTCCCGCTGGCAGCGGGTGGGACTCGAAAAGGACATGGCGGTGGCGACGTTCCGTTCGTTCGCGCAGCTGGTCGCCGTGGGTTACATCCTCGACTACATCTTCAAGGGCCACGGCGCGCTCACGATCGTCGCGGTCGCGGTGATGGTCGGGACGGCCAGCCTTACCTCGGCGGGACGAGCCAGGCGGGTCCCGGGCAGCAAGCTGGTGGCCGCCGCCGCCATCTCGGTGGCCACGGCGGGAACACTCGGCGTGCTCGCCGCCTTGCGCATCGTGCCCGTTTCCGCTCGGGCGATCATCCCGCTCGGCTCCATGATCATCACCGCCGCCATGAACACAACCTCTCTGGTGATGACCCGACTCCACGACGACCTGGCCGCCAGCCGGCGGGAAGTCGAAGCCCGGCTCTCCCTCGCTCAGAGCAGCCGGCAAGCCGCGCTGCCCTGGCTCCGCGCATCGCTTCGAAGCGGGATGATTCCGACCATCGATCAGACCAAGGTCGTCGGCCTCGTGGCCCTTCCCGGCGCCATGACGGGAATGATCCTGGCGGGGGCGTCGCCCATTCTGGCGATCCGCCTCCAGCTCGTCGTGATGTACATGTTGCTCGGGGGCAACGCCTTCGCCGCGCTGATTGCGGGCCAGCTGACCGTACGGCGTTTGTTCACGCCCTCGCATCAACTGATCAAGTCCCTGCGGCGCACGCCCGGCTGACGTCCGGCGTCGGGCCCCTCCCGCGACGACGCATGCTGGGGGTGATGACGGTCCGTGACGACAAGATCGGCCAGTTGAGCCGCTTGACCGCAACGCTGGTCGGCGTCCTCGGTCGAGACCACGTCCTGACCGATCCTGACCTCACCGCGTCCTACACGGTGGACTGGACGGGCCGCTGGCGGGGCCAAGCGGCCGTCGTGGCCCGACCGGCGTCGACTGCCGAAGTGGTCGCGGTGCTGCAAGCATGTCTGGCGTTCCAAGTCGCCGTGGTGCCACAAGGTGGCAACACCGGCCTGGTGGGTGGCGGGGTACCCGCGGATCACGGCTCCGGGCCCGACGATCTGCGGCTGGTCATGAGTCTCGTTCGCCTGGGACGCCTCGACCCCGTCGACGCGGCCGCGGCTCAAGTCACCGTCGGTGCCGGCGTAACCCTGGCCGCCTTGCAACGACACGTCGCCGCTTCGAGCACCGGCTTGGCCTTCGGCGTCGACCTGGGGGCGCGTGACAGTGCCACGGTGGGCGGGATGGTGGCCACCAATGCCGGGGGCATCCACTTCGTCCGCCACGGAGGAATGCGCCAGCAAGTGGCGGGCCTCGAGGTGGTACTGGCCGACGGCCAGGTGATCGAACGTCTCCGCGGTCCGGCCAAGGACAATACGGGCTACGACGTACCAGGCCTGCTGGTCGGGAGCGAGGGCACCCTCGGCATCGTCACCGCGGCCCGGCTGCGCCTCGTCGCGGCTCTGCCCTTTCGGGTCACGGCGCTGATCGGGGTGGCGGGCACGGCAGCCGCGATCGAGCTTGTGACCGCTCTTCGCCGCCATGTCCCCGCGCTCGAAGCAGCCGAGATCTTCTATCAGGAGGGCCTGGAGCTGGTCTGCCGGACGGCCGGCTTGGTGTCACCACTCGGGTCACCGCTGGCGGGACGATGGCGGGCCTACCTGCTCGTGGAGTGCGCGGGAGCAGATGACACCGTGACCGACCAGCTGGCCCAATGCCTGGCCACCGCGGGCGTGGATGACGAGGCCACCGCCGTAGCCACCACACCCAAGGGTCGGCAAAATCTGTGGGCCATCCGGGAGGGACACACCGAAGCGGTCAATCGGTTGGGCGTGCCGCACAAACTCGATGTCAGCCTGCCACTCGGGGCGTTGGCGTCGTTCGTGCCGGCCGTACATCAGGCGGTGGCCGGTGCCGCCTCGGATGCGACGGTCGTGCTGTGGGGTCACGCAGGTGACGGCAACCTCCATGTCAATGTGGTGGGTCCGGCGCCCGACGACTACACCGTCGACGATGCCGTGTACCGGCTGGTGGCCGAGATGGGCGGATCCATCAGCGCCGAACACGGCATCGGACGGGCCAAGATCCCATGGCTGCACCTCACGCGATCCGGGGCGGACATCGGTGCCATGCGGGCGATAAAGCAGGCGTTGGACCCGACCGGTCGCTTGAATCCCGGGGTCTTGCTACCCCCGGAGGAACTTCTGGGCTGACCCGGGCGCGGTGTGCCGGGCGGTGCCCGCGTCTGCGCCCTCGGTTGGGAGTCGCACGGCAGAGGCCAGCGTTTCCGTCGCTACGGACGTTCCCGGCTTCGGTGTCGAGTGCACGTTGCCCGCCGACCGGAAGGACGACCGGAGACGGTCGCCGAGGGCATCTCCAACCTGCCCGACGCCCTTCATCGACATGAGGGGCAGAAACCCCAGCAAGGTGGTCGTCCGCGTCGAGGGTCGAGGGTTGAGGCGGGCTGCTCCTTCAGCTCTGTTCAGCCCGACCAAGTCCAGAGAGACACCGGGATGGTGGTTTCTCGAAGCAGCTTTTCGAGGTCATAGGAGCGGGCCCCACTCCAGTTCCGCTGCAAGAGGTCCAGGACATCCTCGCCCTGTTGGCCGCCCAACTCCTCCAGGAGCCTTGGAACGTCGGCGGCCGCAATGGTCCGGCCCCATTCGTACTCGCCGTCGCCGCTCACTATTGCCGTCGCCGGGCCGAGGTCCTGTCCATCGATACGGAGATCCCCGTCGTCGTCGAAGAACGCATCAAGGAAGCGGCGATCACCCCCGTCGACTTCGGCGCGCAACTGAACTCTCCGGCCCACCGCACGACAAGGTACTGGGCGGCCCCACCCAGCTGCCGCGGCCTTCCAGGCGATGATGGGGCGCTGTTGTTCCGAAGGAAGCTGTTCCGAAGGAGCTGTACCGAGGAAACAGAGCCCCGTCGATAGAGTTGCCTCGCACGACGTCTGCCGTGACCCATGCTTTCCGCGTTTGCCTGACGTCGCTCTACCGAAGGAGAAACACCCATGGACATCGTTCGCAACGCCGATGGCACCCTCGTCGTCCCTGTGCAGCCGCCCCGGCGGCACGACACCGAGGATGACGACACCGGGCTCGACAGCAGCGACGGCAGCGGGGGCGGCGAGGGAACCGGCCCCTCAGGCGAGGCGACGCCCACGAGTGTGGCACCCACGACCCGGGTGCTCCATCCGGGCGAAGGTGGCTACGACGAGGCGCTCGCCGAGTGGGACCTGCAGCAGAATCCCGATCGGGCCCCGGTCGTGTCGACCGCAACCGGCCGCCAGGAAGCCATGAGCCTGGTCCACGCCGTGGCGACCTCCCCCGATCATGCCGTCGCACCGGCCGTGGAGGCACTCGACGACCCGGAAGCGAGCGCCGAGGCGTTGCGCCACGTGCTCGTCGGCGGCGTTCATTCGGTCGAGGACTTCTCGGCCGAGGTCGCCGAGGCGCAAGGCGGCGAACCGCTCCCGGCTCACCAGACCACCAAAATCATCGGTGAGGTGCTGGCTGAGCTCGAGTGACGTTCGTGGAAGGCACGCACCGGGCGTAACCGGCGCGTGCCCCCGTACCCCCGCTCAGCGTGGTGGAGTGGGAGGCGACCTCATCGACCGGGAGGAAGCATGCCCGAAAGAGTTGCCACCCTGAGCCCGATCCGCCTGAGCGTCAACGGGCGCGAATACCAGCTCGAGCTGGACCACCGGACCACGCTGCTCGACGCCTTGCGCGAGAACCTCGACTTGACTGGCTCGAAGAAGGGCTGCGACCACGGGCAATGCGGGGCCTGCACCGTGATGCTCGACGGCCGCCGGGCGAACGCCTGCCTGATCTTCGCGGTCGCGGCGCAGACCCATGACATCACGACGATCGAGGGCGTGGGCGCCGCCGGGAACCTGCATCCACTGCAGCAGGCATTCATCGATCATGACGGTCTCCAGTGCGGGTACTGCACGCCGGGCCAGATCTGTTCAGCGGTTGCGATGTTGGCTGAGGTCGAGGCCGGCTGGCCCAGTGCGGTGACCCCCGATGTCGCGGCCGGTCCCGTCGATCTCGACGAGTCCGAGACGAGAGAACGGATGAGCGGGAACCTGTGCCGCTGCGGCGCCTATGTCAACATCGTCGCGGCCATTCAGGACGTGGTCGGATGAAGGAGTTCGGATACGAACGGCCGGCTCATCCGACCGATGCGTTGGCGATGATCGCCGGCGTTGCCGGCGCCCGCTTCCTGGGCGGCGGCACGAACCTGGTCGATCTGATGAAGCTCGGCGTCGAGACACCGGCCGTGCTCATCGACGTCACGGCTTTGCCCTACGACTTCGTCACCGACGACGCCGACGGTGGTCTGCGGGTCGGCTCGGGAACGCGCAACAGCGACCTGGCCGCCCACCTCGCCGTCCGGCGGCGTTACCCCGCTCTGGCGCAAGCCGTTCTGGCTGGGGCGTCAGGCCAGCTCCGCAACATGGCCACCGTCGGCGGCAACCTCTTGCAGCGAACGCGTTGTCCGTATTTCCAGGACGTCACCAAACCGTGCAACAAGCGGGTACCCGACTCGGGCTGTCCGGCCCGGGACGGCGAGCACCACAATCTCGCCATTCTCGGCGGATCGGATCTCTGCATCGCCACCAACCCTTCGGACATGGCGGTGGCCCTCGCGGCGTTCGACGCCGTGGTGTTCGTGGAGGAGCCGGCGGGACCGCGCGCGGTCCCCATCGCCGACTTCTACCGGCTACCGGCCGACGAGCCACAGCGCGAGACGACCCTCGAACCGGGGGCGCTCATAACCGCGGTTGCGCTACCAGCGTTGCCTTGGGCCGCCAACTCCCGGTATCGCAAGGCCCGCGAGCGGGCTTCGTACTCCTTCGCCATCGGCTCGGTCGCGGTGGCGCTGGACGTCGCCGACGGCATGGTGCGCGATGTCCGGATCGCATTGGGTGCCGTCGCCCCGATCCCCTGGCGGGCGTACCGCGCGGAGCAGTCCCTGCGGGGGCAACCTGCCACCGAGGTGGCGTTCCGAGAAGCGGCCGATGCCGAGTTGGAATGGGCCCAACCACTGCGGGACAACCGCTACAAGGTGCCGCTCGTGCGCAACCTGATGGTACGGACGTTGATTGAACTGGTCCAGGCGTCGTGAGCAGCGTCGTGAGCGGGACGGTTGGTGCCCCGGTCAGCCGGATCGAGGGACTGTCGAAAGTGACCGGGGAAGCGCGGTACGCCGCCGACTTCCCACTCGCTGGGCTGGCGCATGGCTGGATCGTGCAGTCGACGATTGCCCGGGGCCGGGTCGAATCGGTGGACGCGGGAGCGGCGCTGCAGATGCCGGGGGTGCTGGCGGTCGTCACCGCCACCAATGCCATGCGACTGCAGGACGTCGACGACGGTGAGTTGCTGGTGCTGCAGGACCAACAGGTCCACTATCGGGGCCAGACGGTGGCGCTCGTCGTCGGCGACACGCTTGAGCAGGCGCGGGCGGCGGCCGATGGCTTGCCGGTGGAGTACCAAGCCGAGCCCCACGACGTGCTCCTTTCTGCCTCCCATCCGCGGCTGTTCGCGCCCGACCACGTCAACCCGAACCTTCCGACCGATACCCTCACCGGTGACGTGGAAGCAGGCCTGGCAGGGGCTGCGGTGACCGTCGACCACACCTACTCGACGCCGGCCGAGCACAACAACCCGATGGAACCGCATGCCACCACGGCGTTCTGGGATGGCGATCGGCTCACGGTGTATGACTCGAATCAGGGCGCAACACGAGTCCACCAAGCGCTCGTCCGGCTCTTCGGGCTGGAAGACAGCGCCGTACGGGTCGTGTCGGAGCATGTCGGTGGGGGGTTCGGGTCGAAGGGCGGCGCCCGCTCCCAGGCGGTGCTGGCGGCCATGGCGGCGCGGATGCTCGGGCGCCCGATCCGCGTGGTACTCAGCCGGAAACAGCTCTTCTCCTTGGTCGGCTACCGGACACCGACCATCCAGCGGGTGCGCCTCGGTTCGGACCGGGGCGGTCGCCTCGTCGCACTCGATCACCAAGTAGTCGAACAGACCTCGACGGTGTACGAGTTCGCCGAGCAGACGGCAGTCTTTTCCCGGGTCATGTACGCCACGCCGAACCTCAGCACGAGCCACCGCCTGGTGGCGCTGGACGTACCGACACCCCGCTGGATGCGCGCCCCCGGCGAGGCGCCGGGCTCGTTCGCGGTGGAGTCGGCGATGGACGAACTGGCCGAGGCGTGCGGCGTCGATCCGATCGAGTTGCGCATCCGCAACGAGCCGGTCACCGAACCCGAGGGCGGTCGCCCCTTCAGCAGCCGCAACCTCATCGCCTGCCTGCGCGAAGGCGCCTCCCGCTTCCGGTGGGCGGAACGAGACCCGCGTCCCGGCACCCGCCGGGACGGGCAGTGGCTCATGGGCACCGGAGTGGCGGCGTCGACCTATCCGGCCCGTAGCGCGCCGTCGACCGCCTCGGTGTCGGCCCAGGAGGACGGGAGTTTCATCGTACGGCTGACCGCCGCCGATATCGGCACGGGGGCCCGCACCGCCCTCACGCAGGTGGCGGCGGACGAGCTGCAGGTTCCGATGGACAAGGTGGAGGTCCGCATCGGTGACAGCGACTTCGGCCCCGCCATGATCGCCGGCGGCTCGATGGGAATGGCGTCGTGGGGGTGGGTCGTGGTCAAGGCGTGCCGCCAACTGATCGCCGACATCGACCGGTGCGGCGGCGTTCCCGATGACGGGCTCGTCGCCCGGGCCGACACCGCGGACGACATCGCGGCCCAGGCCGACCTGGTACGCCACTCCTTCGGCGCGCAGTTCGCCGAGGTTCGGGTCGACGTCGACACCGGCGAGATCCGTGTGCCCCGGCTGCTCGGCGTGTTTGCCGCGGGCCGCATCGTCAACGCCAAGACCGCTCGCTCGCAGCTGATCGGGGGGATGACGATGGGGCTGTCCATGGCCTTGTTCGAGGAGTCGCTGATGGACGCCGAGTTCGGCGATTACCTCAACCACGACTTCGCCGGCTACCACATCGCGGCCAACGCCGACGTCCAGAGGATCGACGCCACTTGGATCGACGAAGAAGACGACCAACTCAATCCCCTGGGCGTGAAGGGCATCGGGGAGATCGGTATCGTCGGCACCGCGGCCGCCATCGCCAACGCGGTGTACCACGCGACCGGGCAGCGCCAGCGCCACCTGCCGATCCGCCCGGATCGTGTCCTTTCTCCCTGACCGTGGGCAGGCGAAAGGCTCGGCGCTGGGCGCATCGCCAACGGATCGCTACGAGATGGCGGCCAGGTCGAGAAGGGGCTGCTCCAGCTCTCGTGCTACCTCGAAATCGGTCAGACGCAGCTCGTCGAGCAATGCCCGAGTGGCGGCGCCGAGGGCGCGGGCGAGTTCCGCCTGGTCAAGGCTGCGTACGAGGGCGTCTTGGACGGGCCGGGTCACTCCAGCCGGCAGGTGGTCGACCCCCTTGGCGTGCGCCACGGATTGGGCGAGTCGAAGACACGCAAGGGCCAGCGTGTAATCGCGGACGCCGCTTATCCAGTACTCCGCTTGCCACCAGGCTCCGCGTTCGACCGACATCCGGGCATGGAGGACGTGATGCCAGGCGAGGCCGATCACTTGGGCCGAATCGACGGGTTTGGGTCGATGTGCGACCGCGT
>JAUTXN010000103.1 GCA_030838045.1 Acidimicrobiaceae bacterium
CCGCGTCGAGGATGCTCCCGTTGCCCCGGAGTGCCCGGTACTCAGGCAGGGACCGTCCGGCCTGGCGCATGAACCACACCGGCCGGTGCGTCGCGGCCCGGCCCCGGCAGGCGTCGAGGAACGCGGAGCGCTCCGGCAGGGCCGCCGAGGGCTGGTTCACGGCGCCACGGTACTCGCCGACCTTGGCCTACCTGCCGCCGTGACGGGCCGCAGTGATGCCGCGCCATTGGCCACCGCAACGGCGGCCCGGGTGGGCGGCCCGGACGGCGGCCCGGGTGGCTGCCCGGATTCGCCCGGAACCGACGTAGGAACAATGGCCGACCATGCCCGCCGCCGTAACCCGCCCGCCCCCGCGGCCGCGGGGACGCAGGCGACTCGGCCGGACCGGTCCCGGATGATCGGGGTCCCGATCATTGTGGCCTTGGTGGTCCTACTGCTGGCCGAGGTCGCGGTCCGGGTGGGGAAGTCCTCGCTCGCCACTCCGTCAGCCCGTACCGCAACCTCATGTTGACCATGCTCATCGGTGGCCTGTGGCACGGGGCCGTCACCACGTTCGTGATCTGGGGGGGCCTGCACGGCCTGTACCTGATCGCGGAGCGCCGGTTCACCTACGTGACCGAGGAGGACTACCGCCGTCCGTGGGTGCTGCGCCGCGACCTGGTGCGGACGGTCGTCACATTCCAAGCGGTCTGCCTGGCATGGGTGTTCTTCCGCTCCTCCTCCACGGCGGCGGCATTGCATTACTTGAACGACATCGCCCACCTACAGGGCGGCGTCACCGACCACACCGCCATCCTCATGCTGACCCTGGCGGCGGGCGCCCTGCTGTTCGTGGACTATGTGCAGCTGCGGGCGAGGGACCACACCGCGTTCATCAGTTGGGACCCGCGGGTTCGGGGACTGATGTACGGGTGCATGATCGTGCCCATCATCATCTTCAGCGGCGGCACGCCGGTCCCGTTCATCTACTTTCGGTTCTAGCGTCGTCCGGGCCGGGTGGCCACGTCCCCGCGGGCGCCGCCGCGCGCGGGCGCCGCCGCCAGCGGGTCGGGTGGTATCGGGTGGCGGGGGTTGAGGCGGGCCAAAGCCAGGAGGCGGCGGGCTCGATCGCTGCTGGTCGGGTTGTGCCGGAGCGTCGCGCCTGCGGTCGCCTTGGCCGCCCGGACCAGCAGCAGGACCCGTCCGACGAGCGTGACGAGTTCGGCCCGGGCCCAGCCCTCGTGCTTGCGGAGGTAGAGATAACGGCTCCGGTGCCCTTGTTTCGGCGTGACCTCGGCCAGCCCGGGTTTGAACACCGAGGCGTGGCCCAGGTGCACCACTTCGGCCTCGGGGCACACGCCGAGTGACCATCCGGCATCAGCCAGGCGCCGGCTCAGGTCGGTGTCCTCGTAGAACAGGAAGAACCGCTCGTCGAACGGTCCGACCTCGGTGATGGCCGACACCCGCAGCAGCAGGCAGCAACCCTGGAGGAACCCGTCGGGATCGGGTCCCTCGGTGCGGTCCGTCCAGTCGCAGCGCCAGGCACTGCGGGCGTCGGGGTAGGCGATCCGGCTGACCCCCGCCCGGCCCTCCTCGTCGAGGATCGTGGGGACGACCGCAGCCATGGTGGGGTTGGCATCGAGCAGCTCGACCATGCGGGTGACGGCGGCGGCCCGCAACGTGGTGTCGTCGTTCAGGATCAGGACATAGCGAGGCCGGTGGGCTGGGCGGGCTGCGTGGGCGGGGCGGGCTGGGTCGGCGATCAGCGGCCGCAACACCTGGTTGTGGTTGGCACCGAAGCCCAGTCGCCCCCGGTTGGCGATGACCCGGACCTCGGGGAACCACCGCTCCAGCATCTCCAGGCTGCCGTCTCCGGACACGTTGTCGACGACCGTCACCTCCCAGGCGACGCCGTCACAGGCGGCAGGCAGGGACAGCAGGCAGGCCCGGACCAGCTCGCGGTTCTCGTGGTTGACGATGGAGATCAGGACGTCGGCGACCGGCATGGGGCGATCAGCCGGCGAACGCTCGTACCACCAGGCTCACCCGGTCGACGAGTTCGGACTCCTTCCAAGCTTCGGTGTGGCGGTCGCTCACGGTCTCGCTCACGTCATCGACGTGGTCGAACCCGGCCCGCAGCAGCACCTGGCGCAGCAGGTCGAAGTCGTAGATCACATGGTGGCGCTCCAGGTCGACCCCGACACCCTTACGTCGGGTCGTGGGGTCGCCAGTCCGGCCAAAAATGGGGATGAGCAGGTCCCACTTCTTCTCGATGGTGGAGGCGAGAAACGCCGGGAAGACCGTGGCCGCATCCGGAACATGGATCTCGGCGAAGCCGCCTGGAGCCAGAATCCGGCGCCATTCCCGGAGTGTCCGCTCGATCGATGTTGGATGCACATGTTCGAGCACGTGGATGGCGAGCAGCTCGTATACCGAAGCGTCAGGAAACGGAAGCTGCCAGGCCGGGGCAACGTACTCCAGATGGCGAGAGGTCCGGTCGGCGTCGACATGGATGTACCCCGGGCTCGGGAAGCGGCCGCCGCCGATCTCGACCCGCAACGGGGTGACGCCGACGCCGTCGAGGTCCAGCCGTCGCCGTACCGCCGCCGGCAGCCGGCCGATCCAAGCGGCGCGGCCTCCAGCCATCGCTCGGCGCAGGGTCACGCCCGGGTAGTCCCGGGTCAGATCGAGGAGGCGGCGAAGAGCGCGCTCGGCCGCCGCGGCCATCGTCGGTGGTCGGAGACCCCGTGCGTCGTCGGGGCGGCTCGGCGTTACCCCTGCCACGTCAGCGCTGGCGTTGCCAGAACGCGCCGGTCCAGTCGATCCGCTCGATGGGCTCGGTGATGCCGTGCTCGGAGCGGTAGTCCTCGACCGCGGCCTTGCACGCGGGCACGGCGCCGTAGTCGTCGATGATGGCGAAGCCGCCGACCGACAGTTTGGGGTAGAGCGCGTTCAAGATGTCGATCGTCGACCCGTACATGTCCCCGTCGGCCCGCAGCACCGCCAAGCGCTCGACCGGCGCCGCCGGAAGAGTTTCGTTGAACCAGCCGGGTAGGAAGCGGACTTGTTGGTCCAGCAGTCCGTAGCGCGAGAAGTTACGCTTGACCTCCTCCAGGGAGACCGCCAGCGCGCCCTGTTCCCAGTGCTTGTCGCCCCGGTCCGCCTCGTGCCTGGGATCGGGTTTCGGCAGGCCCCGGAACGAGTCGGCCAGCCAGACCAGCCGGTCGGTCTCGCAGAGGGCGGCCAGGGCAGCTCGCATGAAGATGCCCGCGCCACCCCGCCACACGCCGGCCTCGAGCAGGTCTCCCGGGACCCCGTGGGCGACGACGTGCTCGATGCAATGCTGCAGGTTGTCCAGCCGGCGCAGGCCGATCATGGTTTCCGCGCGGTCGGGCCAGTCGAGGCCTTCCTCGCGCAGTTCGGGGCGAAAGGGGACCCGGCGGCGGACCACCCAGTCGTGGCTGTCGAGGGCTCGTTCCACGTACGGCCAGAGGCGTTTACGCCAGGGCGGGATGGGG
This sequence comes from Acidimicrobiaceae bacterium, assembly GCA_030838045.1. Lineage (GTDB taxonomy): Bacteria > Actinomycetota > Acidimicrobiia > Acidimicrobiales > Palsa-688 > JALYXV01. The sequence continues at coordinate 3,498 of JAUTXN010000103.1, forward strand.
GCGACCGGAGTCAGATTGTCGTCGAAGCCGTAGCGGGTGAGGCAGCGCTTCATCAGGTCGAGGTACAGCCCGGCTGGCGCCAGAACAGCAGTCGGCGCCTGTTGTTCGGCCAGGCCGTCGGCTCGGGGCGAGAGCGAGGACATCGCCAGCGATGGTACTCAAGTGATGCTGACGGCCGTCTTGCGTTCGACCGGAGAGCGGCCGAGGGACGGCCACGTGAGGTTCTGGGGTGTGGCGGTCTGGAGGGCCTGGTGTGCGGCCGTGGGAGGGCCGGGGGTTGGCCTGGTGTGCGGTCCGGGGTTGGCGTGGTGTGCGGGCGGGGTCAGGCCTGGTGTGCGGGCGGGGTCAGGCCTGGTGTGCGGGCGAGGGGGTTGGCCTGGCGTGCGGGCGGGGTCAGGCCTGGTGTGCGGGCGGGGGTCAGGCCGGGACGTCGAGCAGGTGGATCGCCTGGTCGATCACGCTGAACGGCACCTTGGAAGGCCCCTTGGTGTGCGGCCGGGAGGTTGGCGGCCGTTTAGCCTGTGGGCCGGCCCGGAAGCTCCTCGGCTCGGTGCTCCATTCGCTCCCAGGAGTGGTTGGTACGGACGTCTCCGTCCATCGCGATGCTTGCTTCGAGATCCGCGGGGGCGGTCACACCGAGCACGGGTGGCACGAAGAATGACGGGCCGTTGGGGTCGCTGAGCAGCACCGTGCTGTCACTGTCGGTGACGTCGAGATTGATGTGGAAGGTGCCCCCGCCTCCGAGGCGCAGGCGGAAGCTGACCTGGAC
>JAUTXN010000127.1 GCA_030838045.1 Acidimicrobiaceae bacterium
CTGCCCGTCTCACAGTTGGCCATAGTCGTGGTCTGGGCCTTTGGGTGACCCGGATCAAAATAGGAGACAAGACATACCTCTTTGACGGTATGCTAGATCGTATGGATCCTGAGCGGTCGGTTGACCCGCCGAAGGAAACCGGCCGGAACCATAGCTGTAACGACGACCAAGTGCTACTCACAGTGTCCGAGGCAGCGCGAATGTTCGGGATGTCGGCTACGACGTTAATTCGATGGGCCGACCGGCTCTGGGCGCCCTGCTGTTATACCGACGCCGGTCGACAGTTCCGCCGTGGCGACTTGGAGTCGATCATGATCCGCACGAAACGGAGACGACAGCCTCCCCGCTTTGAGTCATAGCTTCGGCGCGCACGCGATGGGCGGGCATCAGTGACGCCCCCGCGATGCCACCTGAAAGGAGCCCGGTCACATCCCCCTCCGACCGGAATCGCTCCGCATGCACTGGTGACCTCGGCCGGCTCGGTCGATCGACGCCACGGTTGCGCAACCGGGCCGCCCGGGTCGGCACCAGGGGATAGATCGCCGATGCCAGGCCGTCGGGGGTCGCCTTGGTCGCGGTCTCTGCCTGTCCCACGGATCGTTTCCCAGCTGCCTTCCGCCGGCGCCCAGACCGAGCGTAAATTATTCCACGATGTTTCTCGTCGGCCGTCGGCCTACCGATGACACCGGAGCCGCATCAGGGCAGCAAGAACTTCATCATCACGGGCCCTTTGAAATCGCCCGGCGGCGCTCGACACCGATATTCCTGTGCGGACCGGCGAACTACCTACGCGGAGTCGGTCTCCCACGCGGGCATCGTCCGGCGATTGTCACCCCATCGAGACTGCCCGGAAGCGTTCATCAATCCAGCGAACGCCGGACATTTTGCCGCGGTCGATGGAAGCGAACCTGGCTTGATACCAGCGTGAACAGTCTCCCGCGTCGGGCCGACGACGTCCGCCGTCTCACTCAGCGCATCGATATCGAGTCCGTAGAGTGCCGCGGCGTTGAACCCCACGATCCGCTCGGTCACACCGGCGGGCACACCGGCGAAGGTGCTTGCAATGGCCTGGCGCGAATACGGAAAGCTACCCTCCAGATGAGGGTAGTCGCTGCCCCACATGATCGTTTCAGCGCCCAAACGTTCGATGTGATTGATATCGCTACGATGCATGAAGCTCGCCCCCACATGGCACTGGCGCCGCCAATATTCGCTGGGCCTGAGCGACAGGCCTCCGACGACCTGGGCCCCGAAGCTCAGCTCGCCTGAGCCGGTGGTGGTGCGCATCGAGTCGAAGAAACCTTCGAGGCTGGCCAACTCCTGGGGGATCCAGGCGACCCCCGCCTCGGTGAACGCCGCGTGCAGACTTGGGTGGCGTTCGAATACGCCTCCGACGATCATATGACGCAGGACCCGATGATCCCACCAACACATTTCCAGCATGAACAGCACATGGCCTTGCGGTGTCTCGGTCGGGCGCGGCGCCGCCCCACCGCTGTGGCAGTTGAGAGGCAAACCGGTCTCCTCGAGGGCGGACCAAAGAGAGTCGTAATAGCCGCCGGCGTACAGCGGCGGAAGCCCCGACCCGGGTGGCGCGCCGGGCAGCAACACCCCCCCGGTCAGGCCGACGGAGGCGGCCCAATGGATCTCTCGTACCGACGCGTCGATGTCGTGAAGGTTAATTTGGATGATCCCGGCCCTGCGTCCCGGCGCCGCCGAACAGAAGTCGGCCAGCCACCGGTTATGGGCCCGCAACCCTGCCCAGCGCCGTTTCATCTCTTCCCCGTCACCGGGATCGGCTACTGCTCCTAGAGGCGATGTACTGAAGAACGGCGGCACGGTGTTGGGGTAGACGACTTCGGCCACGATGCCATCTCGCTCAAGATCGCGCAGCCGCCGGGCGGAGTCCCAGTTCCGCCCCCCTTCATCGCCCTTGAGATCCTCGTATGGAACCTCATAAGACCGAGCCCACTCGTCGAAGGCGTCGCGAAACTTTGGTTCAAGGAATTGCCGGTAGTCCCCTACGTCGGCGCCGCCGTGGCAATCGGCCGATACCACCATGTACCGCGACGCTACGGTGTCATCCAATGGGCTTCCCTCCCTGTAGTGACCTGGTAGATAATGGCCCTGGCCCGAGGGCGGCCCGACTGCGCCGCGTCGCCCTCTGGGCCGGGACCGGCTCGGTCAGACCCGCGCGTAGTTGTAGGTGACGAGGGCGGCCGATACCGGATCCGTCGACAATCGCCGGTCATCCTTGGCGGTCGTGGTCCCGGGCAGCTCAGCAATCCAGGATCGATCCTCGATGATAATGTTTCGCACAGTTAACACCTCCTTTTCAGTTTCGGTTGGACGAACTAAACTCGGGCGTACTGGTACGACACAAGAGCTCCCGTTACCGGATCGGGACTCTCCCGCCGGTCGGCTCGCCCGCTCGGCACCGAGTCGTTGGCGTTCCAAGAACGCTCCTCGACGATCACTGATCGCATACATCCACCTCCCTTCGACTGGTTGAGAGACACTGCTCGGGGTCGGCGACGGTCGACACCACAGCCGATCAGGTGACCAACGCCGCGCCGTCGAGAACGAAGTCCATGTGGGCACCGGTGATTCCTTCGCCGAAACCCAGATGGACCTTGGCGGCACCTTCGTTCATCTGCGAGTTGAAGCCCCAGTCGATGAGCGGCGCCACCCCCAGGTTGCTGCCCAGTCCCAGTTCAACGGCATGAAGGCCGTAGTCGCCGTTGGTCACGTCCAGTACCTCGGCGGTGCGATCCCGCCCCCCGACGGTCACCGAGCGCAGGACACCTTGCTCCATCACCAAGCCCACCGGTCCGCTATCGACAAGCTCCCGGCGAAGTTGCTTGGCGGCCTGGATCCGCGCCGACCCCTCGGGCGTCACCCGCGAGTCCTCGGCCACCAACACGCCGGCCGCCTGGGCGACGCCGTCAATGGTGAACGCCCCGCACCAGTTTTTCTGCGACGGAGCGGTGAGCGACACCTCGCAGTAGTCCGCCACGCTCACCCACTCGCCCTTTGCTATCGCAACGTCCAGCGACGTGTGGGCTCGAAGTTCATCATGGAGCCGGCAGTTCAAATCCACGTTCGGACCCGAGAAGCTCAACATTGCGGCAGGGGTGGACCGGAGCAAGTCGATCCATTCCCCGTTGCGGCGGCAGGTGTCGGCGAAGTCGGTGGCGAGCAGAAGCCTCACGGTGTACATCACCGCTTCGGGGTCGGCGTCGAAGCTGACGATCGGCAATAGCAGCACGCTGGCCGGGCCAAATTGTTGTCGAACAGCCCTGCTGACGGGTTGGTGGCACAGGAGTAGCACCACGACGTCGCCGTCGACGACGGGGAGGTCGGCTCGCCAGACATCTGCCTCTAGCCCCTGATCCTTCAGTTCCGCACATACGGCCTCGTCGTCGATGACAAACCTGACGGCCGCGCCGGGGCCCAGCGCTCTCAGGTTGTCCACGCCTTCCGGCATCGGTTCTCTATCGACTCTCACCATTATTTCTCTGTCCTTGGGTTTCTCGTCCTGAATGGAAGATGCGCCTGTTGGGAGTGGCGGTAGTTGGTGGCGGCTGAGGGTGACTGCTATGCGTCTGTCAACGGACGCGGACACGGACGCGGACGCGGACGCGCTTTTCGAACGGCTGGGACTAGCCCCGTGACTACGGGTCTCGAATGCCTGCTCCACTGAGAGATACCACTGAAGCCGTGTCTACCACCCAACACCGTGAAGAATACTGATTTTCTCGGAGGTCCGCAATCCCCCAGTTCGACGGGAACCACAGGCCCTTGCATACATACCTCTACGCAGGTATTCTTCTGACACACCCCCTGGCTGCATGAGCCGACCGTCGGCTGGGGAACGAATGGAGGTTCGACGATGGCTGATCCGAATCCCAGGCGCGTCGCCTTATACGCGGCCAGCGAGGTCCTCGTCCCCGGAGCCAGCAACCTCCTGGAAGGCAATATCAAGCAGGGAGTACTCCATGCCCTTGCCGGCGTGGCAGCCGGCGCGATTTACGGTCCCGCGGGCCTGCTGCTCGTCGCCGCCGACTCGATCCACAAGTCCGTCACAGGGGAGAACCTCTACGACCGCCTGGGCCTGTTCAAGAACCTCAGCAAAGAAACCGAGTACGAGGGTGCAGTCGTGGCCGATGCTGTCGACGAGGCCCCGGTCGGGTCCGAACCTCCGCTCACAGCCCCGATTCGGCGCCGTCCGCCGAGGGCCTAGCGGAGTGCCCGGCAGGCGATCAGACCGCTAGGGCGCCCATCGGACGGTTTCATGCGCTTCGCCCTGTGGCCGCATCCTGAGGATGCTTGGAGTGTTGTACGGGCCTCGGCGCTGCACGCCGAGGCGACCGGGTGGCACGGCGTCTACATAGCCGACCATCTCCTGCCCCTCGATGAGTGTCTTCCGCGCGCGGCGGTTCACGAATGCTGGACAATTTTGGCCGGGTTAGCCGCATGCACCCGGCGAGTCCGATTGGGGTCGCTCGTTACCTGCGCCGCCTATCGCCTCCCAGCGGTGATCGCCAATATGGCGACGACCGTCGATCAGATCAGCGCGGGACGGTTGGTGCTGGGGGTCGGCTCCGGTTGGCAGGAGAACGAGTTTCGCGCCTGCGGCCTGGATTTCGGTACCGCCGCTCAGCGCGCCGACCGCCTCGAGGAGGCCTGTCGGATCCTCGTCGACTTGCTGCGCCGACCGCGCCCTGACGATGGGAGGGACTACTCCGCTCATGACGCCCCGCTCACGGCTCCCGCGGTCAAGACGCGATTGCCGCTGTTGATCGGCGGGGCCGGCCCCACACTGACGTTGCCCTTGGTGGCCAAATATGCCGAC
>JAUTXN010000149.1 GCA_030838045.1 Acidimicrobiaceae bacterium
CTGACAATCGAAGGCCTCCTCGGCACCCGGTAGGCCACGAGCCCGGACGACCAGCGGACGCCCCCCGGTGGGAGTACAAACCGTCGTGTACACAACGGTTTGTACTCCGGCCTCCCACGGCCGCGGCCCCGGGACGCTGGCTACCGCCCGCTACGCGGTCTGGCTGCCGCCGGCTACGCGGTCAGGCGTACCGCCGGCGACGCGGGCCGGCACCCCAGCCCCCGGGCCACGGGCCACGGGCCACGGGCCACGGGCCGGGCTACGTGTGCGGCGACGCCGACGGGCTCGGTTGCCCTCGCAGCGGCGGGCCGTCGATGGCGCACGCCGATACCGTCACCGCGGGCAGGCGTCCCGCGCCCGGCCCCGCTGCGGTGCCGCCGTCCTTCGCGGTCACGACCGGCGCCGGGTTGCGGATGGTGAACAAGGCCAGCACGCCGCCCAGGAACGTCCCGGCCGCCGCGATCATCAGCGCCGTGTGGAAACCGTGGGAGAACGCCAGCGGATGCTTGTAATCCGCACCGGTCAGGCCGGCCAGCGCCGGGAGCAGCGCGACCGCGAGCAACGACGCCGCCCGGGCGACGGCGTTGTTGACGCCCGACGCCACCCCGGCGTGACGCTCGTCGGCCGCCTGCAGCACGGTGGCGGTGAGCGGCGCCACGGTCAGCGCCAGCCCCAGGCCGAACACCACCACCGCGGGCAACACAGTCGCGGCGTAGTGGTCACCGGGGCTGATCCGGACCATCAACAGCAGGCCCGCGGTGACGACCAGCGGGCCGATGGTCATCGGAATGCGCGGGCCGATCCGCTGCGCCAGCGCCCCGGCCCGGGCCGACAACAGCAACATGATCACCGTCACGGGGAAAAGGGCCGCCCCCGCGGCCACAGGCGAATAACGCAACGCCTGCTGCAGGTCGACGGCGAGCAGGAACAGGGCGCCGCCCAGCGCGGCATAGATGACGAACGTCACCAGGTTGGCCGCGGTGAACTGACGAGAGGCGAAGATCCCGAGCGGCAGCATCGGATGGCTGCTCCTGCGCTCCACCAGCACAAATCCGGCCAGGGCCAGCACTCCCACAACGGCGGCCGCCGCGACCACCCCGCCACTCCCGCCGCCCGGTCCCTCGATGAGCGCGTACGTCGTTGTCGCCAAGCCGATGACAACCAGCGCCGCGCCCGCCACATCGATCTGACGCACGGCCTGCGGATCGGTCGATTCGGGAACATGGCGCGACGCCACCAGCACCACGACCGCCAGCGGCAGGTTGAGCAGGAAGATCAAGCGCCACGACACCGCCGACACCAGCCAGCCACCAACGAACGGGCCGATGGCCGCGGTGATCCCCCCGAGGCCCGACCAGGCGCCGATGGCCCGGCCCCGGTCGGACACCGCGAAGCTCGCCTCGATGAGCGCCAGGCTGCCCGGCACCAGCAGCGCCCCACCGATGCCCTGCAACGCCCGGGCCGCGATCAGCATCGGCAGGTTGACGGCGATCCCGCAGAACAGCGACGCCAGGCTGAACCACACGACACCGATGGTGAAGATCCGCTTGCGCCCGAACAGGTCACCGAGCGACCCGCCGAGCAGGATCAGCGCCGCCAGCGTGATCAGGTAGGCGGTGATCACCCACTGCAACCCGGACACGCCCGCCCCGAAATGCCTGCCAATGGTCGGCAGGGCGACGTTGACGACCGTGGCGTCGAGCGAGGCGATCCCCGACCCGACGATGGTGGCGACGAGGATCCACCGCCCCTCGGCCGTCCCGTACCTCACCTGGCCCGGCGGTGCTGTCATGCCCAAAGTGTTATCAAACCGGCGTGGCTACCCCGACGAATTCCAGGTCCAGGCGTACCCGGTGTCCTCGACCGCCCGGGCGGCCGGCCCGATCGACAGCGGCCGGAAGCAGTCGACCATGACCGCCCACTCCTCGGTGCCCGGCTGCCCGAGCGACGCCTCGACCGACCCGGGCTGGGGCCCGTGCACGAACCCGGCCGGGTGAAGCGTGACCGACCCGACCTCGATCCCCGCCCCCCGCCGGGACATGAAGTCCCCGCCCACGTAGAACAGCACCTCGTCACTGTCGACGTTGGCGTGGTTGTACGGCACGGGCACGGCGGCCGGGTCGAAGTCGAACGGCCGGGGACAGAACGAGCAGACCACGAACCCCGGGCCCTCGAAGGTCTGATGCACCGGCGGCGGCAGGTGCACCCGCCCGACGATCGGCTCGAAATCGGCGATGTTGAAGGCGTACGGGTAGAGGCACCCATCCCAGCCGACGACGTCGAAAGGATGTTGGGAAAAGGCGTAGCGGGTACCGCCGCCGGCGTGGCGGACGAAGACTTCGGTCTCCCCGTCGGACCCCGAGCCCGGCGGCAGTTCCGCGGGGCAACGAAGGTCACGCTCGCAGTACGGCGCCTGCTCGAGGAACTGGCCGGTCGCCGACAGGTAACGCCGGGGCGGGCCGACGTGGCCCGAGGCCTCGATCACCAGGGCGCGCACCGGCTCGTGAGGCACCCACCGGTGGGTGGTCGAGGTGGGCAGGACGACATAGTCGCCCGGGCCGACCGAGAGGGGCCCGAATGAGGTCTCCACCACCGCCCGACCCGATTCGACGTAGACACACTCGTCGCCCCGGGCGTTGCGGTACAGCGGCGACGGCTGATCGGCGACGACGTAGGAGAGCCGGACATCGCCGTTGGCCAGCAGCAACTGTCGGCCCGTGACCGCGTCGGCGCCCCCGGCGTCGAGCTTGTGGGCCTTGAAATGGCGCGGCAGGAGCGGGTGGTTGGCCACGGTCGGCTGATCGGGCAGATCCCACGACTCGGCCGCCACCAAGGCGGTGGGCGGACGGCGGTGGTACAGGAGCGACGAGGCGCCCGCGAAGCCCTCGGAGCCCATCAGTTCCTCGGCATACAACCCACCATCGGGACTGCGGAACTGGGTGTGACGCTTCTTGGGCACGTCTCCGACGGATCGGTAATGCGGCATCTCCACTCCCACCCAGATCGGGCGTCCGGTTACCGGACAGTGTTGTAACGATATTGTATCATCCGGTTCGTGGCCGACGAGAGCGGGAGCACCTGGGTCCCGGTGGACGAGGGGTCCCCTTTTCCCATCTCCAATCTCCCCTACGGCGTGTTCTCGGTGGGCGGCGGCCCGGCGCGCGTCGGCGTCGCCATCGGTTCGAGCGTGGTCGACCTGGCGGCGCTGGCGGGGACCGGCCTGCTGCCGGGGCTGGACGGGGCCTTCGCCCAGCCGTCGCTCAACCGGTTCATGGCCCACGGGCCCCGGGCGTGGGCGGTGGTGCGGGAGCGGCTGACCACGCTGCTGCGCCAGCCGCAACGCCAGGCGGCCATGGCCCGGGCCCTCCACCCGCTCGACTCGGTCCGGCTGCGGCTCCCGATCGAAGTGGCCGACTTTGTCGACTTCTACTCGTCGCTCGACCACGCCACCAACATGGGCCACATGCTGCGACCCGAGGGCCCGGCCCTGCCGCCCGCGTGGCGCCACCTGCCCATCGGCTACCACGGCCGGGCGGGCACCGTGGTCGTCTCGGGAGCGCCGGTGCTGCGCCCTTGGGGCCAGATCGGCGAGGGCGAGTTCCGGCCCACGGCCAAGCTCGACTTCGAGGCCGAGGTGGCGTTCGTGGTCGGCGCGGGCAGCCGGCGGGGCCACCCGGTGACGGCGGCATCGCTGGCCGAGCACGCCTTCGGCGTGGTGCTGGTCAACGACTGGAGCGCCCGCGACATCCAGTCCTGGGAGTACCAGCCGCTCGGGCCGTTCCTCGGCAAATCCTTCGCCACGTCGATCTCGCCATGGGTCGTGCCGCTCGAAGCGCTGCGCGGCGCCCGGGTAGCGGCACCCGCCCAAGACCCCCCGCCGCTGGCGTACCTGCGCGACACCGAGCCGTGGTCGCTCGACTTGACCCTCGAGGTGCGGCTCAACGGGGAAGTCATCGCGCGGCCGCCGTTCGCCGGGACGTACTGGACGCCGGGCCAGCATCTGGCGCATCTCACGGCCAATGGGGCGTCACTGCGGACCGGGGACCTGCTGGCGTCGGGGACGGTGTCGGGCCGTGAGCCGGGGCAGCGGGGGTCGCTGATGGAGCTGGGCTGGAACGGAACCGCGCCCCTGACACTGGCCGACGGCACCACCCGGGCGTGGCTCCACGACGGCGACACCGTTTCGATCTCCGGTTGGGCACCGGGCGCCGACGGGACCCGGATCGGCTGGGGCGAGGTCAGCGGGACGATCCACCCGGCCCACCCGGCCCACCCGGCCGACCCCGCGCTGCCGGCGCACCCGGCCGACCCGGCGCACCCGGGCCACCCGGGTCCGGGAACGCCGTGAGCGCCGAGACGGCGCAGACCCTCGATCGGGGTCTGCGGCTGCTGTCGGTACTCGCCCGCGAGGACCAGCCCCGCGGTCTCTCGGTCACCGAACTGGCGGCCCGGCTGGGCGTCAGCCGGCCCGCGGTCTACCGGCTGCTGGCCACCCTCGAGCAACACGGCATGGTGTGGCGCGACGCCGGCGGGCTGGCCCGCCTCGGGCTTGGCCTGTTGCCCCTGGCCCGAGCGGTCACGCCGCTGCTCGGGGAGGTGGCGACGCCACTCCTGCGCCAACTGGCCGAGGACACCGGGGCGACCGCCCACCTCACCGTCGCCGAATCAGGCCCGGGCGGCGACGCGGTCGCAGTCGCGGTCGTGGAGCCGTCGCACACCGACATGCACGTGGCCTACCGGGTCGGGACCCGGCACTCGCTCGAACGCGGCGCCGCGGGCCGCGCCATCCTTGCGGCCCGCAACGGCGGGGGCGACTCCTTCGTGGTGACCGAGGGCGAGCTGCAGCCGGGAGCGACCGGGATCGCGGCGCCGCTGCGCGGCGTGGCCGGCCTCGAGGCCAGTGTGGGCCTGATCGCCATCGGGTCGGCCCTTGACCCGGCCCGGGTGGGGCCGCAAGTGGTCGCCACCGCGGCCGCCATCGCCGCCATCGCCACCGCACTGTCGGCCCGCGGCTAGGCCTGCTGAATTTCCGGTGTGTACGCACCGGTAATTCAGCAGGCCTGAGGCCGTAGGCTTCCCCGTGTGCTTGACGGTTGGTTCGAACTCACCCCGGAACTCCTCGAGGAGCGCCGGAGCGCGCTGTCCTCCGAGGACCTGAAACGCTTCTTCGACGGTCAGGAACCGGATTGGCGCCACGCCTTGGCGCCAGAACACCAGATCCCCCGGCGACCCGTCGCTGTCGATGGCCTGACCAAGATGCGGGCACCGGACGGGAGCCAGGCCGTGGTGCTGCTGGTCGGCGCCGACGGGACGGGCAAGTCCACCGCCCTGCTGCAGATCGCGTCGGACCTGGTGGCCGACGGCCGGCGCCTCTTGGTCCGCTCGGCCGGGGCCACGCTCGACGCCTCGGCGGTCATGGAGCTCGAAGGCGACTGGGTGCTCGTCAGCGATGATGCCAACGAGATCGCCCAGGACTTCGAGAAGGTGGTCCAACAGCTCTTCACCGCGGATCGCCGCAACGTCCACTGGCTGCTGAGTGCCCGGGAAGCGGACTGGAAGGCCCAGTTCCTGCGGTACGGGCGCAGCCTCGAACCAGCTTGGGAGCGCTTCGGCGACCTCTGGCCGGCGCTCGGCAACCGGGCTGCGGTGCTCAGCGTCACCGCCACCGACGCCGCCCCGGTCACCGAGGGACTCGCGGCATGGGCGGCAGGCATCCGCCTCGGATCCACCGCCGCCGACGGCCCGGCAATCCTGGCCGCGTGGGCCGGGGCACAAGCCCTGGGCGCGGCCGCTGCCCTGCCCGAAGGCCAGCGGGCGGAGGCGTTGGAGGAACGGTCGACCAAGAAGCTGGGGATCTCCGACGGCACGCTGCTCGGCGGGTCGCTCGACCTGCGCTACGGCGCCGAGGGTCTGACCCCCTTCGTGGAGGAGATCGTCCGGCGCCTCGACGGCGACGCGGTACGGGAGGCATTCCTGTTCGCGGCCGCTGCCCAGGTGGCGGGCGTCGACGGGCTCGACCTGTTCGTGCTGGCCGACCTGATCGGCGTGGACCGTGAGCAACGGCGTGAGGCGATCCTGGGCCGGCTGGCCGAGGCGGGACTGGCTTCTGGAACGGCGGGCGCACTGCGGCCGCGGCATCCCGCCATCGCCCGAGTGGCGGTCCAGTTGGTGGCCGAGGGTCGCCTCGAAGGTGACCTCGAGGACCTGTACCGCCGTCTCATCCGGGGCACCGCGGCCACCGGCAACGACGTCAAGTCGCTGTCGGCGGGCGGCGCCATCATGAACTGCGGGCCGCTTCTGTCGGAGAAGCTGCAGCAGCTGGGCCTGCCCCGCGATCGGTCGGACCAGATCGCCTGCACCGTCGCCGACGAGGCTGAAGTCGCCCTGCCCGACTACCTGCTCTTCACCGTCGCCCGGGCCCGGACATTCCGGGCCGCCGAGCGCCCGGTTGACGCTCGCCGGGCCCTGCGGGCCCGCTTCGCCGATGCCACCACCAAGAACGACTGGGACGTGGTCGGCCGGGCCTACCTGCAGGAGCTGAGCGGCCCCGAGGCGGCCGCCGGCCGGTTGGCCGAAGCCGTGACGCTCGCCGGTTTGGCCCTGGCCGACGCCGAAGGGCTGGGGCAGGTCACCATGGCCGACGGCAAGCTGGCCCTGCTGGCGCTCGGCGACGCAGCGTCCGAGTTGGCCCTGGCCGAACGGCCGGACGCGACGGAGGCGGCCCTGTTCCGCCGCCAGCTCCGGGCGTGCACGCACCTCGGCGAGAAGGTGACGCCCAAGTGGGACCAGCGGGCACGCTTCGACTTTCACACATTCGCGGTGAAAGCCGACGAGTACGAGATCCCCAAAACCTCGGCCGCCGAGGCGCTCCTGTGGCTGGGCGAGACGATCACGACGGCGATGGGAATGGTGGACGACCCCGAGGTGAAGGATCTGGCGCAACGCCTGGTGCCCGAGAGCGGCGTGCTGGGCTTCAGCCACCTGGAGCACACCATCGGCCTCGGCCGGCTCCCCTGGGCCAAGGAGTAGGCAGCCGCCGGCCCACGACGCTTGGCACCATCGCCTGGTCCAGGCTCCATCCCCTTTTCGCCAGAGCCAGACTTTGCCAAAGACTCAAAGGTCAGGCGGTATGCCGGCGGCGCGGCTCAGCGGTGCCGGGCCAGCTCCTCGAAGGGCGCCAGGGCGCCAGGATCGGCCAGAGCACCCCTGCTGGCCGCCTGATCAGGCGCCGTGCCGGTAAGGATGCGCTTGACCGGCACCTCGAGCTTCTTGCCTGACAGCGTCCGAGGTATGGCCGGGACCACATACACCTGATCCGGCGCGTGGCGAGGTGACAGGTTGGCGCGGATCGACGCCACGATCTGGCCCTGCAGCGCTTCGTCGAGTACCGCGCCCGGTGCCACCACGACGAACAACAGCAACTCGCCCGGTCCATCGCCGGACGGGTCCTCCAGGTGCACCACCAGGCTGTCGGCCACCTCGGGGAGCGACTCGACCACCGAGTAGAACTCGGCCGTGCCGACCCGCACCCCACCCCGGTTCAACGTGGCATCGGATCGCCCGGAGATCACGCACGTGCCCCGCTCGGTGAAGGTGATCCAGTCGCCGTGGCGCCACACACCCGGGTACTCGTCGAAGTACGCCGCCTGATAGCGCGACCCGTCCTCGTCACCCCAGAAGCCCACCGGCATCGACGGCATGGGCCGGGTCACGACCAACTCGCCCTGCTCCCCCACCCCACAGGGAGCCCCCGACGCCGAGAACGCCGCGACGGCCGCCCCCAGGTACCGGCACGAGATCTCCCCGGCGTACACCGGCACCAGCGGGCAACCGCCGACGAAGGCGGTGCACACGTCGGTCCCCCCGCTCACCGACGCCAACAGCAGGTCGGACCCGACCGAGGCGTACACCCACCGGAAACCCTCAGCCGGCAGCGGCGATCCGGTCGAGCCCACCCCCCGCAGAGCGTCCAGCCGGGCGACCGACGACGGAACCACTCCCGCCTTGCGGCAGCTCATCAGAAACGGCGCACTCACCCCGAAGTACGTCGTCCCCGTCTCCTCCGCCAGGCGCCACAACGCCGAAAGGTCGGGATATCCCGGGTTGCCGTCGAACAGCACCACGGCCGATTCGACCAGCAGCCCCGAGACCAGGAGGTTCCACATCATCCAGCCGGTGGTGGTGAACCAGAAGAACCGGTCCCCCGCACCGAGATCGGCGTGCAGCGCCAGCGCCTTCAGGTGCTCGAGCAGGATGCCGCCGTGGCCGTGGACGATGGGCTTGGGCAGGCCCGTCGTCCCCGACGAGTACAACACATACAAGGGATGGTCGAACGGCACGGGTGTGAACTCGAGCGGGGCCGCCTCACCCACCAACCACGACCACGACACCGCGTCCGGGACCGCCTCGGCCCCCGCCATGTACGGCACGATCACTGTGGCGGTGAGCGACGGCAACGCCTCCCGTATCGCCGCTACCTCCGCCGTCCGCGACACCGAGGCGGCGCCGTAGCGATAGCCGTCCACGCACAGCAGCACCGCGGGCGACACCTGCGAGAACCGGTCGATCACGCTGCGTGTCCCGAACTCGGGGGCGCACGACGACCAGATGGCGCCCAGGCTGGCCGTGGCCAGGAACGCCGCCAGGGTCTCGGGGATGTTGGGCAGGTAGGCCGCGACCCGGTCGCCCGGCCCGACCCCGAGGCGCTGCAGCCCCCGCCGGGCCCGCCCCACCTGGTCCCGCAACTCATCGACGGTCCAGGTGACCGGGCCCCGGCTCTGGCTCTGCGCCACCACCGCCACCCGCCCCGGATCCGGCCCGGGCCGCAGGGCATGCTCGGCGTAGTTCAAGGTGACGCCCGGGCACCAACGGGCCCCGGGCATGGAGTCGCCCGCCAGCATCGGCCCCGGCGGCCGGTGCGCCGACACCCCGAAGAACTCCCAGACCGACCCCCAGAAACCCTCCAAGTCCTCGACCGACCACCGCCACAGGTCGTCATAGGAGGCGAAGCTGCGGCCCCGGTGCTCCAACCACCCGAGGTACGCCCCGATCCGGCTCCGCCGCCTGATCCCGGGAGGCGGCGACCACAGCATTTCAGGGGGAAAAGGGGCGCCCGGCCCGTCCGGACCCGGGTCCGCCCGGTCGCCCGGGGCGCCGCTCACCCCGAGCCCGCGGCGCCGTGATCGCGGCAATTCGCTTGCACGCTGGCCGGCGTGACCCGCACCGTCATCCGCCGGCCGCAGGTCGGGCAGAACCGGGGCGGATCCAGGGGCCGCCGGCACCCTTGGCAGTCGGACGTCTCGCGGCCACAGCCGACACAAAACGCCGTCGCGGTCACCGAGGGGCGTCGTGGGCCCGGGACCGCACGGGCATCCCGAGGTCGGCGAGCATCTGCAGATCCTGCTCCGGTTGACGACCGAGCGTCGTGAGGTAGTTGCCGATGATCAGGCCG
Organism: Acidimicrobiaceae bacterium; assembly: GCA_030838045.1. GTDB lineage: Bacteria > Actinomycetota > Acidimicrobiia > Acidimicrobiales > Palsa-688 > JALYXV01. The sequence continues at coordinate 9,452 of JAUTXN010000149.1, forward strand.
TTGACGCCCGCCGCCATCCCCATGGCCTGCAGGTCGCGAAGGGTCACCTCGCGCCCGCCGGCGTAGCGCAGCAGCACCGCCGGCAGCGCCAGACGTACCAGGGCGATCCACCGCAACGCCTCGAGCGGTTCGACCAGGGAACGATCGGCCAGGGGCGTTCCCGGCCGAGGATTCAAGAAGTTGAGGGGGACCTCCACCGGGTCGACCTGGCGCAGCTGGTCCAACAGCTCGACGCGCTGGGCGACGCTCTCGCCCATCCCCAACAGCACGCCGCAACACAGCTCCATGCCCGCGGCCCGGACGTGCTGGCACGTCTCGAAGCGTTCCTCCCAGGAGTGGGTGGTGACGACCTGACCGAAGAACGACCGCGCCGTCTCCAGGTTGTGGTTGTAGCGGTGCACGCCCCCCTCCGCCAGGCGGCGCGCCTGGCGCAGCGTCAGGATGCCGGCGCTGACCGCCACGTTGAGGCCGGTCTCCGCCCGCACCGCGGCGGTCGCCGCCAGCACCTGGGTCATGATCCGCTCGTCGGGGCCGCGCACCGCGAGCACGATGCAGAACTCCGATGCTCCGAGGGCCGCGGTTTCGAGCGCCGCCGCCACGACCTCGGCCGGGTCCAGGAAGGGCGTGGCCTTGACCGGGGAATCGAAGCGGGACGACTGGCTGCAGAACTGGCAGTCCTCGGGGCACCCACCGGTCTTGGCCGAAAGGATCCCCTCGACCTCGACCGAGGGCCCGCACCACGCCAGCCGCACCTGGTGGGCCAAGGCCGCGAGGGCGGCAACGGCGTCGGCCGGCAGGTCGGCGAGCGCCGCCAGCTCGTCGGTGGTCAGGCAGCGACGGTCGTCCAGCAGCGCCGAGGAGGCCGACGCCAGCAGGTCACGAACGATTGTCACGGGCGCTCACCCTACCGAGCGCCGGATCGGATGGTCAGATGCGTTTGTTGGTGCAGGACGAC
>JAUTXN010000181.1 GCA_030838045.1 Acidimicrobiaceae bacterium
CGAACGGGCTGCAGTACCGTGCCCAAGATGAGCCAAGAGCTGCGATTGGCCAAGTACGCCGAGGCCGAGGCGGAGCGTATCGTCGCCACCCTGTTCGACTGGCTGCGCATCCCGTCGATCTCGGCCCACCCGGAGCGGGCGGCCGACGTGCGTGAGTCGGCGGAGTTCTGCGTTCAGATGCTCACCGACGCGGGCCTCGAAAACGTCACCGTGATCGAGCCACCCGTCGAGGCGCCCGAGGCGCACCTCGGCCATGCGGGCCCAGCCGTCTACGGCGACTGGTTGCATGCCGGGCCCCATGCGCCGACGGTCGTCGTCTATGGCCACCACGACGTGCAACCGGTGGACCCCGTGGAACTCTGGACCTCGCCCCCCTTTTCCCCAGTCATCGTCGACGGCGAATGCCGCGCACGCGGCGCAGTGGACGACAAGGGCCAGGTGCTGTACGAGATCGAGGCGGCCCGGGGGCTGCTGGCGACCGACGGCGCCCTGCCGGTCAACCTCAAGTTCATCATCGAAGGCGAGGAGGAGATCGGCAGCCCCCATTTCGAGGCGCTGCTGCACCGGGAGGCGGCGCGCCTGGCGTGCGACGTGATCGTCGTCTCCGACACCGGCATGCTGGCGCCCGACGTGCCGTCGATCACCGTCGGCATGCGGGGCCTGGTGGCCTTCGACGTGGACCTGGTTACGAGCACGACCGACCTGCACAGCGGGCTGTGGGGCGGAACCGTCCCCAACGCCGCCCGCGTGGCGGCGGAGCTGGCCACCGCCTTGCACGACGCCGAAGGGCGGGTGACGCTCCCGCGCTTCTACGACCGGGTCCGGCCGTTGACCACCGCCGAGGTCGAGTCGCTGGCCGCCCAGCCCTTCGACGAGGCCGAGTTCATGGGCCAGGCCGGCGTGCGGACCCTCGTGGGTGAGGCGGGCTACACGCCGATCGAGCGCACGACGACCCGGCCGACCGCCGAGGTGGTGGGCCTGAGCGGCGGCTACCAGGGGGCGGGGATCAAGACGATCGTGCCCGCCACCGCCAACCTCAAGGTCGCCTTCCGCCTGGTGCCCGACCAGCGGCCCGAGGAGGTGGCGGCGGCCTTCGGCGACTGGCTGCTGGCGCAGATCCCGCCCGGGGTGGGCGTCGTCGTCACCCCCGAGGGTGGGGTGGCGCCCGCCCTCACGCCAGTCGACCACCCCGCCATGGGCGCGCTCGTGCGGGCGATCGAGCGGGTGTGGGGGACGGCGCCGTTGTTCACCCGGTCGGGTGGCAGCGGGCCCGAGGAGGCGCTGGGCCGGGTACTCGACGCCCCGGTCCTGTTCCTCGGCATCGCCCTGCCTGACGACCGCTTCCACGCCCCCAACGAGCGCATGGTGATGTCCCAGTTCTGGAAGGGTTTGCTGGCGGCGGGCGAGCTGTTCGCCGAGCTCGGTGGCTAAGAAGCGGTCTGGGGAAAAGGCCCCGCCGGGCGCGGGTCAGGCGGCGCCTGAGGGGGCACACGAGTGGGTGTCGTTCCCCGACCCGTCGGAAGAGCGGACGTGGGTATTCGACGTCACGTTCCTCCTGTCCGGGTGGCACTGCATCTACGGCGCGGGGTGCCAGGGTGTGCTCACGGGGCCCGCGCCGGAGCTGGAACAGGGGTGTTGTTCGTACGGGGCCCATTTCACCGATGACTCGGATGTGGAGCGGGTGCGTGTCGCGGCTTCTTCCTTGACCGCGGCGCAATGGCAGTTCCGCCGCCGGGGGCAGCGGAGCGGGACGGTGCGGTCCGAGGCCGACGGCACGGTGGTCACGCTGTTGGTGGACGGGGCGTGCATCTTCTTGAACCGGCCGGGCTTTGAAGGTGGGGCAGGCTGCGCCTTGCACCGGGCGGCGCTTGAGGGTGGGGGTCGCCCCATGGACCTGAAACCCGACGTGTGCTGGCAACTCCCGTTGCGCCGCGAGGACACGACCGACGAGCGGGGCCGGGTTACCTCGACGGTCACCCAGTGGGACCGCCGGCATTGGGGTGATGGGGGCGACGAGTTCCACTGGTGGTGCACCTCGGCGCCGGACGCGTTCGGGGGCCGGAAGCCGGTGTACAGGGCCATGCGGGACGAACTGGTCGAACTGTGCGGCGCCGCCGTCTACGACTTGCTGGCCGGCTATCTCGACGCCCGTGGCGGCACCGGTCGTGGTGGCGCTCGTTCTTTGCCCGCTGCCTCAGCGGGCGGAGCCTCGGCGGGCGCTGCCTCGTCGGCTGGCTCGGTGGCTGGGTCGGTGCCGCTGCCGCACCCCGCCGTACGAGGTGCTCGTTCCGTGCGAAGCCCGTCACCCTGAGCGACGCGCAACTGGGGCACTGCCGCGCTCATCGCGGCCACCGCGGGCACGGCCAAGCGACCCCATTGCCCAAGCGCCGCCCCTTTCCTGGCGGCAACAGCGGGCCTTTGTTAGCAGAAACCCACCGCCCACCGACCCCTACTGCTAACAAAGGCCACCGCCGGCCCGACCAAACGGCTGGCAACCCATTCTGGCGGTGGTTAGGTGGTATCAAGGGGGCGGCCGGGGCGAGGCCCTGCGCCTAGATTCAGGCGCGCAGGGCGCGCAGAACCGGCCAGGCCGCTGGGTCGGTACCGGGCCATTCGTAGACGCTGCCACCCACGCTGCCGGTGTCCTTCGCGGCGCTGACGAACCCGCTCATGTCACCGAGCCCGATCCCGTCGACGCTGACACCGCCAATGGGGTTGATCGGTGCCGCAGCCGCGGGCCCGAGGTCGCTGCGCAGGCGGCGAACGCTATCGACGGTATAGCGGTAGGCATCCCGGAACCCCGAACTGGCCAACCGGCCGGTCCAGTACACCATGGGGAGCCAGGCGTCATACGACGGGGCGAGGGCGGCGTACGGGAAGCCGGGCCAGAACTTGGGGTTGACGACCTCTAGCAGGGTGGCCGGCAGGACGATGGCCCCAAGGGGCCGGCCCGGCAGAGCGCGGCGAAGCTGCTGGGACAGTGAAACAAGGGCGGCATTTCGGCGCCCCACGTCCGCGACGGCGGTCGATTCGATGTCGACGGCAACCCCGTCGGCCGGCAAGCGGCTGATCTCGAGGAATCGGGTCATGTCATCGGCCAGGTTGACGAGCGTGGGCAGGTACCACACCACGACCGAGATCCTGCGCTCCCGGGCCCGGCGGATCAGGGGCAACAATTGGTCGGCCTCGAGGACAGTGGGGGGTCCGGTCTGCGACGCCGCCTGGATGTACAGGGTCTGGACTCCCGAGCGTGCCATGGCGTCGACGTCGGCCAGCCCGAAACGGGGGACGCCGCCCGTGAAGGTGTTGCTCCACGAGTACATGTCCACCCAGGTCCCGAGCCCTTCGTAGGGTCCGCGGGCGCGAGCGAAGGCGGCCGCGGCGTCGGCCTGACCCGACTTGCGCGGAAGGGACACCAGGGCGCTGAGCAGCACCACCGCGATGGCGGCGGCCAAACCGACCATGATCGGTCGCGACGACGTCTCATCCTCTCCGCCTGGCCGCACGAGGAGTGCGACTCTATCGAGCGAACAGCTACGTCGGGGAGTGTCCCGCTTCCTGGTCGGAGAGCTCCTCGTCGTCCTCGGTGTCGTCCTCAGTAGCGAGGCACCACGAAGCGTGATCCTCATCCGGATCAGCGCCACACTCGGGGCATGGTTCTACTATCACTTCAGCCGAGCGCTTTAAGGCGCGCGCTTCTTCGAAGCGCCGATGCCGTCCCTTTTTCACGCGGTGCTCCCCGTCTGAGACGAGCCTGACTTCGAGAGTCTACCGCTGCGTCGTTCGAGCGGGCGTCGTCCGCTTTGGCGTCGTCCTTCTCCGGGTGCCCTGCGCTGCGCTGGCGATAGCCTCTGGGGCGTGAGCACTCCGCTGGACGTCGACGCCATGATCGGCCGGTTCCAAGCGCGGGCCAAGGCGGTGCGCCAGCGCGGCATGCCGCCGATCGAAGGAGCCGACCGCAAACGCTTCATCGACCAGGCCCGCATCGATTTCCTCGACTACGCCATGATCGGCGATGCCGAGGCGACGCTCGAGGACGGCATCCTCACCCTGCGCATCGATCTCCGGCCCAAGCCCGCAGAGTCAGACGGGGTCGCGCCCTAGCGTCGGAGCTGTTGGGGCGGTCGCGAGCGGCTGGACTGGGTCCACTTGGTCCCCCGGATCCAGGAGATCCAGTGGATCGATGGTGTCGAGCGGGTCAGGGGGACCGACAGCGGGAAGAGGTTCGAGCGGGCCTGATGGGTCTCCATCGTCCCGCGGCGCTCGTGGGTCTCGTGGGTCTCGCGGGTCTCGTGGGTCGATCGCGTCGGGTGCCCGCTGCGTCGTGATGGGGCGATGGGACCGGGCTTCGAGCACCAGCCGGCCCGCGCCTTCGAAGGCGAGGGCCGCGTCGCCACCAACCAGGCGGGCCAAATGCCGGCCGACCAGTTCGGCCCGCCAACCGGCGCCTAGCCGCGACCCGGGCTGATCGGACAGGAAGGCAACGAGATCGGACCGGGTGGCGAGCAACGAGGCGTCTATCCGTTCGTCTCGTGAGAGTTGGGCGATCCACGCCGCGGCCAAGGCGACTGCGGGCCGCCAGTTACGGTCCACCTCATCCGACGGTGGGAGCTGGAGCGCCTCCTCGGGTAATTGGCGGCCCCGGACGATGGCATCGAGGATCTGGGTCGGTACATCGCCCCGAAGGTGGCGGCCGTCGAGTCCCCTGATCGCCCGCAGCGCGACCGTCGTCACCGGCTGGCCGTGGACGATCGCCTGCAGGCCCAGGTCGGGCAGGACGAAGCGGACCGGCTGGTTGACCTCCCGGCCGCGCATCTCGCGCCACGCCGACACCTCCTGGGCCACGCCCCGGGCGGGGCCGCGCAACTGGCGGGCATCGCGCAGTTTCCACCAGGCCCGCGTCGGGTCGCTCGGCCCGACGGCACGCTGGCGCAGTAACTCGCATTCCTCTTCCGCCCAGGACAGGCGACCCCGCTCCGACAGTTGTTTGGCGATGACATCGGCCAGATCGAGGAGGTGGGCGACGTCGTCGGCGGCGTACGTCAGTTGCCCGGCGCTCAGGGGCCGGACGCTCCAGTCGGTCAGCCGGTCGCCCTTTTGCAGCCGCAGATCGAGGAACGTGTAGACGAGAGCCGAGAGCGACGCCAGGCCGTGCCCCAGGAACGCCGCCGCGATCTGGGTGTCGAACAGTTGTCTCGGGCGGACCCCGCACGCCTGGAACAGCACCTCGAGATCCTGGTCGGCCGCATGAGCGACGAGAATCCCGTCGCCGGTGAGCACTGTCGCGAAGGATCCGAAGTCCACGGCCAGCGGATCGACGAGTGCCACCCCGGCGGGCCGGTCGGCCGAGGACGGCCACGCAACCTGCACCAGCGCCAGGTCGGGCCAATAGGTCCGCTCCCGGTGGAACTCGGTGTCGAGGGCGTAGCGTTCCACCCCCAAGAGGTGGTCAATCAGCTGGCCGAGCGCACTGTCGGTATTGATCAGGTCTGGCACGGAATGGCAGCGAGCTCCCCTGCCCAACGTCCGGTCGTTGGTGGCGGCCGCAGGACGACTGAGTGTAGGTCGTAGCCACCCACATCATGTGTGACGTGAAATGAACCCCCGCGAGCGGAATACCCGCAACATCCGCGTGACGAATACTGCCGCCAGGACTGCGGTCACGACACTGCCGATCGCGGCCAGCGCCAGTTGGTCCCATGGCAGCGGATGACCCGAGACCACGTCGCGAGCGGCGGCGAAGGCGTGGGTGGTCGGCAGGATGGCCGCGACGGGCTGAAGAACCCCGGGAAGGGCAGTGACGGGATAGAAGACGCCCGACAGCGGCATGACCATGGCGATCAGCCCCCAGGCCAGGATCTCGGCACCCTGACCCACCCGCAGGATGATGCCGATCACGATCAGACCGATCGACCAGCCGACGAGCACGAGGATCGCGATGATCGGGATCAAGGCCAGGCCCACGTCGGTGATCCGGAAGGCGAACAGGGCCAGTGCCACGATCGAGACGGTCCCCACGCCCATCAGCAGCTTGGCCAGACCGAACAGGGCCACGCCGGCGACGTACTCGGCCTCGGTCAGCGGCGTGACCATCAGGTTGAGCAGGTTCCGAGACCAGGTCTCCTCCATGAAGCCGGTGGCCAGTGACACCTCCGCCTGGAAAACGACGTGGAACAGGATGATCCCCGCGAGAAGCAGCGCCACGCCCTTGGGCCCGGTGCCAGACGCCCGGCTGAAGTAGACGCCGAGCGAACCGAACAAGACGGCGTCGACGACCGGCCAGAAGACCACGTCGAACCAGCGCTGCGGCGCCCGCTGCAGCACGTAGGCGTGGCGCCGGGCCACGGTTCGAATGCGCAGCCACGACGCAGAACGAGCGCTGCGGCCGGTCAGGTCCGCGCTGTTCAGGTCCGAGCTGTTCAGGTCCGAGCTCATCGGGACCGCTCGCTTTCCGTCTCGGCCAAGTGGAGGAAGACCCCTTCCAGGTCATCGCGGCCGAAGAAAGCCGCAACCTCGTCGGGCGCGCCGTCGGCGACGACCCGGCCGCCGGAGAGGAAGACGACGCGCTGGCAAAGGCGCTCCACCTCGGTCATGTTGTGGCTGGTTACGAGCAACGCGGTGCCGTCCTCGGCGCAGATCCGGGCGAGGCCGCTGCGGACCCTGTGGGCCACGTCGGGATCGAGCGAAGCCGTAGGTTCGTCGAGGATGAGGAGGCGAGGTCGGTGGAGCGTGGCCTTCACGATCCCGACGAGCGTGCGTTGGCCCGACGACAACTCGTTGCCCATGTTGGCGGCCAGGTGCGAGATGCCGAAGCGGTCGAGAGCGGCGTCGACCGCAGGACCCGGCTGGGACAGCCCGTACAGCTTCGCGAACAGGGTCAGGAACTCACGGACCCGGAGCCGTTCGGGCAGCGGGAGGTAGCCGGCCGCGAACCCGACATGGGCCATCGCCTTGCTCCGCTCGGTGGGGAGCGTGTGACCGACGATCTCGACGACGCCTTCGTCGGGCCGAACGACGCCGAGCAGCATCATGAGCGTGGTGGTCTTTCCCGCCCCGTTGGGACCGAGCAAACCGACCCGTTCGCCTGGTTCGACGGCCAAGTCGACGCCCGCCACGGCGAGGGTGCGCCGGTAGCGCTTCACCAGTCCGGTGGCGCGCAAAACGGTTTGGCCCGACGTCATGGGGTCCAGTGTCGCAGCGGCATGTGACGAGAGCACATGGTTTTCCTCCGGCTAACCGGGGGGCCACGCGCTGCCCTGAGTCCTCGCGTGAAGGCGAAGCGCGCGGGGTCACGGTGTCTCCGCTCCGGTGACATTGAACCGATAAACGCGGAGTAACCGGATTGCGCCTGAGCTGAGTGATCAGCGCGGTGCAGTGCAGTGCGGTGCGGTGCGGTGCGGTGCAGACCACCTAGCCTTCTTCTTATGGCTGGATCAACAGGCGAACCGATCGGTCCGTTTCCCGAAGGCGCCGATCCTTCGGAGTACGACAAGCTCCGTCGCCGGGTCCTCTGGAAGATGCCCTACGGCCTGTACGTGGTCGGAAGCCGCACCAGTCAGCAACGTCAGCTGATGACGCTCAACTGGGCGACCCAGCTGAGCTTCGAGCCGAAGCTGGTGGGGATCGGCGTGGAGCAGACGGCCGTCACCCATGATCTGATCCGCGAGGGCGGGATTTTCAGCCTGTGCATGATTGACCGCGAAGACCGGGCCATCGTGCGCAAGTTCGTGAAACCCGTCGAGGTTGACGAGGCGTCCGCCACGCTGAACGGCTTCGCGTTCCACGACGGGCCGGCCACGGGCGTACCGGTACTTGACCAAGCGGTGGCGTGGCTGGAATGTCGCGTCCGCCAGGAGGTCGCGTGCGGCAACCACACGCTTTTCATCGGCGAAGTGGCCAACTGCGGATTCCAGCGCGATGAGGAGACACCGGTCCTGCGCATGGAGGACACGCGGATGAACTACGGGGGATGAATCGGGAGCGCGTCGGCCAGCAACAGCGACCGCAGTCAGGCGAGCATCGGTAGGCGCGACGGGTCGCAGTAGCCTGCCTCCTCATGCTGGCAGAACTCACCTTCAAGGTTGTCTACGAGTACGAGGACGAGCACTCGCTGGACTGGCACACCCGCCAGGCCGAGGATCTCACCCGTCAGGCGCTGGCGGGCCATGCCGCCATGTTCGATGTCGAAGTCACGGGACGGCGAGCGCCGATCGACGACTTCGAACTCAAGTAGAGCTCGGCGTAGGGCTTACCTAAAGCGCCCCAGGCGCTCACCGGCTCGAACCTCAGATCTGGAGGCGGCCGATGAACGTGCACCAGTCGGCCTTGACCGTCCGCGCCTGGGCGGGGACACACCCGTCGGCCATGACGATGTTCTATGCGTCCTCGGCCAGGACGGCCGATTAGTCGCCCCATCGGCATCTCTGTACGCCGCAGACATGACGCAGGCCTGATCGCTGCGCGCCCACCCGGGCGCCCGTACGCTGAAGTCTGACCCCCAAACGAGGACGTCACGGCCGAGCGCCGGCGATGAACCGCGCCAACCACGACACCGACCGAGGAAACGGCATATGGCCGCATCGTCTTTGCACCTTCTGCGCACCGGCGTCCACTACGGCTGGAGCCGGGACCATCCTCCGCTCTACTCAGTGGCGTCAGGGACCGAGCTGTCGGTCGAAACGCAGGACGCGTCGGGCGGACAGCTCAGGCCGGGATCCACATCGCAATCGGTGCTGGGTCTCGACTTCGGGCGGGTCAACCCGGTGTGCGGCCCGGTGTTCGTCGAGGGCGCAAAGGTCGGCGATGTCCTCCAGGTCGACATCCTGGACGTCGTGCCGGGTACCTACGGCTGGACGGCGCTGATCCCCGGTTTCGGACTGTTGGCGGACCGCTTCGCCGAGCCGTGGCTGCACATCTGGGATTTCGACGGCGACGAGGCGATCTTCACCGATTCCATCCGGGTCCCAATCCAACCCTTCTGCGGAGTCCTCGGGGTGGCCCCAGCCGAATCGGGCTTACACAGCGTCATCCCACCGCGTCGGGTTGGGGGCAACATGGACACCCGTCAGCTAGGGGCCGGAACGACGCTCTACCTGCCCATCGAGGTCGACGGCGCCCTGTTCGGTGTCGGCGACACCCACGCCGCCCAAGGCGACGGAGAGGTGTGCGGCACGGCCATCGAGGGATCGATGACCGTGTCATTGCGGCTCTCGGTTCGCCACGACATGGACATCGACACGCCGGAGTTCGACCTCACCACCCCGCTGGAACGTCCGACCGCCGCTGCCGCCGGCTATCACGTCACGACCGGAATCGAACCGGATCTCATGCGGGCGACCCGTCAGAGCGTGGAACGGATGATCGTCCACCTCCAGAACTACTACGACCTGAACGCCCAGCAGGCCTACGCGCTGTGCTCGGTCGCCGTCGACCTGCGAATCAGTGAGGTCGTCGATGCTCCCAACTGGGTCGTCTCAGCCTTCCTCCCGAAGGATCTGTTCTCGCCGGGCTGAGGCCGGGCTGACGTCGATCTGTTCTCGCCGGGCTGACGCCGGGCCACGCGCCGGGTTGCTGCCGGGCCGCCGCGGAGCCGGCTACAGGCGCCTCGGGCCTGCGCCGAACACACGTTGGGTCAATCCGGCCTGGTGTCGGGGAACAACAGGTCGACGAACCGGGCGGCCGTGGGCTGTGGCTCATGGTTGGCCAGCCCCGGTTGCTCATTGACTTCGATGACGACGCCGTCGGGCTTGTCGAGCGAGTCCACGATCATGTCGACCCCGGCGACGGGCGCCCCGATGGCCTCGGTCGCGGCGACTGCGAGACCCGCCAAAGCGGGGTGCAACTCGTCGGTCACGTCCTGAATCGTCCCCCCCGTGTGCACGTTCGCCGTCGGCCCCACCACTAGGACATGGCCGGCTGGGAGCACCGAGTCGAGGTCCCACCCCGCGGCGTGGACCGTGCGGACCAGCGCGTAGTCGACGGGAATCGGACCGACCCCGCCGCCGTCGCCCCGCCGCCGCCCGCCCCGTTCGATCAGCCGGGTCACCGTCGAGTGGCCGTCACCGGTCACGGCCGCGGGCCGGCGCACCGCGGCGGCGACCAGCTTCCCGCCGATAACGACCGCTCGGACGTCATCGCCCACCCGGTGTTCCTCCAGGAGGACGACGGTCCAGCTCTTCCGGGCGACCTGGCAAGCCTCGTGCAGTTGCACCGGGGTCGTGACGCCGACGGTCACTCCCCGCCCCTGCTCGCCTCGGGCGGGCTTGACCA
>JAUTXN010000200.1 GCA_030838045.1 Acidimicrobiaceae bacterium
AGGTGGTCGATCGACCCCCCACCGAGTGTCCGGCATCATGTCTACTGAGGCACCGTCCACGAACGCCGACGGGCGGAACATGCCGGCCGCACATCCGGCACCGCGCGAGTCTCGCGCCGTCGGCTTCCGCGGCTGTTGGGTACCGGGGCGGCGGGCGCAGGAGCCGCGGTGGTGCTGGCGCCGACCGCGGCGCTCGCCGACCCAGTGGTGACGGGATCGGGCGCTCCCGCGGCTTCGGCGCCGACGTGGTCCACCGCGGTGGCGCCCCCGGAGAGGTCATCATCCCGACGTCGCTGGCCGACACCGCACTCTCCGTCATCCACAAGGGATACCGGACCCTGAGCGGCACGCCCGGTGTCTTGGTCGACGGCGGAATAGTCACCGGCGCCAGCTTCACCATCAACTCGCTCACGGCGCCCGGGGCACTCAATACCGCCGACAACGACGATCGAGTGGATCCTCGTAGCCCGCGGCTGAAGTTTTCCCATCCGCCCACGGCGCGCCCACGAAGAGCGGGAATCGACGGGAGCCGGCGCCGTCTCCCCGGGGCGGCGGAGCGGTGGTCGCGCCCAAGGCGGCTACCGTCGAACCCGATGCCCGACGACCGCGTACGCACCCTCGCCGAGGACTACTGGGAAACCCTGCTGGAGGCCAATCCCACCACGGCGACCATGCTCGGCGACCACCGCTACGACGACCGCATAGAGGATCTTTCGGCCGAAGGTGAGCAACGACTGCGCACCAGGTGGGCCCAACTGTCCGACCGCCTGGACGCGATCGACCGGTCGGCGCTCGACGTCGAGGACCGGGCGACATGCAGCCAGCTGGCCCAGGAGCTCGGCGAAGCCATGGCGGCGATCGATGGGCGCCTGGTCGAGCTGCAATCCGACCAGATGACCGGCTACCACGTGGGCCTGTTGATCTCGGCCTCGTTGGTGTCGGCCCCCGACGCCGAGTCGGCCTGGAAACTGGTCGAGCGCCTGCGCCAGATCCCCCGGGCGTTCGAGCAAGTCGGTCAGCGATTCCTCGACGGCGTGGCGGCGGGCCGGACGCCGGCGAGGGTCTGCATCGACCGGTCGCTCAACATGATCGAGGGCTATCTTGCGTCGCCGCCCACCGCGGACGTTTTCGGCCAGATGAAGGGCCCCGACGGCTGGGACGGCGAGGCAGAGTGGCGCTCGGCCTTGGACGAAGCGGTCCGCGAGTCGGTTCGGCCGGCGTACCAGCACATCGCCGGAGTCCTCCGCGACCACCTGCTGCCCGTCGCCCGGGATGACGAGCATTGCGGCCTGCGATGGCTCGACGACGGTGACGCGATGTACGCCACCTGGGTGCGCCACCACACGTCGCTCGACCTCACACCTGCGGAAGTGCACGAGTTCGGGCTGTCCGAGGTGACGGACAAGTTGCCGGCCGAGTACGCCGCAGTCGCGGGCCGGCTGTTCGGGATCACCGAACCGGCCGAGGTCTTCGTCCGCCTCCGTGACGACAAGAGCCTGCGCTACCAGACCCCGGAGGAGATCATGGCGGCGGCCCGGGCGATCCTGGAGTCGGCTTCAGCGGCCATGCCGGACTGGTTCGGCCGGCTGCCTCGATCGGCCTGCGCCATCGAACCGGTACCGGACTTTCTCGCCCCCGACTCGCCCGGTGCCTACTACGTCCCGCCCGCACCCGACGGCTCACGAACCGGAACCTATTTCGTCAACACCTACCATCCCGAGGAGAAGGCGCGCTACGAAGGGGCCTCAATCGGTTTCCACGAGGCGATACCCGGCCATCACCTGCAGTTGACGATCGCCTCGGAGCTCACCAGCCTTCCCCGGTTCCGACGGTTCTCGCTCGTCAACGCCGCCTACTGCGAGGGCTGGGGGTTGTACTCCGAGCGACTGGCCGAGGAAATGGGGCTGTACCCCGGCGATCTCGACCGACTCGGCATGCTGAGCGCAGACTCGTTGCGGTCGTGCCGCCTGGTCGTCGACAGCGGGCTGCACGCCATGGGCTGGTCTCGTGAGCAGGCCATCGAGTTCATGTCGGCCCACACCCCCATGTCTCACGACGAGATCGCGGTCGAAGTGGACCGCTACGTCGCCATGCCTGGTCAGGCCCTGGCCTACAAGGTCGGCCAGCGGGAGATCTTCCGCCTCCGGGACGCCGCCCGCTGCGCCCTCGGTGCCGGTTTCGACATCAAGGGTTTCCACGACGCGGTACTCGGGTCAGGATCGGTTGGCCTCCCGGTGCTCAGGGAAGTGGTCGAGGAGTGGATCGTCCAGTCCCAGTCATAAACCACCGCAAGTCTTCGGTCCGTCGTGCGTTCCTCTGGACAGGGGGATACCACCTGACCCTCGCGAGTGGTTCCGAGGCAGTGCCGCCAGCGCCCACGGCTTCCACCACGAGGGGCGGGGGTTGCGGGGTTGGCAGGCCGATCAAGCGATCGGCCGGCCAACCCTGCGTCTTCATCCTGCGTCTGGTCCTGCGTCTGGTCCTGTTTCTGGTCCTGCTTCTGGTTTTGCTGGCCGCCTGCAACTCACCATCGCGCCGGCCGGCGCCGACTGCCGCCTCGGTGACCTCGCCGACCAGCGCCCCTGCTGCGAGCACCCCGACGACCACGACGACGGCCACGGGCGCCCCTGCTGCGAGCACGACCACGACGACGGGGACCACCCCGGCGGGCCCCTGCGGCTGGGCGGGCGCCGCCCCTCAGACCTACGAGCACGTGATCTGGATCTGGATGGAGAACCACACCTGGCCGCAGGTCCTGGGTGATCGGGCCGCAGCTCCCTACGAGGTGTCCTTGGCGTCGCAGTGCGCCACCGCGACCGCCTACCGAAACGTCGGCAGCCCTTCGCTCCCCAACTACATCGGGGCGACGTCGGGCGCCACACAAGGCATCACCGACGACGCCTCACCGTCCAGCCATCCGCTGACGGTGGACAACCTGTTCCGCCAGGTGCGAGCGGCCGGGGGCAGCGAAGGGAGCTACCAAGAGGACATGGGCCAGCCATGCCAGCTCGCGCCGGGCGGCCAGTACGCCGTCAAGCACAACCCGGCGGCGTACTACGTCGGGCCCGCGGGCGACGACCGCGCCGCGTGCCGGGCCGACGACGTGGCCTTCGGAGCCTGGCCGGGCGCCCTCCAAGGCCACCTCCCGACATTCGCCTTCATCACGCCGAACCTGTGCCACGACACCCACGACTGCTCGGTGGCGACGGGCGACGCGTGGCTGGCGCAGGAGGTGCCCAAAATCCTCGGGAGCACCGTTTACCGGGCCGGCCGAACGGCGGTAATCGTGGTCTGGGACGAGAACAGCCCGATGCCGAACATCGTGATCGGGCCCGCGGTTCGCCCCGGCACGGTCGTGACCCAGCCGTTCGACCACTTCGCGCTGCTGCGCACGACCGAGGAGATGTTGGCCCTACCCGGCCGCCTCGGAGCGGCGGCGGGCGCGCCCAGCCTCCGGGTTCCCTTCAACCTCTGAATCGGGGTTCCCTTCAACCTCTGAACCGCCCGGGGTGCTGAACCGACGGGGCCCGGGCCTTGGGCCAAGATTGCCCCCTGATGACCTCCGCCCATGCCGGGCCACCCGGCGACCGCCGGCGACTCTATGCCGCCGTCGCCCTTGTCCTGGTCGTGCTGGCGGGCGGGGCCGTGGTCTTCGCGGCCCACACCAGCCCATCCAACCTCCAGCCCAAGGTCGACACCAACCGCCTCGCCGTCGGTCCGGTCGCGCCCGTCGTGAACGCCGCAGGCTGGCTCAACTCGCCACCGCTCACGCCGGCCAGCCTGGCCGGCAAGGTCGTGCTGTACGACTTCTGGACCTACTCCTGCGTCAACTGCGTGCGCACCATCCCCTACGTCCGGGCGTGGTACGAGCGCTACCGCAACGAAGGGCTGGTCGTCATCGGGATCCATTCCCCGGAGTTCGACTTCGAGAAAAACCATGCCAACGTGACCCGGGCGGTCAAGGACCTGGGCGTGACCTGGCCGGTCGCCTTCGACGACAAAATGGTGGTCTGGGACGCCTTCCAGAACAACTCGTGGCCCGCCGATTACATCGCCGACGGGACCGGTCACGTCCGATACAACCACATCGGCGAGGGCGACTACCGCCAAACCGAGGACGTCATCAGGACGCTGCTGCGAGTGGACGCCGGCGCGCCGCGCGCCACCGATCCGTCCGTGGCGGGTGCTACGGCCCCCTCCGCCACGCCCTCCCCCGGCGATATCACACCTGAGACCTACCTCGGCGTGCTGCGCGGCAACTCGGCCAGGCAGGGCCCCGCGACCTACCCCGACCCGGCGGCGGTTCCGGTCGACACCGCTCGCCTGTCGGGTCCATGGACCGGGACCGGCGACTATGTGCAAGCCGATGCCGCCACCAGCGCCATCGTCCTGCATTACCAAGCACGCGAGGTCAATCTGGTCCTGGCGCCCCCCGCGTCGGGACCGGTCGAGGTCACCCTCGAACTCGACGGCAAGCCCCTCCCACCCGCCTACCGGACCAGCCAGACAGTGGTTGACAGCACCGGGCGGACCTCGGTCCTGGTGGCCGACGCCGACATGTTCCGTCTGGTGCTCGGGCCCGCGGTCGAGGGCCACGTTCTGCGCGTCACGGCGGCGGCGCCGGGCCTGCTCGCCTACGCCTTCACATTCGGGACCTGACCATGGGGCGCGGCCGTGCTACGTGACCTGGTCGCCCTGTTCGGCGCCGGGGTGGCGTCGTTCCTGGCGCCGTGCCTCGTCCCCCTTCTTCCGGCCTACCTCGGCATCATCACCGGCGAGGCAGCCGACGGCCGAGACGCCAGCCGGGCGGTGCCCGCCACGGCCGTCTTCGTGCTGGGCTTCGCCACCGTCTTCGCCGGTCTCGGTGCCGCCGCGGGCCTCGTGGGGTCGTCGCTCCACCACCTCCAGCAGGTCGTGCAGCGCGTCGGCGGCGTCGTCGTGGCGCTCATGGGCCTGGCCCTCTTGGGTTTGGTGCGGGGACCGTTCCTGCGCGAGGCGCGGCTGTTCCGCACCCTGCCGCGCGTCGCAGGACCGCTTCGCCCCTATGTGATCGGCATCGCGTTCGGCGCCGCCTGGACGCCGTGCGTGGGACCGCTGCTGGCCGCCGCCTTGACGGTGGCCGCCCAAGGCGGTCAGGCGGGTCGGGGGGCACTCCTTCTCCTCGCATACGCCCTCGGCATCGGCGTGCCGTTCCTCGTGGCGTCATTGGGCTTGGCATCGTTGCCCCGGCTGACTGTTGCCCTGCGCCGGGCGGGCCGCGCCCTTGAACGGGTCGCGGGGGTGTTGCTGGTGATTCTCGGGGTGCTCTTGGCGACCGACACCTACCGATACCTGACGTCCTACCTGGCCCGGTTCACCCCGTCGGTACACGGTCTGTGACAACGGCCGGCCGACCGCTCCGTGCGCTCCAAGCGGTGAAACTCGGGCCGCACGGGAGCGATAGTCTGGCGCACGGCCGACTTGAGGAGGTGAGGACGCATGCACAACGGCGAACCCCCGAGTAGTCGCTGGCAATCCTGCTCCTCATGCGCCTCCCGAGCCGGGACTGCCGTGTAGCTCGCTTCCACACGTCAGTCGACGGCTTGGCCGGCTCGCCCCTCCCGTTCCCGCCAACCAGTGCGAGGGTAGCAATGGCCATCCGTCCTCCCCTTCCTCCCAATCCACTACGGGCTGCCCGGCGCCAGCGCCAACAGCGTCTGCT
This sequence comes from Acidimicrobiaceae bacterium, assembly GCA_030838045.1. Classification (GTDB taxonomy): domain Bacteria; phylum Actinomycetota; class Acidimicrobiia; order Acidimicrobiales; family Palsa-688; genus JALYXV01. Next base: position 5,702 of record JAUTXN010000200.1, read on the forward strand.
GGCCACGCGTTCTCTGCGCGACAACCTCATCTCCCTGGCCGGCGTGACCCACGGACCGGTACTCAACCAGGCCGGTGAGGAGGTCGGGACGCTGGTCGACGTCGTCGCGCGCTGGGACGGAGAGGAGTCCTACCCGCCCGTCACGGGCCTTGTCGTGCGGGTTGGCCGCCGGGTGGCGTTCGTGGCCATGGACGACGTCGCCGACGTGACCCACGACCGGGTGCGGCTGCGCTCGGCCCGATTGGACCTACGCGAGTTCGCCCGCCGCCCCGGCGAAGTCATGCTGGGCAAGGACGTGGTGGACCACCAACTGGTCGACATCGACGGCGTCCAGGTCATCCGGGCCGCCGACCTCTACATCGCCTGGATGCCCGCCGCGACCGTGTCATCGGGCGGCGGGGCGGGGCCGGAGCGCGTGCTGCGCCTGGTCGGCGCCGATGTCAGCGTCCAGACGCTGCTGCGGCGGTTGGGCCCGAAACGGTGGCGGGGCCGGCCCACGCCCGAGCGGGTCATCGACTGGTCCAACATCCAGCCATTCGCGGGCGAGGTGCGCCAGGTGAAGCTGCGATCGTCCAATGAGGGCCTGCACCGTTTGCGCCCCGGTGAGCTGGCCGACCTGCTGGAGGACCTCGGGCGATCGGGACGCCAGGAGCTGCTGGCCAGCCTCGAACCGGAGATGGCGGCCGACGCCCTCGAGGAGATGGACCCCGAGGAGCTGGGCGCCTTGCTGCGTGAGACCCCGGCCCAGCAGGCGGCGGAGTTGGTCGCCAACATGGAGCCGGACGAAGCGGTGGACGCACTGCGCGACCTCGACGAGGACGAGCGGGAGGAACTGCTCGAACACATGGGGGACGAGCGGCGCGAGGAGTTGACCGAACTCCTCGAATACCGTGAGAACACCGCGGGCGGATTCATGACCACCAACCTGGTGCTGGCCACCACCGACGAGCGGGTGGCCGCAGTGCGGGAGCGTCTGCGCGCCGAGGTCGACCACCGGGGCGATATTGACGCGGTGGCCGTGGTCGACGACAACGAGCGCTACCTCGACGACGTCAGCCTGTACCACCTGGCCATCGCGCTCGACGACCAGCAGATCAGCGAGCTCCTCGGCAACACCGAGCCGGTCACGGTGTCGGCCGACGCCGAGCTGCGGGAGGTGGCGTCACAGCTCACCGAAGCCCGTCGTTCGTCGGTCGTGGTGGTCGACGACGACGAGCGCCCCATCGGGCGCATCCTCGCCGACGATGTGATCGACGCGCTGCTGCCCGAGCGCGGCCGGTTCCATTTCCCGAGGTTGCTCTCTTGACGACCTCGGCCACCGCCGAGGACGACGCGGCCGCCGAGGCCGGCGAGGGCGCCTCCCATCTCACCCTGCGCCCTTCGCGGCGGCGGCGCTTTCTCACCTACCTGGCCTGGGCCGGCCCGGGGATCATTGCGGCCAACGCGGGCAACGACGCCGGCGGCATCATCACGTACGCCTCGGCAGGGGCCCAGTATCGCTACCGGACCCTGTTCTTCATGGTGCTCGTCACCGTGGGACTGGTCGTGGTGCAGGAGATGGCGGCCCGGCTGGGCGCGTTCACGGGCAAAGGACTGGCGGCGCTCATCCGCGAGGAGTTCACCCTCCGGATATCCGCCTTCGCCCTGTTGTGCCTCATCGTGGCCAACGTGGGGCTGGTCGTCTCGGAGTTCGCCGGTATCGGCGCCGCCCTGGAGCTCCTGGGCGTCAGCCGCTTCATCAGCATCCCGATCGCAGCCTTGGCCATCTGGGCGTTGGTGCTCTTCGGCTCCTACCGCTACGCCGAACGGATCTTCCTCGTGCTGTCGTTGATCTTCTTCGCCTACCCGCTGGCGGCGATTCTCGGACACCCCAACTGGGGTGAGGCCCTCGGGTCGACGCTCATTCCCCACCTGCTGACGAGCAAGAACTTCATACTCCTCGGCGTGGCACTCATCGGGACCACGATCACGCCGTACATGCAGCTCTACGTGGCGGCCGCGGTGGCGGACAAGGGGATCGGTCCCGAGGAGTACCGCTACGAGAAACTGGACTCCATCGGCGGGGCCATCTTCGGCGACATCATCAGCCTGTTCATAATCATCGCCACCGGTGCCACGATCGGCCGGCTGGGCCAGCCGCTGACGTCGGCCAAGGACGCGGCGGCGGCCCTGAAGCCCGTCGCGGGACGCTTCGCGGTCCAGCTGTTCGCGTTCGGGCTGTTCGGCGCCTCGGCCCTGGCGGCGGCGGTGGTGCCGCTTTCGACCGCCTATGCCCTGTCGGAGGCCATCGGGGTCGAGCGGTCGGTCTCGCGCCGGTTCGCCGAAGCACCGCTGTTCCTGTCGTTGTTCACCTTCCAGGTCGTCGTCGGCGCCGGGGTGGCGCTGCTCGGCGGCAACCTGATCGACCTGTTGATCCGCACCCAGATCCTCAACGGCATCATCACGCCGGTCATCTTGATCTTCGTGCTGATCCTGGCCAACCGGCGCAGTGTCCTCGGCGACGCCGTCAACGGCCCGATCTTTCGCGTCGTGGCCACCGTCTGTGTCGGTGCCGTCAGCTTGATGTCGGCGATCGTGGTCGTCCAGTCCGTCCTGCCCTGGTTCGGACTCACGTCATGACGTGCCCTGGGGTGGCTACGTGCCCGGAGGTTGGCCGATCGGTTTGTCGCCTGACGCCCCCCAGTTCATGACCAGGCTGCCGCCTCCGCTCAGGCTGACGTACCACGTCCCCGTCGACGGCCGGAACACCGCCAGATCGGCCTTGCCGTCACCGTTGTAGTCCCCTACGACTGGCACGTCGCCCGATACCCCCCACCGGGTGGCGGTCGTTCCCCCGCCACTCAGTTGGATGTACCAGGTCCCCGTCGACGGCCGGAACACCGCCAGATCCGCCTTGCCATCGCCGTCGTAGTCTGCCGCGACAGGAATGTCGCCCGACGCCCCCCAAATGCTGGCGGACGTCCCTGCGCCACTGAGTTGTAGATACCAGGTCCCCGTGGACGGCCGGAACACCGCCACATCAGACTTGCCGTCACCATTGAAGTCCGCGGGCACCGGAATGTCACCGGCCGAGCCCCAACTCGACGCCGTCGACCCACCACCGCTCAGACTGATGTACCACGTCCCCGTCGACGGCCGGAACACCGCCACATCAGACTTGCCGTCACCGTTGTAGTCCCCTGCCACCGGAACGTCACCCGACGCCCCCCACGGCACGACCGGGCTACCGCCGCCGCTCAAGCTGACATACCACGTCCCCGTCGACGGCCGGAACACCGCCACGTCGGACTTGCCGTCACCGTCGAAGTCGCTCGGTCGGGATCGGGCGACAACGGTGACCGATTCGCCGGGATCGTTGCACTGGCCGATCCGGGACATGTAGTTGGCATCCCCGCTATAGCTGACCTTGAAGCGGTAGGCACCAGCCCCGGAGACGGGGAAGGCTGCGGTCGCGTGCCCGCTCGCCAGGACTTGGATCGATGTCTGCGCAGTCCCGCTGCAGGTAGCGTCATTGGGACCGTAGACGTTGAAGGTGACCGTCCCGGTGGGCACCGGTCCGTTGCCCGCCGCGGTCAGGGTGGCCGTGTCCGACACCGTGGAGCCCACGACCGATGCGCTGGTGGACAGGCCCGGGACACCCGGGTTCACCGTGGTTTCAAGACTTGGACCCACCGAGGGGCTCAGGTTGCTCGGGGAGCTGGTGGCCTCGACGTACAGGTTGGTCCACGTCTGGACGCCGGCCGCAGGATCGACGTCGGTGCTCGGGACCTTCGTCACGTTGACCAGCAGGTTGACAGTGCACCGGTCCGTGCCAACTGGGCCTCCTGGCGGTTGCAGCACCACCGCCGTCCCGGGCGTGAGCGTGACCGTACCGCTGGCATCGGGGGCGGAGACGGCGAAGGTAATCCCCGCACACGCCGTGCCCGCTTGACCGACGGCGGTCGGGGACAGGCTGTACACACCTGGGTCAGGCGATGGGCACACCGTCGTCCCAGAACGCACACTGGCGCAGGAGGGCGCCAGGCGGAGCAGCGTCACCTTCAGCGTGTCGGCCTGCTGCGGGGGAGTGTTGGTGTTCTGGATGGTAAACGACGCAGGGACAGCTTGCGCCCCGACTCCCGCCCCAGACGGCCACGACAACGAAACGCTCAACGCGACGTTGGCCTGGGCGGCGCCGGCGGTGACCAGGACTGCCGCTGCCGCGACCAGTGCCAGCACAGCGATGCGAAAACCGACCCTCATGATCGCCCCCTCAATCCCGCCCCGCCCAAGGGACGTATCCTCGCAAGGGTATCCGACCCTTCGGGAACTATGTCTGGGTACCGGCAAGGAGGTGGCGTCCATGATCGAACACCCCGACGCACCCGATTCCGAACGACCGCTGTCTCTCGGTTGCCCGGTCGTGTACGGCGCATCCGCGGTGGCCAAGCGGCTCGGAGCGTTCGCCCGGCATCGAGCGCTGGAGGGTGATCGGTTGCTGGACGTCGGTTGCGGCAACGGCGCATACACCACGATTCTCGGACGTGGGTTCCGGGAGGTCCACGCCATAGACATCGAGCCAGAGCGGATCAAGGACTTCCAGGACCGTCGACTGCAATCGAGCAATCTCACAATCCGCGTGGCCTCGGTCGAGGACCTTGACTATCCCGACGACTACTTCGACATGGTCACCGCGATCGAAGTGATCGAGCACGTCGTCGACCTGCCTCAGGCGATGCGGGAGATACAACGGGTTCTGCGGCCCGGTGGAGCCTTCATGGTGAGCTGTCCGAATCGGCTCTTCCCCCTGGAGACCCACACCGTCGACTTCGGGAAGGGGCACGTCTATCCGGCGCGGTGGTTTCCGTTCCTGCCCTATGTGAAACCTCTCCACCGACGGTTGTCGACGGCGCGCAATTTCAGCCGCCGCGATCTCGAGGCAGCCGTCTGCAACGAGGGCCTCCGGCTCGTCGCCTGGGACGCGGTCATGCCACCGCTCGACAATTGGACCCGCGGCACCCGGTACATCCGACCAATGCTGGAAGCACTCGAACACTCGCCCCTGAAGCGCTTCGGTGTGTCGATCATCGCAGTGTTCGAGAAGATCCCGGTTGCCGGGCACCTCTGAGGACCCCGAACCCCGCGACTCCCCCCCGGACGGTCGCAGAGATGACCGCGCCGATGACCGCGCCGAGCGTCGATCTGGCTGCAATGAGGGGCGCGGCCAACAGCGGTACCGTCAGGGCACTCGCCATCTGGGCTCGGAAGAGTGCCTTGGTGTCCTGTCTCGCGTTGAGTACGCCGGCGACAACGAAGTAGCCGTATTGGGCGATTGAGAACAGGAGGAAGATTCTCAGTTCGGGACCGAGGCCGCGATAGACCGAGGCCGTCCCAAAGTAGAGCCCGAGGATCGGTCTCGGAAATGCGCAGAGCAGGGAGCAGTACGCGAGGAGCGGTACCCCTCCCGCGATGGCGTACCGGCGGGCGATGGCGAACTCACTCCCCCGCCGTGCCGCTGGTTCGAGGCTTTGAGCCCGAGCCACTTCGGCGGTGATGATGCTGTTGACCGCCAGCATGAGCGGATTGGTGAACCCCATCACGGCCAGAAGTGCCTGGAACGAGCCCACGGACGCTACGCCGGCGAAGGCCGCCAGCAGCCAGGGGAAGCTCTGCACGGTCAAGCCTCCGATCCCGTTGACCACGATCAGGGCCTTCCCGAGCTGCCAGAACGGCCGCACCAGGTCGGGGCGGAACAAGGCCCCCTTGACCGCCGGCCGGACCTGCCAGTACTGCAGTCCGGCCGCGGCCAACGAGGTCACGCCCATGACCAGCAATGCTCGAGCGAGCGTGAGCTCGCCGAGAACAGCGAGAGCCGCCACACCGGCGGCTTGGCCCACGTAGCTGACGGCGTCGCCCAGGGTCGCCCGGGAGAATTCAAGCCGTCCCATGAGGGAACGTCGTAACGTCTCCTGGAATTGTCCTGCGAGCAGCGCCAGCACCGCGAAGGCAATGAGTCCGGGCCGGCCGACGATCACGGCGGCCCCCACCAAGACGGCCGAGAACACCGTCCCGGACACCAGCGTCCACGCCAGTGCGACGGTCGGGAGCTGGTTGCGGTGATCCTCGTTGGCGCTCAACACCATCAGCGGGATCCCGATGAGCGACGTGTGGGCCGTGGTCGCGGTCACGAGCACGCCCAGGAGAACGCCGAACACACCGAACTCCGACGCCGGAAGGGTACGGGCCAGCACGATCGTGACGAGGAACGACCCCACGCTCACGATGCTCTGGTCGGCAATCGCCCAGAGCCCTGCCGACCCACGAGCGGCCAGCAGCCGGCTCCGGACCCCGGAGGGAGCGACGGGGGGGAGCTCGGTCAACCCGATCTCAGGTCGCCACTAGCCTGCGCAAGAGGCCATGCACGCGTCAGAGCTTCTCCCCCACCTCAAGCAGAGGGCAAGCTTGGCCAGCCGAGTACTGCGGACGCGTGTCGGTCGCGGACCGGACGGCGGCGATCCGATCGAGCGGTTCCATCGGCTCTACTACGAGTCCGAAGTGTTCGGTGGCACGTGGCGCAGCACCTATTGGATGGGTGTCCCGATCTGGAAATGCCCGTTCGACCTATGGGTCTACCAGGAGATCATCAACGAACTGAACCCCGACCTCATCATCGAAACGGGCACCGCCTGGGGCGGCAGCGCCTTGTTCCTCGCGTCAGTGCTCGATCTGCTCGGTCACGGCTCGGTGCTATCAATCGATCTGTGGCCACGAAGCCCCCGACCGCGACACCCCCGGATCCGCTATCTACAGGGGTCCTCGACCGACCCGCTGGTTTTCGCGGAGGCCTCCAGGGCGGCGGCAACAGCCGGCGACACCCCCACCGTCGTGGTGCTACTCGATTCTGACCACCGCTGCGAGCACGTGATCGAAGAGCTGAGGCTCTATGGCGCGCTTGTCTCACCGGGAAGCTATCTCGTCGTGGAGGACACGAACATCAATGGTCACCCGGTGGCTCCAGAGTTCGGACCTGGTCCGATGGAAGCCGTCGACCTATTTCTCTCCGAGCAGGCGTTGTTCGCGGTGGACCGTGACCGGGAGAAGTTCGGATTGACGCTGAATCCAGGGGGATTCTTGAAGCGAATCCCTTAGCTCGGGGCTTCCAGTGCCGACGGGGCCCAGTCTTTCCTTCGCCCGGATCGGACAAGCATCGAGCCATATGCGATGACGATCACCAGCGGCATGAGATTACCGGCGTCGATATCGTCGGTGAGACACCATATGAGAAGAAAGCACGCCAATCCGAACGCCAACTCCGCGTCGCGGTCGAGACTTCGCGCTGCCAGCGCCATCAAAAAGACGAGGAAGCTGGCCGCACATACGAGACCGCCGCGATACGCGAGACCCAGATAGGTCCCGTGCGTCCCGAGACTGGCGACCAGACCGTTCACACGAGGCTTGATGCCGGACCCGAGCACCGGCGTGGGAGCCTTGAGGATCGCCTTCAGGGTAGGAGTGTAAATGTCGCCTCGGGCGACAAGAGAGCCTTGTCGGGCGTTGTTGACGTCAGCGAACCAGGCGTGGAGCGGCAGAACCGGGAGCACGGCGAACACCGCGCCGATCGCCAGGAACACGGTTGCCAGCCACAGGCTCGGATGGACGACACGTCGAGCGTTCATGGCGATGATCGCACCAGCGGCGAGACCGAGGGCCACCACGTCGACTCGGGCGTATGAAAGGAACAATGTGGTCCCGAACAGGGCCACGAGCGGGAGGCGCACGACGGGCCGGCGGACGAACGGACCGAGGGAGTCACCGGCGAAGAGCAGAAGGAGGATCGCGATGGCGGCCAGGGCGCCGGCCCAAGTGGGGGTACCGAAGATGCCTCCGGTGCGTATGACGACCTTGTTGTAGTAGTCCAGGAAGGCCAACCGCACGGTGGAGAAGGCGGCGACGTTGGCATCGTCTGCGAGTGATGCCGGCAGGAGGCGCGCGAGAGGAAGCCTGGTCCCGCTGAAGGCCGGATAGCCGAGCCGGGCGACGATCACCAGTACGCCTTGAAAGGCGGCCAGGTCGACGACCCCCCGGATCACCCCGCCCACGTCGAGATCCTCATCCCGGCGAGCGAGCACCGCGCACACCGTGATCCAGACCGACAAGTTGGCGACCGCGCCGAGCAGCCGCGAGAAGCTGGCCTGCAGCGCGACGGCCACCAGCAAGCTCGCTACGAGGGAAGACGTGGTCAGCCAGAGTGCGATCGGGCGGCGGTGGTGAACTCGCCGGTCCCATAGCGTGAGGAGCATGATCGCCGGCCACCAGAGAAACCCGATCCCTGCCAGCCAGAACACGGCGTACGAATCCACTGCTCGCCTCTTCACTGTGTCTCTTCGGTCGCCGTGAGAGCCACCTTCGCCGTGGGGCGGTACCAGCGGTACGCCGCCCGCCTGCGCGAGATCGGCCGCCGGGCGGGGCGGCGGCTGTACATCAGCGCGGGCCAGGAGCGCTTCATCGTCTCGGAGTTTCGCAGGAGCTACCCGGGATCAGACGTTGCCGCCTGGTGGATGGGGCGTGCGGCATCGACATGCCCCCTGGACCTCTGGATCTATCAGGAGATCGCTCATGAGACCCGGGCCGAGGTGATCGTCGCCCTGGCAACAAGCAGCGCCCATTGCCTGACCGACCTCTGCCGCATGACCTCACGAGGCGAGGTGTTGTCGATCGACCCCGGCACCGACGTCACGGCCTTGGACCTTCTCGGCGTGGCGCACGCGGCGACCGATGGGCGAACCAGCGTGACGGTGATCATCGGGTCGACGGCCGGCGACGATCAACTGGCGGAGGTGCTCGATGCCTACAGCACGCTGGTGACGGTCGACGGCTATCTCGTCGTCGAAGACACGCAAGGTGCAGTCGCCTCCCCCCGTGGCGTTAGCCGAAGCCAGACGGTCGACGCCTTCCTCGACCGCAACTCGAGCTTTGTGGTCGACCACAGCAGAGAAAAATTCTACTTCACGTTCAATCCGGGTGGATTCCTGAGGCGACAGAGGCCACTTCGTGCTGAGATCGCCTCGGGATTCATCCACCAGACGGCATCCTAGGTCATCGAGCATAGTGTGATTAACGTGGTTTGCATTCTTCACGGTAATGTCGCGCCTCCGCCATGGTTGATTGAGGCCCCCACTCTCGGAAATGTATACATAACGATAAACGACCCGGGAGCGGGTCGATACGAAGTCCTTCCAGACGGGGCCATCGTCACCGTCAACAATGTTCCTCTGGGATTCGCCGAGAATATCAATGCCGCATTACGGAAGGTGTTCATCGACGATGGGCAGGAGGAGGCGTGCGTCGTCAACTTTGATCTCGAGATGCGTTCCGACGCCCTGGTCAAACTAGCGTCGGCCCTGCGGTCCGAGCCGGCGTCCGGTGTCGTCGGTGCGGTGTTGGTCGGGCCTGACGGGTCACCGACCTTTAGCGTCGGGACACTGCCGACACCGCTGAAGGAGTTCCTCCGGGCCGCCGGTCTCCGCTCTGGGGCTCTCTTCCGCCTCCAGCGACGTACCTTGCGCCGATCACAGCGCTGGGTGGCCCGCAATGCCCCCCCGGCCAAGGGGTCTCGGATCCTCAGCGCTGAGGAGTACTTGCCCTGGTCGTGTGTCGCGGTCAGCCGTCGAGCGTGGGAAGGCGTCGGTCCGATGGATGAGCGCTTCCCGCTGTACGCCGAGGACATCGACTGGTCAATCAGATGCCGTCAGGCCGGCTGGCTGCCCTCGCTTCACGATTGCGGGCGAGTCACGCACCACGAGCGGGCAACGCGTGGCCGGCGCGCTGATACCCTCTACGAGTTCAGCCACCTCGAGCTCCACCGGAAATGGGGATGGACGGCAAACTTACGGTGGCAGACGCGGGGCCTCAGGGCGCGACGATCGTGGCCTCTGCGCTCGCTAGCAGCACCGCTGGACTGGTCGCTGTTGACGAAGCTCGACCGGAGCTGACGGCACCGTGTTGAGTGGCGTTCAGGCTTCTACCCTCCTCGCCGACCGGTTGGCCGAGCAGTGGGCAACGGGTGGCGTCGTCTCGGTCACGTGGCTCAATCACCACGGTGCCCTGCGGTGGCTCGACTCTGGCATGGCGACGCTCGCCTGGATGGACTACGTCGGGGTAGACGGGCTGCTGCTCACCAAGCTGCTCGGCTACAGCTCACATGAGAGAACCAGCGCCGATTTGGTCCTGCCCCGGCTCCTGCCCCTTCTTGAGGGGGCCCGAATCGCCCTCATCGGTACGCGGCGCCCGTCGCTCGACAAGGCAGCCGCCGCCTTCCGACAACGTTTTGCCATCCCGTCGACCGCATCCATCGTCGACACGCGAGATGGCTACTCAGAGCTTCCGATATCGGGCGGCATCTCATCGTGGTTGGAGGCCTGCCAGCCCAACGTCATCGTCGTCGGACTCGGCAGCGGCCTCCAGGAGCGCTGGGCGCTCGAGGTGGCCGCCCGCCTGCGGTCGGGGCTGTTGATCACCTGCGGCGGCTACCTCGACCAGGTGCACCAGCCTGCCTACTACCCGTCATGGGCGTACTCCCTGCGGCTCAACTGGGCCATGAGATTGGCCCGCGATCCCACCCGACTATGGCGTCGGTACACGACCGAGGCGGTGCGCGCCATACGCCGGCGCCCGGACCTGTCGACAGAGATCAGGGAACTCGCGGGATTCAAGAACTATCTCACCGCGATCGTCCCGGGGCCGCCGTCCGGCACCCTTTTCGATCCCACAGCCGGCCCGCCTCCATCAGAGCCCTGACCGCTGGTCCTTCACGGCGGTCAGCACCAACTCCTCGCCGGCGTCGGGGTCCGAACGGACCTTGCGCGCTTCGAACTGTTGGATCATCTCCATGATCACCCGCTCGGCCAACGACGGTCTCGAGCTCATGTCCCAGAATCCGTGGCGTCGGAACTTCCACGCCGCCCGGGCCACGCCGTTCGCCGAACGAGCGGTGGTCACCGTGTCGATCTGCACGAAGGAAGCAGCACGGGCCAAGTCCTGGAGCGCCCCTCGGGTGAAGATCTGCAAGTGGCGGGGGGGCTCCAAGGGCTGCCAGTCCGACCCGTATCGCCGGTGGAGCCAGCTGGCGGCGTTCGGCGTGACGATCACGACCCTGCCTCCCGGAGCGAGAATTCGCCATATCTCGTGCAAGGTCGCGGCGGGATCGGGCAGGTGCTCCAACGAATGGCTCATGGTGACAGCAGCGAAGGTGTCCGCGGGATAGCACTGGGCGCTCAGTTCGCCCACATCGACCTTGAGGCCCCGAGCGCGAGCGACCGCAACCGCCTCGGGGTCAAAGTCGAGGCCTTGCACCTCCCACCCCCGAGCGTCGAGCGCCGCAAGGACCGCCCCGTCGCCACATCCAACATCGAGGAGGCGTCCGATGTCCGCACCCGAAAGACGCATCACCTTGAACTCCGCGTCGAGGCGACGCCCGGGCCACATTCCGACGACCAGGGCCAGCAGCCGGGTCCAGACGGGACCAGACCGCTGGTAGCCGAATCGCCTCGCGATGTAGGCATCGGTCCCCATATCGCGCAGGACGCGAAGCCTGGCGGCGGCCTCCGCCTTCACGCTCCGCCGGGCCGCAAGGGGCGCGGCCTGGTGGGTGAAATACGACTCGTACGCCCGGTGCAGGTCGTCGCCGATCGGCCGAGGATCGAGCCAGAGAGACCAACAGTCCTCGCAGCGCCGCATGCTCCATATCCCCGGCACGTGGAAGACCCGGTCATAGAGCCGTCGATACAGGATCGGGCCCGAACCTCCACAGACCGGGCAGGCGTCGACGCCCACGGTCCGCAGCGGGTTCACATCCACCGGCGCATCACGATTGGCCACGGGGCTCCCGGCGACGGAAGGGACTGGTCCGACGCTCCAGAATACGACGCAACCCGGGCCCGCCTTATTCGCCCCGAGCCGCTCACCGCCAGTAGCCTGCCCCGGTGCCCATGGTGACCCGGGCCGGCCCGCGAACCACCGACTATCTGGGCGTGCTCGGTCGGTACAAGGTGATGATCGCGGGTCTCGTCTTTTTCGCCGTAGTCATCTCCATCGCCCTCACCCTCGCTCGAGGACCGAAGTATCAGGCGACGGCCCAGATCCTCGTCGTCCCGAGCGCGGACGCAGCGGTCGCCGGCGCCGCGGCCTCCTCCCCGCCCGACGACCCGCTTCGCGTCCTGGCCTCGGAGCTCCACTTGCTGACTGGCCCGGTCGTACATGCCGAAGTCGAACGCACGCTCGGCCCGTCTCCAGCGATCTCGGCGTCCGCCCCGGCCGACAGCAACATCATCCGCATCAGGGCCGAGAGCGACAATGCTGTCCGGGCGGCAGCCATTGCCAACGCCTACGCCCGGGCCTACATCGACGTCCGGTTGGCGACCGCCAACGCAGCGGCGACGGCGGCGAGCCGGCCGATCCAGGACAGAATCGCCGTCCTGCAGGCCCAGATTGCGCGGGCCACGGGCCAGCAACGGATCGGCCTGATAAAGACCCAGGCGGCATTCGAGCACGAGCTCAGCCAACTTCAGGTCGACGGTGCGGTACACAACGCCGAGACCAGGCTGCTTTCGACGGCAGTACCTCCGGGCTCACCGATCCTCGCGACGCTGACGCGCACGACGTTGTGGGCCCTCGTCGTGGGCCTGGTATTCGGACTGGCGGCTGCTTTCTTCCGGGACTACCGGGACGACTCGATAAAGTCGGACGAGGAGTTCCGCACCCGATGGCCTGACCTCTCCGTTTGGGGCCTGATCCCTCCGGTCACGCACCCGACGCGGGGGCGCCGTGAGCCGCCAGCCGTGCACGAGCCGTTCTCACAGGCGGGGGAGGCGTACCAGTCGCTCGCCAACGTCATCAGATCACGCGACCTCGCCACCGGGGGGCGGGTCCTACAGATCACCAGCCCGAGGCACGGCGCGGGCACGACGACGACGGTCGCCAACCTCGGCGCGGTCCTGTCCCTGCAGGGCCGGCGAGTCGCAATCGTCGATTGTGATCTGCGGCGCCCCCGACTTGGCGAACTCTTCGATCTCGAAGCGGGAACCGGCCTTACGTCGGTCATCGCCCGTCAGATTCCGCTGAACGACACAATCCGCAGCGTCGTGGACCTCCCCCTGTTGGTCGTGCTGCCCGCCGGCCCGATACCCCCGAATCCCGCCGAGTTGCTTGCCTCCGAGCGAACGACCGAGATCTTGAGGTCACTGAAGGGCGCGGTGGACGTCGTGCTGCTCGACTGTCCGCCGGTCGTCGGCGCGACCGACAGTGTCGTTGTCGCAGCCCGGGCCGATGCCACTCTCCTCGTGTGCCGGGCAGGCGTCACGACACATCAGGACGTTTCGCAGACGGTCACGAACCTGCGCCTGGGAGGAGCATCGGTCGCAGGAGTC